>URII01000031.1 GCA_900547825.1 uncultured Porphyromonadaceae bacterium
TGATTGCTTAAGCTTATTAGTGCAACCATTTTTGACACGCTGCTTTGAAGTATCCCATTTGGCAGCGTCAATACGATAGCCAGTGGTGAATTCAATGCGTTTGCCGTCAAATACCACTCGCATTCTAATTGGCACGTTTTCAGTCACCAATACCCCATCCTTTTTGCGGGATTCAAGTTGGAAGATGATATTACGTTTGAGATTCATACTTGGAGAGTTTAAAAGTTACACCCAAAATTACACCCAATTTTTGACATATCCAAATGCTATTTAATGATGCCGATTAAATTCAACATTTTTATAATCCTATAAATCAGAGTATTTTGAATACAAATTAAAATTTAACGATATCAAGGTGATTTTCCCTCTCTCTCCGCTATGGAAACTTCAAAATCCCTGTAAGTAGCTCCCTTACAGGGATTTTTTTATTTAAGGGCTATGCCGGGAAAATACCCCTTTATCGGTCATAATTAAATTTAGTGTGTCTAATCCCACTTTCCAATATGAAGGAGAGTCCTTTGTCAATACAACAACACTATCCTTCATTCCAACATATTGAAAACGAATGGAGTCACCCACGTTTGCAATTATGTTAAACCTGCCTATGGAATCTGTTGCCATACCATGCCTTTGTGTTATGTTGATGACAAATGCTCCATTGAGTCTTTCCCCGGTCACTAAATCGTATGTATAACCTTGAATAGTACGAGGTGCTCCCTGTTCAAATATACCTCGCTTTGTGATACAGCTGCCGCACAGTAAAGCAAGAAACATTATGACTTTAAGATATTTCATATAACTATAACGAGTGAAGTTATCTGCCGAATGCCTGTGCCATTCATTTTTTGTAATGAGACCGCATCTAATTCTTCGGCGTAGCCAAATGTACGGGAAATATCATGCGCGGCCAAATATATCCGCCTTAATTGAGTAGGGAGAAAATCGGTGTGAGATTTTGACGGGAATGTGGGGCTGAGGTGGATTATTTTTTGTAATTTTGCGCTCTGATTACTGAACTGTCTAATAAACAACAATGTCGCAATTTACCAAAATCAAAACAGCGCTCATATCGGTGTTCGACAAGGGCGGACTCGACGAACTGCTTGAACTGCTGAACAAAGAGGGTGTCAGGTTCCTTTCCACAGGGGGCACCAAGTCATATATCGAATCTCTCGGTTACGCCTGTGAGGCCGTTGAGGATCTTACCGGCTATCCCTCTATTCTCGGTGGCAGGGTGAAGACGTTGCACCCCAAAGTGTTCGGCGGCATACTTAACCGCCGCGACAACGAGGGTGACCGCGAACAGATAGCGCGTTATGAGATACCTGAAATTGATCTGGTGATTGTGGATCTTTATCCGTTCGAAAAAACTGTGGCTTCAGGAGCTTCGGACGAGGATATAATCGAGAAGATCGACATAGGCGGTATATCGCTGATACGTGGTGCGGCCAAGAATTTCAATGATGTTGTGATTATTCCTTCAAAGGCCCAATACGGCTATCTGGCCGAAATGCTGCGTGAACACGGTGCACAGTCCACATTGCGTGAGCGCCGCGCTTTGGCCAAGGAAGCCTTTGCAGTTTCGTCACACTATGATTCTGCTATAATGAATTATTTCCTTGGCGAGGAACCTACATCGCTCCGTATAGCCATCGACGGTTCAAAGGAGCTGCGTTATGGCGAGAATCCCCATCAGCAGGCCCGCTTCTATGGCGATTTCGAGGCCATGTTTACTCAATTGCACGGCAAAGAGATCTCCTATAACAACCTTCTTGATATTGATGCTGCTGTTGCGTTGATCAGCGAGTTTGATGATACGGCATTCGCTATTCTCAAACACAACAATGCCTGCGGTATTGCAGTGCGTCCCACTGTATGTGAGGCATGGGCTGATGCGTTGGCCGGCGATCCGGTGTCGGCTTTCGGCGGAGTGTTGATTGCCAACCGTGAGATTGATGAGGCCACAGCCGCCGAGATCGACAAGATATTTTTTGAGGTAATCATAGCTCCCTCTTATGCTGAGGGCGCCCTTGACATCCTTAAACATAAAAAGAACCGAATCATTCTGCGCCGCAGCGATATGTCGTTGCCTCCGGTTCAGTTCCGCTCCATCCTCAACGGAGCCCTTGTGCAGGACCGCGACCTTAAAGCCGAGACAGCTTCTGACCTGAACACTGTTACAAAACTGGCGCCTACGGCACAGCAGGTTGCCGATATGCTATTTGCCAACCGTGTGGTAAAGCATTCCAAAAGCAATGCCATAGTGCTGGCCAAAGACGGTATGCTTCTCGCTTCCGGAATAGGTCAGACATCGCGTGTGGATTCTCTTAAACAAGCTATAGAGAAAGCACGCGAGCATGGCCATGATCTGAATGGCGCTGTTATGGCGAGCGATGCTTTCTTCCCGTTTGCCGACTGTGTGGAGATAGCTGACAAGGCCGGAATCAAGGCGGTGATCCATCCCGGAGGTTCCATCCGCGACAAGGAGTCGGTTGACTATTGCGACGCTCACAACATGGCGATGGTGACCACCGGCTTCCGTCATTTTAAACACTAAATCAACCTCTCACATATTTTAAATTGAAAATTCTCATGGGAATATTCTCATTAACCAAAGAAATAGCGATAGACCTCGGAACGGCCAACACCATCATTATCCATAATGACAAGATAGTGATCGACGAACCCTCCATTGTGGCTATCGACGTGCGCACCGGTAAACCCATAGCTGTGGGAAAGGAAGCCCAGCAGATGCAGGGGAAGGAGCACGAAAACATAAAAACCGTCCGCCCGCTGCGTAAGGGTGTGATAGCTGACTTCAACGCGGCCGAGCTTATGATACGCGGCTTGGTGAAGAAAGCCAGCACAAAAAGCAATTGGTTCAATCCGTCGATGCGCATGGTGGTGGGCATTCCGTCCGGCTCTACCGAAGTGGAGATGCGTGCTGTGCGTGATTCGTCGGAACATGCCGGAGGCCGTGACGTATACATGCTTTATGAGCCTATGGCTGCCGCTCTCGGTATCGGGCTTGATGTAGTGGCTCCCGAAGGCAACATGATCGTCGATATAGGCGGCGGCACCACCGAGATCGCTGTGATATCACTCGGCGGAATTGTCAGCAACAAGAGCATCCAGATAGCCGGTGACGATCTTACTGCCGACATTCAGGAGCATATGCGCCGTGTCCATAATGTGAAAGTGGGTGAACGCACAGCCGAGCTCATCAAGATGAATGTGGGATCCGCATTGCTTGAACTTGACAATCCCCCGGCCGATTATGTGGTAAACGGCCCCAACATCATGACCGCTCTTCCCATGGAGGTGCCTGTAAGCTATCAGGAGATATGTCACAGCATAGAGAAGTCCATATCAAAGATCGAGGCTGCCGTGCTCAGCGCTCTGGAGCAAACACCTCCCGAACTGTATGCCGACATAGTGCGCAACGGCATATATCTTGCAGGAGGTGGTGCGTTGTTGCGCGGACTTGACAAGCGCCTTACTGACAAGATCGGCATACAGTTCCATATAGCCGAGGATCCGCTTCTCGCTGTGGCCAAGGGCACCGGTGTGGCATTGAAGAATACCCAGAAGTTCAACTTTCTTATCCGCTGACAGATCCCTGTTCCTGCCATTCCGGGGTCAGATTTCTGTCAACGGCTTCACTGCATAGCCTGAAGTGCGCAATCTCATCAATTTTTTCATAAAAAATTTCACATGGATAGTGTTCATATTCTATGTGGCGGTGAGTTGCGCTCTGTTGTTTTCAGGAAATCCGTATCAGCATCATGTATATATGTCGTCGGCTGGAGCTGTGACATCGACCGTCTATGAAATAGCCAATAATGTCACTTCGTATTTTCATCTGCGCGACATAAATGAGGACTTGCAGAGGCGTAACGCTGACCTTGAACTTGAGGTGCTGGCTCTGAAGCAGCAGATACGTATCCACGACGAGAGGGTTTACGCTGACACTATGACGGTTGACAGCGCTTTGTCGCGTTATAATTTCGTCATAGCCCATGTTATCAACAACAGTGTTTCGCGGCCTTACAACTATATAACCATAGAGAAAGGCCGCCTCGACGGGGTGGCTCCGGAAATGGGTGTAGTGGACCAGAACGGCGTAGTGGGCATTGTGAATATTGTAGGTGATCACACTGCACGTGTTATTTCGTTGCTTAATCCCAATCTAAAGATATCCTGCAAAGTGAAAGGCAACGACCATGTAGGGTCATTGGTATGGGACGGTTCGGATCCACGCACGGCAGTGCTGGAAGAACTGCCTCGCCATGCAGTGTTCCACCGTGGCGACACTATTGTTACGAGCGGTTATTCCTCAGTATTTCCCGAAGGAGTGCCTGTGGGCACTGTGCTCAGTGATGCCCGTGGGCATGAAGGGGATTTCTTCGCTCTTAAAGTCAAGTTGTTCACGGACTTCTCCACACTCTCCACTGTGCGTGTGGTAGGTGACAGGATGAAAGATGAGCTCCGTGAGGTGGAGAAAGAGATTGATACAATGCAATAAACTGAAACCTGATGAACCGCACAGCCATAAACCTTACATTGCTCGCTATAGGACTGATCCTTGCACAGGCCATAGTGTTCAATCATATTTGCCTGTTCGGGGTGGCTGTGCCTTTTGTGTTCATCTATGTGATATTGCGGCTCCCTGTAACAATGTCGATGCCATGGGTTCTCACTGCCTCATTCTTTATCGGCCTTGGGGTGGATATATTTTCCGACACACAGGGCATGAATTCACTGGCGTGTACCATTATAGCGGTGTTGCGCAAGCCTGTGCTGCGTCTTTATTTCCCGCGAGAGGATGACCTTACCGATCCGGAGCCGTCCATAAAGTCGCTTGGAATGGGTGTGTATATGAAATATGCACTTACCATGACGCTTATTTATTGCTCCCTGATTTTCATGATAGAGTCGTTCACGTTCTTCTACCTGTTGAGGCTTATTCTGCGTATAATATTCTCCACGATTCTCACCACTCTCCTAATTCTGGGGCTTGACAGCCTTGCAGTGAAACGACATGAGAAAAGACTATAATCTTGAGAAGCGTAAATATGTCATAGGCGGCTTCATAGTGGTTATAGCTGCAATTTATCTTATCCGCCTTTTCAGCCTTCAGGTAGTGGACTCCAGGTATAAGGAGTATGCCGACAGCAATGCGTTTCTGCGTAAGGCCGTGTATCCGTCGCGTGGCATTATATATGACCGCGACGGACGTCTTGTAGTGTATAACCAGCCGGCCTACGACATAATGATGATCCCCAAGGATGTCAAGGAATTCGACACTCTTGACATGTGCCGGGCCCTTAACATAACTCCCCAGCAGTTTGTTAAGCGTCTCGCTGACATGAAGGACCGCCGCCTTAATCCGGGATATTCGTCATATTCGCCGCAGACGTTCATGACACATCTTTCGCCGGAGGAATATGGGCGTTTGCAGGAACGGATGTACCGTTATCCGGGTTTCTTCTTTCAGAAACGCATTCTGAGGCAGTATAATTACAAGTGCGCCGCAAATGTGCTTGGAAACATCCGCGAGGTCTCGGACAGGGATGTGAAACGCGATTCCTATTATTCCGCCGGCGACTATACGGGTGATCTCGGCATTGAACGCAGTTATGAAAAAGTGCTGCGTGGTGAGAAAGGTGTGGAAGTGCTCATACGCGATGCCTACGGCAAGATAAAGGGCCGGTATGAGGATGGTCGTTATGACCGGGCTGCCGTGTCAGGAAAAAATCTTAAACTAAGTCTTGACATAGAGCTTCAGCAGTATGCCGAATCCCTCATGGTAAACAAGATAGGGGCTGTAGTGGCCATTGAGCCCTCCACAGGCGAGGTGTTGTGTATGGTGTCCAGTCCCACCTATGATCCTACCACGCTTGTTGGCCGTCAGCGCGGTGCGAATTACAAAAAGCTTAATGCCGATCCGTTGAAGCCGTTGTTTGACAGGTCGATAATGGCTACCTATCCTCCCGGATCCACATTCAAGCCCACACAGGGGCTTATATTTCTTGAGGAGGGGATAATAACTCTCGGCACATCCTATCCGTGTGCAGGCGGATATCTGTATGCCGGACGGCGCCTGAAATGCCACGGACATGCGTCACCGGTGGCGCTGAAGCCCGCGTTGGAGACTTCATGCAACGCATTTTTCTGTTATGGTTTCAAGGCTATGATCGACCGGCGTTCCAAATACGGATCTGTGGCCAATGCTTTCGAAGTGTGGAAAAATCATCTTGTGTCGTTGGGCTACGGTTACCGTCTCGGAATAGATGTGCCGGGCGAGAGCCGTGGATTTATTCCCAATGCAAAATTCTACAACAAGGTTTACGGAGAGGATCACTGGAGCGCCAATTCCATAATCTCAGTATCCATAGGGCAGGGTGAGATACTTGCCACTCCGTTGCAGATAGCCAACCTCGGAGCAACGATAGCCAACCGGGGATGGTTCATCACTCCACATCTTGTAAAGGAAATTCAGGATAGCGTCATGCCCGACTCCATGTTGCGCCGTCGCGTGCCTACCATCCATTCCCGTTATTTTCAGGATGTGGCCGAAGGTATGCGTATGGCTGTGACCGGAGGCACATGCCGCACGGCCAACCTGCCGGATGTGGAGGTGTGCGGCAAGACAGGAACGGCCCAAAACCCCCACGGACGTGACCATTCGGTGTTTCTTGGTTTCGCCCCTATGAACAATCCGCGCATTGCCGTGTGTGTGTTTGTGGAGAATGCCGGATATGGTGCCGCTTTCGGAGTGCCTATCGGGAGTCTTATAATAGAAAAATACCTCAACCGCAGCATTTCGCCTTCGCGTAGATACCTCGAGGACCGTATGTTGCAATCCAATACAGTGATTTACAGTGGAGTCAAGAAACACTAACACATCCATATTCCAGTATATCGGCTGGCCCACGGTGGCGCTCTATCTGATCCTTGTGATTATGGGGGCGTTCAGCATTTATGCCGCGAGCTATGATTTCGACCATGCGAGTATATTCGATTTCTCGGAGTTTTCAGGCAAGCAGATACGCTGGATAGGTCTCTCCATGGCTCTCGGACTTGTACTGCTGCTTATCGATTCACGAATGTATGAGGCATATGCCTATCCCATATATCTCGTGATGATGGTGCTGTTGCTGGTAACTATATTCGTGGCGCCTAACATCAAAGGCTCGCACTCGTGGCTTGTGATAGGCCCTATGAGCCTCCAGCCTGCGGAGTTTGCCAAATGTGCCACGGCATTGGCTTTGGCCAAGCTGTTCAGCGGATATAATTTCTCGCTGAATGCCGACCGCAACAATTACCTCAAGGCTCTCGGTATAATCTTCCTGCCGATCGTCCTGATCCTTGCCCAAAGCGAGACAGGATCGGCACTTGTGTATCTGTCGCTTTTCTTTGTCCTTTATCGTGAAGGCATGAGCGGCCTCGTGCTGTTGTCGGCATTCTGCTCGGTAGTGTTTTTTGTGGTGGCGGTTAAATTTACCGAATCCACATTGCTCGGCATTGCGGTGGGACAGGCTGCCGTGTTTATCATGATAATGGCGGTGATGGTGTGCATGGTGGCCATATATTGCCGCAATATGGTGGTGGCACGCAATCTTGTGCTCTGGTTTGCAGGTACCGGACTTGTGGTGTGGATACTTTCGTTATGCGGCATAAATGTGCCGGGAATGGTTTATTTCCTGTCCTCCATAACTGTCGGTCTCGGTTATGTGGCTTATGAGATGCTGCGTAATCCAATGAAGAAATATCTTGTGACTATAGGGGCCGTGATTATTGCGGTCATGTTTCTGTTTTCGGTTGATTATGCCTTCAACAATGTGCTCCAGCCTCATCAGCAGCAACGAATAAAAGTGGCTCTCGGCATAGAGGATGACCTCCGGGGAGCTGGTTATAATGTCAACCAGTCAAAGATAGCCATTGGTTCGGGCGGTGTTTTCGGGAAGGGCTATCTTAACGGTACGCAGACTAAGCTGAAATTTGTGCCCGAGCAGCACACCGACTTCATTTATTGCACCATAGGGGAGGAGACAGGTTTTGTAGGTAGTGCCATAGTGCTTGTGCTGTTTCTCACGTTGATTCTGCGCATAATCTCCATAGCCGAACGGCAGCCTACCGTGTTTGCTCGTGTCTATGCCTATTGTGTGGCCTGCTATCTGCTGTTCCATCTGGCTATAAACATAGGCATGGTGATAGGGTTATGCCCTGTGATAGGCATTCCCCTACCGTTTTTCAGCTATGGAGGATCATCGTTGTGGGGATTCACCATCCTGCTGTTCATCCTGCTGCGTATAGATGCTTCCCGTAGGGAACATCTCAGCTATTGAGCGGATGGTAAAGTTTTTACCACCTGTTATGGAAATGGTGAACCGGACCGTGCCCGTGTCCTATTGAATAGGAGGCACCGGCGGCAATAGCTCCGTTGATATACTCTTTTGCGAGCCGTGCCGCATCGTTGAGGCTATATCCGAGAGCAAGGAATGATGCTATGGCCGACGACAGGGTACACCCTGTGCCGTGGGTATTGACGGTGTCGATACGTTTTGTCCTTAACACGACCGTCTCATCTGTTTCGGCATTGTAGAATATGTCGGAAAGGTAATCATCGGTAAGATGTCCCGCTTTAAGAAACACTGATGTGCCGAATGCGGCAAGTTCCGCCGCTGCGTCATGTAGTGCTTCCTGTCCGGCTATACTGTGGCCGAGCAGAAGTTCCGCTTCCGGAATGTTTGGCGTTATCACTCTGGCCCTGGGCACGAGAACATCGCGCAATGTGGCTACCGCTTCGGATTGAAGCAGCGGGTCACCGGAGGTTGCCACCATTACCGGATCAAGCACTATGTCGGTGATTTCCTGGTAGAGGTCAAGAGTGTCGCGTACTGAATGAATGAGTTCGGATGAGTGGAGCATGCCGATTTTTACGGAGTCGGTGCCTATGTCGTCAAGAATTGAGCGGATCTGTGACGCTACAAAATCCGGCGGGATAGGATGCACACCTGTCACACCCACTGTGTTTTCATCCACAACTGCCACTATTGCCGATGTGGCGAAACATCCGCAGGCCGATATGGTCTTTATGTCGGCCTGAATGCCGGCACCGCCGCTTGGGTCGCTGCCGGCTATGGTCATGACTCTTTGATATGTTTTTTTCATATTTTCCATTGTTCAAGATTATAGGCACTGTCCCAAAACATCCATTCCATCCGTGCCGCTGAAATGAATGCCTGTGTCATCTGTGCCCTGATTTCCGATGTGGTGGAGCCCGCGAGCCGGTTGCAAATGGCTATAGCCCTGTCGGTGGCCTCGGCGAATGATTTGTCTCCATAAGTGGCGATCCACTTGATGTAAGGGTTGCCGGGACTACAGGAGTCAAGGATGTGTTCACCGACTTTCTGATATATCCAGAAACAGGGCAGTATGGCCGCGGCCTCTATCTCTACCGGACCAAGTCCTTGCGCTGTCTCGAATGATGTGTAGAGCATACATGCCGGAGTGGGGGACACATTATTCATGTCAATTCCACAGAGAAATGATTCATGCAGAGCGTGTTCCACCATTATTCCTTCGGAGGCGAACCTTAAAAATGCGTCTATGTCATCTTTCGCTTTAAGCCGGGATGCTATGTGGGCCAGCACACGGCAATAGTTGTCGATATATAGCGCATCCTGCTGGAGATAAAACAGAAACCGTTCACTACTCAATGTGCCGTTGGCAAGTTCCCTTACGAAAGGGTGCCGCAGAATTCCGTCGTATATAGGTTCTGCGAGTTTCCATGTTTGTTCGCTCCACATCATGGCTTATATCCGATTACGGCTACATAATCGCCTTTGTCGCTGCCCGGTATTGGCTCTTCCGCACAAATGTCCGAATCAAGAGGATGGGTGGTGAGGGTTTGGAATGACTCCAGATCCCTGAAGCCGGCCTGCTGCATGATGGCCTTCTTTTCCGCTGTGGTGCGCCAGTTGGCCGCTTTAACCAATTCGATAGGGTAGGGATTCGGTGGAAATACGCCCTCAAGAAGCGGATGATCCCATGTGCCGAGGGCTTTGGCAAGATTGTACATCATGCCGTAGCCGCTTTCCTTAGGCACATCTATCAGTATGGCTTTCCCTCCCGATGGCAGTGAGTCAAACGCTTTTTTTACAACACTCTCCAGATCGGTGATATAGCTTGGTGTGCCGTTGAAAAGTATCGTGTCATAGATCCCTGTGCCGAAATCTGCGTCTTCGGCCGTGGCTATGGTTACGTTCATGTCGCGTTTCCGGGCTATTTCGGCCATGCCGGTTGAGGGTTCTATGCCGTCAGTTATCTCAATGCTGAAATTCTCACGCAGGAGTTTTTCAAACAGGCCGCTTCCGCAGCCTACGGAGAGTATTCTTTTTGATCCTCTGAGCGTAAGGGCCACGAGCCGAGCTTCTGACAGCAGTACGTTGGGGTTGTCCATGAACCAGGCGTCATAGAGTGTGGCATATTCGTCGAAATGTTGTTTCATCGTTTGTCAGAGTGTGATTATATTGAAATTTAATGATTTGATATCGATGGTGAGTAATTTCCCGTCAAGGAGATTGCCTGTTCCGATAAGCGTTTTCAACGCTTCGGCGGCTTGTAGTGAGCCCACAATGCCGGGTACAGCTCCCAATACGCCACCCTGTGATGGCGGCAGGGTAGACAGTTCATCGCGCTCAGGATATAGATCCCGATATGATGCGGCTGAGGAGGGAAGGAATGTGCTCACATAGCCATGGAATGAACTTATCGAACCATGCACCCATGGCTTGCCGAGTTGCCGGCATGTGTCATCAATCAGATAACGTGTGGCGAAATTGTCGCAACAGTCCATGACTATGTCGTACTGCCTGACAATATCCAGGGCGTTATTGCTGTTAAGCCCCTCGGGCCAAAGGTCAAACCGGGTGTGGGCCGACATGGCTGAAAGCCTATCCCGTGCAGCTATGGTTTTAGGTGTGCCTACCTGGGCTTCGGTGTAAAGGATCTGACGCTGGAGATTGCTCAGTGACACAGTGTCGGGATCGCACAGGCCGAGTTTGCCCACTCCTGCGCCGGTGAGGTACATTGCTACAGGAGATCCCAAGCCTCCGAGACCCACTATGAGCACTGAGGAATCAAGAAGACGCCTCTGTCCCTCCGCTCCTATTTCCGGCAACATTATCTGCCGTGAATATCTATCCATATGTATCATTTCAGGCTCAGTCAAATACTTTATCCCAGTCTTTCCACACAGCTTCATAGCCGTGTGCATGTATGGCTTCGGCAACTTCGGCGGGGGAGCGGTCATCGCTTACTTCGAATTGTTCCAATGATTGCGGATAGGTGTGATAGCCCCCCGGATCGGTTTTGGATCCGGCGCTCAGAGAGGTGGCGCCGAGGGTGAGTATGTTGTCGCGGAAATCGGGGCGTTCGCGGGTGGATACGGATATATCCACATCATGGTCGAATATACGGAATGCAAATATAAGCTGGGCAAGTTCCCGGTCGCTCATTACCACGTTTGGCTGAAATCCTCCCTCAGCTGGACGCATACGGGGGAAATTGACGCTATACCTTGTGCGCCAGTAGTGTTTTCTGAGATACCTCAGGTGCAGAGCCATCATGGTGACGTCCGTGCGCCAGTCCTCAAGCCCTATTAGCACACCCATGCCTATTTTATGTACTCCTGCCTGGCCCATGCGGTCAAATCCGTTTACCCTCCATTCAAAATTTGATTTCATTCCGGCAGGATGGTATTTCCTGTAATTCTCCCGGTGGTAGGTTTCCTGAAAGCATACTACTCCGTTAAGGCCGGAATGCGTCAGGCGTTCATAGTCCTCTGCCGACAACGGCATAACCTCCATAGTCAGGTTGTTGAAATATGGGCGGCATGTACGCAGGGCTTTTTCAAGATAGTCCGTACCGGCTGCGTGTGGGTTTTCCCCCGTTACGAGGAGCAGGTTCTCGAAAGGGCCGAGACGCCGTATGGCTTTGCATTCGTCGGCTATCTGTTCCTGTGTCAGAATCACGCGCGGGAATTTGTTGTGGCGGTTGAAGCCGCAGTAGACGCATGAATTGGTGCACGAGTTGGTGATGTACATAGGTATGTACATCGATATGGTGTTGCCGAACCGCTCGCGCGTATAGTGCCGGCTCAGTGCGGCCATCCGCTCTATGTATGGGGCGGCGGCAGGTGATATGAGCGCCATAAAGTCGTTTATATCGGGGTGGGCTTTGGCGAGGGCCACCTCAACATCCTGTGGTGTCATTGACTGTATGCGTCCGGTAGTCGCATCCCAGTCATATTTTATAAGTTCGTCGGCGAACATGTTCAGTTCAGAAATGAAGTTAACGGACTGCTTGCCACCGCTATGCGTGAACGTGCGCCGAGCCCGGCGCGATATGCCTCATGTCCGGCCTCCACGGCTTTGGCAAATGCACGAGCCATCTCAACCGGATTTCCGGCTATGGCTATGGCTGTGTTCACCAACACCGCATCGGCCCCCATCTCCATTGCTTCCGCAGCGTGTGACGGAGCCCCAAGGCCGGCGTCAACCACTACAGGCACGTTGCTTTCCTCTATAATTATTTCAAGAAGGTCTTTCACCACAATGCCTTTGTTTGTGCCTATAGGGGCGCCGAGCGGCATTACGGCTGCGGTTCCTGCCTCTTCAAGGCGTTTGCACAGTACGGGGTCGGCCTGTATGTAGGGAAGCACCTTGAACCCGAGTGTGGCAAGCCTCCCACATGCTTTCAGTGTTTCTATAGGATCAGGCAATAGATATTTTGGATCCGGATGTATCTCAAGTTTTATGAAGTCCGTTTCAAATGCTTCGCGGGCGAGTTGGGCCGCCAACACGGCTTCCTCGGCATTACGGACGCCGGAGGTGTTGGGAAGCAGCTGCACATCAGGGCGCAGGATGTGGCGGAGCATGTCGTCCTCACGGTTTTCTGTGTCAATACGCTTGATGGCCACAGTGACCATCTGTGATCCGGAAGCCGCTATGGCCTCCTGCATGAGTTTGTTGGAGCTGAATTTGCCTGTGCCTACAAACAGCCGGCTGTCAAATTCGCGTCCTCCGATGATAAGTTTTTCCATACTTGTAGTATTTCTTTTGTTGTAAGTTCAGGATCTGATGAATTAAGGATAAGGCCTGATACGGCTATGCCTGAAAGTCCGGTTTTGCCCAGCTCAGGAAGATCGGTCAGTGTTATGCCCCCTATGCCTACTACCGGGATTCTGATACCGTTTGCCCGGCATGATGCAATTATGCCGGTATAACCTCCGGCACCAAGCACAGGCGAGAGATTCTTTTTCGTGGTTGTGAACCGGAACGGGCCGAGACCTATATAGTCGGCTCCCGAGGCTGAGGCAGCCTTTATATCTTCGAAAGTATTGGCTGTGGCCCCTATTATGGCTTTTCCGCCAAGAATAGATCGCGCATCGGTTACGGGCATGTCATTTTTGCCGAGATGTACTCCGTCGGCTTTCAGCTCATTGACAAGGTGCACACGGTCATCGACGATGAATGTGGCGCCGTAATGGCGGCAGAGACGAGCTGCCTCGTATCCTGTGCGGAGATATTCGTCATCGGGCACGTCCTTGATCCGGAGCTGTACCCAACGGCAGCCCCCGCGTAATGCAGCCTCTAAGCCGTGGATGGTATGTGTTATAAATTGAAGCATAAGGTATGTCGTACGGTTATTTGAATGCAGTGCTGGCGGCGAAATCTTTCCATGCAGCTCCAAGCATAGCGGCACCATCGAATCCTGCATCTTCAAGCAATGGTAGCTTTTCGAAGGTCACGCCTCCGAGGGCGAATATGTTTTTGCCTGAAATGCCGGCCCGTTTTATATCGGAAAGATTGAATGCGCTCCGGTAGCCGGGTTTGGATATGCTGTCGAACACCGGGCTTAGGAACAGATAGTCGGCATCATTGCTGTAGGCCGAAAGTTCGTCTATGCAATGGCAGCTGCGGCTTGTTGTACCTTTCCAGCCTTCTGGACGTGATGGATTGCGCGAGTTAAGATGAATCCCGCCTATTCCCATTTCTGCTGCAAGACCGAAATGATCGTGTATGGACAGATAGGGATAAAACCGCTCAGGTATATGCTCTATGAACTCGCGCATTTCGCTCAGTGTGGCCTGGGGTTTGCGGATATGTACACGCCAGCAAGTCCGGCTTTCGAGCAGCCGGACCACGGCAGTGTGCTCCCCATTCCAGAAATAAGGGGTGGTGATGGCGATAAGTTTCATCTTATCCTCCGCACACGGCAGTTATTACAGTCACGTTGTCGCCGTCGTTCAGCTGGGTTGTGGGCCAGTCGGCTTTGCGCACCACTTTGTTGTTTACAGCCACGGCTATGCCTGATGACGGCATGGCGGTTTGTTGCAGCAGGTCAGCCACTGTAACGTTCTCGGTGTCGAGAGCAATCTCTTTGTTGTTGAAAAAAATGTTCATGGATCATGTATTTTACAAAAAGAGTTGCAAGCGCCTGATTGAACTGCAAAAATACCATGCCATGAACAAATCCTTTCGGCGGTACTGACCGCATCAAGTTCATAGGGTATGATCTCAGCCTCACAATTAGAGCAAGGCACCCCTTTTGTTATTATGCGGCAAAGATAATGAATTATATTTTTGCTGCAATCATTCCTCTGAAAAATATTTTCTCATGGGAATTTGGTTAACTCTCGCTTATCCGTATATTTGCATATCGGCTTGAATTACTGCCGGATGTTTTGTTGAGATGGAAACAGATCTGATATATTTTATCTATGGGCTTTGTGTCATGTTCTATGGCATGATGGCATGGTTTTTCTATAGAAAGGGGGCCGACAGGCTTTCGCGGCTTGTAATGCTGCTGATGGCGGTACTTGCTGCGGGATGCGTCAAGGATGTGTTTTTTATCCCTATGGCAGATGGTCATGACACTTTTTTATGGACCTCATTGTCGGCTATTGACATGGTGGCTGTTCCTCTTTATGCTTTTGTCCTTATTGAATTATGCCGCCCGGGATGGCTGACCCGGCGCACCATGCTGCTTCATGAAATGTCGTTTGTGATTTTGGCACTCCTTTTTATGACAACACGTGAAAAGGTGTTTTTCGACGCAGAAACCGTGTGGGCCGCTATATATGGCTTCGGATATGCAAGCTGGACAGTGTGGGCTATTCCGAGATATCACCGGCATCTAATGGAGGCGTATTCATATTATGAGAGTATAAACCTGAACTGGCTGCGGACCATATTGTTTTCATATTTTATTATTCTTTCATTGTGGATAATTGACTGTGTGTTTATGGAAATGGGCATAGGGTGGGTATATATGCTCGGTTCGCTGATTATATGGATGTTTGTGTGCTGGTTTATCTATCGGCATGAGTCGGTGATTGATGAGTTGCGTGAGCATCCTGTACAACTACTGGATGAATACCAAAATGAGGAGCAGGGATCGGAGCTTGGCCGTGTGATAAGACGGTTGTTTGAAGTTGATATGATTTTTCTGAACCGTCAGCTGAAACTGTCGGATGTGGTGAGGATGTCGGGCTCTAACCGCACTTATGTAAGCCGCTTCTTCAATGGAGAGGAGGGAACATCTTTTTTCGAATATGTCAACGGTTATAGAGTGAGATATGCTGAGGAATTGCTTAAAAATACAGATGATAAAATAGAGACCATTGCCGAGAAATCCGGGTTCAGTTCCCGGCAGTCGTTCCATAGGGTGTTTTTAAAACTAAAAGGGTGCACGCCCGAAACAATGCGCACTGGTAGAGCAAATCGGTGACAGAAAGGTGATTATACCGTTTGCTACATATAATTTACCTTGTGTTACACATTCTGCAGTGCTTCTTTTTGACTCATAGTTACACAAATTTATCCATTTGTTTTATAAGGTGGGGATTTAAGTGCTATCTTCGCTTCCGAAACTAATCCTTAAACTTATAAAGATATGATTAAAAAAGTATTTGTTGCATTGTTGTGTTCTGTGTCACTCTTCGTTATGGGCGCATGTTCGGGTTCTTCATCTTCGTATAGCGCATCTAAATGTGAACAGCTTTCGGAAAAAGCTAAAAGCGGAGAGAAACTTACTGAAGCCGATTACAATGAAATGATCGACCAGATGGTGGCGGGCGCCAAGGAGATAAAGCGGCTTAGTGATGAGGCTAACGGTGACCCTGAAAAAGAAAAGGCTTTTAAGAGTGACCCTGAGAACCGTAAGATGGCTGAGTATGTTATGGGGTTCGGATTTTTCCTAAGCAAGGAGTCGAAGAATCTTTCGCCCGACAATATAAAGAAATTGGCGGAAGCCGGCGAAGAGATGAAAGAAATCAAGATGTGGTAAGTTTGATATTTGGACTATGAAAAGAATCATTTCCATATCGTTATCATGTTTTGTGGCAGGCATTGCCAATGCTATTCCGCTATTCCCGTTTTTTGTGGATGTGGCAGGTGACTATAGGGAGGGCACACCCTCTGAACTTGCTGCAATGGATATGCCATGTATGTATTGGCGTCATTCTCCCATATTTTATAAAGACATCAAGAGTGCCGATGAGTTCCTGAATGATGTAATGCCTTACTCTACGGAGTCAATAAGCCGCGAAATAGTTGACCGTGACAACGTAAAGGCTATCAGGTACACTTCGCCTATGGTCGACGGCAAGACCTCGGTAATATATATGGTGGAGATACCCGAGGCGGGTTTCTTTGTGGGATACAACGAATTGTAGTTTATCCTCATTATCGTGCAAAACCTTTATTATAAATAGCCGCCGGGAAGGAAATCCATGGACTTCTTCCCGGCATTTTTTAATGTAATCTGGTATAGATATAGCGGGCGAGGCCATATATGTGGCGCTTTATCCCGGGGCGGCAGCACAGCAGCCTGTCGAACCATCCAAGCCGGGAAGACACTGCTTTTACAATGGCCCCTACAAGCACCATGGCTAACAATGTGCCCGGACCCACTACATTCCATTTCCATTCGCCCCAGAAAATGTAGCAGCATGTTACGGCGATGGTCACGAGTGCGGTGTCAACATAAATTTTTACTTTGGGAAATGGCTGCCCGGTTACTCGGCTTATTGCTACCGGCAGGCCTTCGCCCGGCATGGTCACAGAACCGCAGCGTACCTCCAATGCCACCCCGAATGCCATTACACCACATCCGGTGAGTTGTGTAAGGGTCTGTGTTATGATATTGTCACAAGGTAGTGGTGATGTCAGCGCCATGTTTATATCTATCATTATTCCGAACACAATGCCTATGAACAGTTGTAGAAGCTGTATCAGCTCAAACCGCCGCCGCAATATGAGTATCTGTCCTATTACAAAAAGTGCGTTGAGTATGTTTGTGTAATTGCCCAAAGACAGGGGTGGTACAATGCCTTGTTCGCCTCCAAGTGTGAATGCCAGCGGGGCGGAGGATATGACGCTGCTTCCGAGGGATGACCTGACACATAGTGCCACGCCGAGTGTCATTATAAAAAGTGAAATCAACAGTAGGAGATGCTGCCAGATAAGTGATAGGATGCGGTCCCTCGCGGGAAAAACTAAAGATACATTCATTCCGATAACATTTTAAAATATACCTCTGTTATTCCTTCCCTTAACTTAATGAAAAAGATCCTGACTATACGATAAATCGAATAATCAGGATCTTTCAAGTGTCCGAGATGAGATTCGAACTCACACAGCCCAATGGCCACTACCCCCTCAAAGTAGCGTGTCTACCAATTCCACCACCCGGACATTTAAATCAATCGATAACAGAGGCGTCGCTTGATTGGAGCGAAAAACGGGACTCGAACCCGCGACCCCAACCTTGGCAAGGTTGTGCTCTACCAACTGAGCTATTTTCGCGTTTGCGTTGCAAAGGTAGGCATTTTCCGGATATCTCCAAAATTTCAGAGCACTTTTTTTGATGTTTTTCGCAGCTTTATTTTAACGGCTCTGAAAACCAGCGCCATAGGAATGAAGATTTTTTCATGCCCTATGGCGCCGGGTTATGATGCAGCGTCAGGCTTCGTTGAGGTTATGGCCCATACGCTCTTTTTTAGTGTGCATATAATGCCTGTTGTATTCGTTGGGAGTTACTTCGATGGGTACATTTTCCACAACTCTGAGGCCATATCCTTCAAGCCCGATCCTCTTTATGGGATTATTTGTGAGCAGTCTCATGTCGCGGACTCCGAGCATACCGAGTATCTGGGCGCCCACGCCATAGTCTCTTTCGTCGGCTTTATGGCCTAAGTGGAGGTTTGCATCCACTGTGTCGTAGCCCTCTTCCTGGAGTTTATAGGCCTGGATTTTATCCATAAGCCCGATTCCACGTCCTTCCTGACTCAGATAGAGGATTACTCCACGTCCTTCCTTCTCCACCATTTCCATGGCTTTTGCAAGCTGTTCGCCGCAGTCACAGCGCATGGATCCGAATATGTCGCCTGTAACGCATGATGAATGTACGCGCAGCAATACGGGTTCAGGGGTGGTGATGTCGCCTTTTATAAGGGCTATGTGTTCCAGGCCGTTGTCAAGCTGGCGGAAAGGGATCAGCCGGAAGTGCCCGTGGCGTGTGGGCATATCTACTTCCACGCCGCGTTCCACGAGGGCTTCATGCTGTAGGCGGTAGGCTATGAGGTCGCGGATCGAGATAAGTTTCAGCCCCCATTCGTCGGCTTTGGCTTTAAGTTGCGGCAAGCGGGCCATTGTGCCGTCGGGGTTCAGTATTTCAATCAGTGCTGCGGCCGGATACAGGCCTGAGAGTCTTGCCAGATCCACTGCCGCCTCGGTGTGGCCGGCACGTTTAAGCACTCCCTGATCCTGGGCATAAAGGGGATGTACATGGCCGGGTCGACCGAATATCTCAGGAGTGGAAGCCGGATCGGCAAGCGCGCGGATGGTGGCGGCTCGGTCGTGGCACGATACGCCTGTGGTGCATCCCGGCAGTTTGTCCACTGTGACTGTGAACGGAGTGCCGAGCATTGATGTGTTGTCACTGACCTGATGCGGAAGCCTGAGCTGATCGCACCTCGACAGGGTGAGGGGTGCGCACAGTTCTCCGCGTGCGTTGGTCACCATGAAGTTCACATCCTCCGGGGTGATCTTTTCGGCAGCTATGATGAGGTCTCCTTCGTTCTCGCGGTCCTCATCGTCCACTACTATTACGAATTTGCCCTGGGCGAAGTCTTTAAGGGCCTCCTCTATGGAGTCAAGTCTGATTGTGTCAGTGTTCATGCTGTATGGGTGTTTTATGTTGCGGTTTCTTTAATTACAAGGTCATGTAGCTCATGGTTCACTTTGATTATAGAGGAAAGATCGGTCCGGAGCTTCTTGATGGCGTTTAACCCTAAAATATATACAGGCAGGCCGATGGGAAACAGTATTATAGCGGTCCATCCTGCAATGTTGCCTGATAACGGATGATATAACCACAAGCTGCGCAGCACCGGATAATCCATGAGTTTGTTTATAAGTATGAGACTCCGGGCGTTTGACAGATACTCCACCGTGGATTCCAGCTGGAGGGATATTTCCCGCAGGGCTGTTCGGCTGTAGCCTTTCAGCCAATAGGAAATGTAACTCGGTTTTGCGGGGTTGTTCTCAAGATATGCGCGAGTGGAAGCCTCCAATCGGTCTATCATATTGAATGCCTGGTCACGGTTGATGTCGACCATGGATATTTCCTTGTGTTCCACAAGCCGGGCTGTGGGCCGACCGGTAAACCGTCGCAGGAAATTCAGGTAAGAATCGGCATTGAAAACAGCGGAATCGTTCACGGCTTTGTAGGTGAAGAATATTCCTAACGGAAGGAGCACGGCGGCGCTGAGCCACATGCCTTCCCATATTTCCCATTTACCGTCACGGGCAAGCTTATATCCTGTGTTGTCGATTATGTAATAGACTATGAAAAGAAACACGGATATTACCAATGGTGTGCCGAGTCCTCCTTTCCGGATGATGGCTCCGAGCGGGGCTCCGATAAAAAAGAATATCAGGCGAACGACAGCGTGAATTTTTTTTGCAGCTCGATAGAGTGTCGCCGTATGGTTTTCTTGTCATCAAGCATGGCCAGCCCCTTGAACTCATATTCCTGTTTCATCCGCTCGGCTTTGGCCAAAGCTGATGTGATGGCCCGCTCCCTGTCGGCAGGTGTTCGTGCTGCTATGAGTGAATCAATGTCGACGGGACGGGCTATGTCCACATCCTTTACCCGGGTGCGTTTGAGCTGCCCGTTCTCAAAACGGTTTTTATAGGCGCTGACACCAATGAGCGACTGATCCTGCAACAGCATGGAGTAACCGGCCCCCATGCTGTCGACACGGTGTTCCACTGAATCGATGGTGTGACGCAGCTGAGCCATGTTTTTGCCTACATACTGATTGCGCATGCCGCTTTCGTCCATGCGGTTGAAATTGGCGTCGAATGTGACAAGTATCTCTTTGAGCTTGAAGCTTTCACGGCGGTAGGGCACATTGCTCATGTTGGCCCCGGCCTCTTTCAGATTCTCAAATGACTCACCTTCCCAAAGTTTCAGGAATAGATGCCGGTGATCCTCGGTAAAAGCGAGTTTGCCGGAGTCGGCAAGAATTATACGTGAGTTTTCAAATCCTTTCGACATGTCGTATATCATCATGTCGTAAAGCATTCCTGTGTCGGGATTCTTGGTCTGTACAAACAGATTGTAGCCGGGTATCTGATCATAGAACACACCTTCGGGTATCTCCACTTCGGGTGACTTCTGGCGCATGGAATACAGGAGAGTCCACATTTTTGCCTGTGCTATAGGCAATACGTTGTTTTGGAAAAAGAAAGCCCCTATCGAGATAAGCACTATAAGGACTATAAGTGGTCTCATGGACTTGATCAGCGACACTCCGGATGCTTTCATGGCTGTCAGCTCGAATTGTTCGCCGAGGTTGCCGAAGGTCATAAGCGATGCGAGCAATATGGCTAACGGCAGGGCCATGGGTATCATTGTGAGGGCTGCATAGAAAAACAGCTCGGCTATTACATCCACACCGAGGCCCTTGCCTACAAGATCGTCGATATAGCGCCATAGAAACTGCATCAGCACAATGAAAAGCGTTATGAAGAATGTCATGACAAAGAGTGGCATGAAACTCTTCAGCATGAACCAGTATAAACGCTTGATACCTAACATTGTCAGTTCTGTGTTCTGGCGGCGTGGGCCGCGGTTGTGCGATGTGCAAAGTTACTAATTAAATGTGAACTTTACAACGTGCGCTGTATATCCGCGGTGCCAGCAGAGTCCGGGTAGCGTTGAACGACGGATCAGAAGTTCTGGAACAGGTCGGTGAGCGAGCGTCCGTTTACGCGGCGGTAGCCTGACGGAACTGTTAGATGTGGTATCTCACGCCGTTGCCAGTCAGCTTTGGCAAATTGCCATTTTACAGTCAGTTCCATAGGTTTACCTGTGAGTGACTGAAGTGCGACCTCGTTGCTGAATGGCCCGAACGGAGTTGATGCGGGAGAATGATAGCGGGCGGCGAAGAGTTCCACAAGGTTGCGTGACAGTGTGGTGGTTGTGAGGCGGTCGGAGGCGCTGAATTCGAACGAGTATTCCAGGTCGTTTGTTATCGTTGCCGGTGTCATTGTCCATCCGGATGCTGAACTTTTCAGTATCGGGCGCGTCGTTTTTGCTGCCGGAGTGCCTGTGCCGAGTATGAAGGGGCGCCCTGTAAGCAGATTCTGTAAATCCTCGATATTGAATGGTATTCCGCGCATAAAGTCCGAAATACGTTCGGAAATATAGATTTTATGGTATTTGTCGATGGCTGTTACCGAATCCCCTTTTACGTATAGCACCGCTACTTCCATCATTCCGAGGAAGCGGAGCGACATGTATATCTCCTGTCCGCGGATCATCCATGCCTGTCCCGACAGGCTGCCGCCAAGCTGTTTTGATTTCAGGCTTACAGGCAGTTTGAGGTATGTCCATTCCTTGAGATTGTCAAGTGTGGCGTCATATCTTGCCTCAGGTGACAGAGTTTCTGCCGGAGAAGGGCGGGTAGGGGTATAGGTTCCGGTTTCGGTGACGGGTTCCGGCATTGTCTTTGTGGAATGGCAACCGCTCAGTATGGCTGTCAGTGCTATGATGGCGATAAGAGATTGAAAGAGTTTCATTTCCAATGTTTTTAGGTTGGATTAGACCTTGTCAGAGAAATATTGTCTTATGGTGCACTTTTTTGCGTAGCTCCTTGTTGTCCGGGGCTTTTTCAAGCGCTTTCTTCCAATATTCCAAAGCTTTGGCCGCTTCGCCGTTCATGAATATTATGTCGCCGGCATGTTCAAGTACTTCGGCTGATTCAAGTGACGCCGGGTCGTCAAGCAGCGGAGTTATGGCTTCGAGCGCTTCGGGATAGCGTTTGAGTTTGAACAGTACCCAGGCGTATGTGTCGGCGTATGTAGAATTGGCCGGTTCGTTGCGCATCACTTTTTCAATATATCCGAGAGCCCGCTCAAGATCCACATTTTCGCAGGCCATATAATAGGCATAGTTGTTCAGTGCCATGATATTGCCTGGATTGGCCTCTATGGCGCTGTTGTAATAGGCCATGGCGCTTTTGTTGTCGCCTCGCAGATGAAACAGGTCGCCGAGGGAAGCGAGTATGGTCGACCGGCTTTCGTTGTTCCGCTCATCTATCGACGCCAATGCTGTTTTGTAGCAATTCTCGGCGTTGTCATATTCTTTAAGCTCCTGATATGCCACGGCCAGCATTGTACGCAGGTCGGAATCCTCGGGGAAGAACGTAAGGCCGCGTTGTGCGTCGGCTTTGGCCTGAGCACTGTTGCCGGCTGAGAAATCCACACTTACAAGCGCACGCCATCGCGCTATGTCAGCCGGATCAATGTCCAAAGCAAACCGCAGTTCCTCGGCGGCACCTTCATAATCGTTGAGTGTAAGCAGGTAGCCGCAATAAAAATTGTGGATATCAGCTTCGTGGGGGTGCATGTCAACCAGGCGGGCAAACAGTTTCGATATCCTCGGATCCTGTGACGGGGCCACGGAGTCATTATCGGCCACATTTTTGCTGTAAAGGGTCTCTATATATGATTTCAGCAGCTGCAACTTGGTCTGTACGTCAAGAGAGCCTTTTTGCAGGGCATTGAACACCTCGCGGTCGTATCCTATGCTGTCGCCGATAGTATTATAATAATATGCAAGGGAATAGAAAGCATATCCATTTGTAGAGTCGAGTTCACATGCATGTTTGTAGCTTTTCAGGGCACGGTCGTTGTCGCCCATGGCCATATAGACATCTCCGGCATATGTGGCACATTCTACTGTGCGTGGAAATGCGTTTACAAGTGCCGCCACTTCGTTGAGCACGTTGGCGGTGTCGCGTTGCTGGAAGTAATAGTTTACTTTGAAACTGGTGATCTGTATATCTTTTCCCTGAACTGATTCTATTGTGTCGTAGATGGCAATGGCCTTGCTGCGTATGGCTGAATCGGGTGAGGAGGCCAGTGCATCGGCATAGCGAAGTGACATTTCCTCTTTATCAGGATAAAGGGAATGCAGCTTTTCCCATACAGCCAATGCTTCCTGGGGGCGGTGGAGGGCTTCGTTAAGACGGCCGAACATGAAGCTGTTGTAATAATCCTCCGGATTGGACTCGAAATAAGTCTTCATGAGGTTGTAGCTGCGTTCGGTGGCAACGGAGTCATTTGTAGGGGTCATGAGTAGCCTGTAGAATCCGAGGTCGAATCCCACGAGTTTGTCGTCGCCGTTGAGCCGGTAGGCTTCCTCAAGCAGGGCATATTGGGCGTCCTTGTGCTCTATACCGCTCTGTCTCACAGCCTCCAGAAATATATAGTCGGCTTTTCTGCGGGCGGCCTCTTCATCCCATGACTGGGCTGCATATATGCCGGTGCCCGTTGTGGCCGCCAGAATCAGGATTATAACTGCAAAAGCTGTCTTATTATAATTCATTGTAAAATATTGTGTTAAGGTGGGGCCTGATGATCAGGATACTCCGGTGTGTCCGAAGCCGCCTTCACCGCGTTTGGTATGGTCGAGTTCCGTGACTGCTTCCCATTCCACTTTCGTATAATTGGTTATCACCATCTGGCAGATTCTTTCTCCGTCGGTTATGACAAACGGGGCATCCCCTAAATTAATAAGGATCACTTTTATTTCGCCACGATAATCGGAATCCACTGTGCCGGGCGAGTTGAGCACTGTTATACCGTGCCTGGCGGCAAGTCCGCTGCGTGGACGTATCTGGCATTCGTAACCTTGTGGCAGCTCTATCGACAAGCCTGTGCCTATAAGCGCTCTTTGGCCCGGTTGCAAGGTTATCGGCTCGGTCAGAAACGCTCTGACATCCATCCCTGAAGCTCCGTGTGTCTCGTAGGCCGGAAGATCATGATGGCCTCTGTTGATTATCTTTACTTTAATCCTGTCCATATGTGTAGTCAACGTGAGTGATATTAACTTTGTTTTACAACAACGAAGATAATGAAAAAGACGATATGCCACTCATAAAAAACAATAAAAATTATCTCAATTCATAATATAAAATCAGCCCCTTCTCACGAAGAGGCTGATTTTATTGTTTAAAAGCATTATCTAAAGTTACTTTTTAAACACTAAGCATAAAACACGATTATCTTCACACTAATTTAAGTTGTGCCGTTGCACTTTCTAACATTAATACTAACCCTAAAAATACTTTCTTAATCTGATTGTATAGTCCAAATCCTTAACCTTATATTGTGCCTTGGTTATTCCTTAATGACTGATAAATCTTTAACACGTCGCAAAATTACATCTAAGATGCTCTTGGATGTGGCTATCTAAGCATAAATTTAGATAGAATACAATGAATTTAAATAATAATACTCTGATAATCAGTTATATAATACCGGCTTATGTTTAGATAAATATAGATTCAAAATATGCCGCTTGCAATTGGTATTCCAAGCGGTGCTGACTAAATCCATGCTTAGAATTCATCGAAAAATATCTATATAAATATATTTGGATGCGTGGCTTAATATGCTGTATATCAATAATAAATATAATTATATAGGTTTTAATTACCTATATTTATGCTTGAACTTGTTGCCTGAAGCTTTGCCGCGTTGTAATTTTGCACCGTCATCAGGACAAACCCTGATATGTAAGATTGTTTTAGGTTAATATTTATGATTGGAGCATAGAATCGCTTCATCAAGGAATTGGTAAGAAAGATGTGTTTTTAAGTTTTTTGAACTTATTGTCAGAAACAGTTCTGACGCAAAAAAGCGACCTCGTGATGAAGTCGCTTTTTTGTTTTTATCGACGCACCCGGTGTGGGTGCATTCTTTGAGTTTAGGTTTTCAGAATTTTACTCTGAGTTTCTCGCCTGCGTCATTTACTATGGATCGGAAGTAACGGGGATCGTCGTATCCTCCGAACGTGGGTGACTCTGGAATTCCGTGCTGTGTGCGTGCAAACTTTCCGTCACGTTCTTTTTTAATGTTTCCGTCAAGATATTTGACAAGCAGGTAGTCTCCCAACTCCTTGTATCTTTTTACATAGTCGGCCGACAACTGTTCGGATGTGGCGTTAAGAAGTTCTTTGGCCTCATCCAACGGCATGCCTGCAACAGCGGTGCGCAGGCTGTCAACGCTCTGTTCCATGCGGTCCTCCAATGCATTCTGCACGTTACGTATGTCACCTATCATGGCTGAATAACGGTTGTAAGCCTGATTGGCCACATAGTTGTTGACCCAGAATGATGAGGTCCATGATATATTGTACATATCTCCGTTGCCGGGTGCGAATGCTTCCGGCACACGTGTTGTCGAGTTGAAGAACGGGACATATACCGAGGTGTTGGCGTCGTCAGTGCCGAACCACAGAATGCCTTTCATGGGTTCAGGTGCGTTGGTGTTGAGCTGCGCCACAAGGGAGAATCCGGTTTGCTGTGTGGCTATGGCCCGTTCATGTACGTATTCCACGCTATCCACAGTGAAATCCATAGGACGCCAGCGATAGGGGACTTTGAATGGTCCTGCTCCTACATCGACGGTCATGTCCATGGGAGTGTCTTCGAAATGGTCACGCATCATCCATTGCATTTTGCGGGCATTCAGCTTTTCCTTGTCGGGTTTGACATAGAGAGGCAACGGCTCACCTTTGCCTTCCATTACCCAGGGAAGGTATTTATCCATGCCTGATGCATATTTATTGAAATAGGCCCATACTCGTGCATCACATCCGCGTACGGCTCCGAAATCAATAGGGGCATAGGCGGTGGAAAAACTGAAATCTTCGTCGCGTCCGTTGAAATAGCCGCGTTCACGGGCGAATTTTATTACATCGGGTGAGTATAGGCAGTTCTTCTTGTCTTTTAACGGGAATTTATGTATTCGCGGATGGTTGGCATGGCCAGAGATGCAATCGTCGGGAATGCGGCATGCAACCCATACCACACCTTTGCCGAAGTCACCCTTTCCGATGAGTTCCAGTATCCATACTTCATTGCCGTCACCTATTGTGAATGATTCGCCCGATGAAGCATATCCGTATTCGTTGGCGAGTGAAGTCATTATGTCGAGAGCCTCACGGGCTGTCTTGGCCCTTTCCAAGGCTATGTATATCAGAGAGCCGTAATCGATCAGGCCACCTTTGCCTTCGCCGTCGAGTTCCTTGCGACCTCCCCATGTGCTTTCCACTATTGCCACGCCATGTTCGTTCATGTTTCCTACTGTGGCGTATGTCTCGGAGGGCTGTGGAATTTTTCCGAGCGGCCGGGCTGTGTCCCATTCTATAACCTCGCGCATGGTTCCTTTGGGATTGCCGGTGGTGGCAGCGCGGCTGTAAAGTTCGCCGTAAAGGGTGTGTGAATCGGCTGCGTAGGTCAGAAACACGCTGCCGTCGGTCGTGGCATTCTTTGCCGCGATTAGACTTGTACATGCCGATGCGGGATCGCAGAGCATGGCCCCTGCAAGTCCTAATGTCAGTGTGATGATCGATTTATTCATTTATCTGATTTTGAAGTTAATTGGATTATGTGCTGCAATTTAGTCAAAACTTTTCATGGTGGCAAATGTTATATTAGTGTCAATTGAAATTTTAATGATCAAAAAACATATTATGGAAGATTTTAACGAAATTATCAAGTCGAAAAAGCCCACGCTCGTTGACTTTTACGCCACATGGTGCGGCCCGTGCAAGATGCAGGCTCCGATTCTTGATGATGTCAAGAAGCAGATAGGGGATGAGGCTACGATTCTTAAGATTGATGTGGATGCTAATAAGAGACTTGCCGCACAATATAATGTGCGTTCAATACCGACTCTTATCATTTTCCGCGACGGTGAGCCTGCCTGGCGTGGTGTCGGATTGCATCAGGCCGCACAGCTGGTTGAGAAGATACATGAACTTTCCGAGATGAAAAGTGAGGATATGGACTCCTGATGGATATGGATATATAAAAACGTCCGTTAGCGGTTTTTCGCTAACGGACGTTTTTGTATCAGTGGCGTGTATTAGTCCTGGTTGAGGTTTACGCGCTTGAATGCAACTGCCACGAGACCTTTGGCCTGTGAGTTGAGATATTGCTCGATGGTCATGTTGGCGTCCTTCACAAATTCCTGTTCGAGGAGGCAATTTTCCTTGAAGAATTTGTTGAGACGGCCGTTGGCGATGTTGGTGATCATCTGCTCGGGAAGGTTTGCTGCTTTGGCTTCAGCTGTTTCCTTGGCTATTGCGCGGCCTTTTTCTGCTTCTTCCTCAGTGAGCCATCCTTTGGTTATGTTGGATGCGATATGATCCTCGCTGTCGAAGTGGTTGGGGTTGAGACCGGCTTTTTTGAGAGCTGCTTCAACAGCTTTCTTCACTTGCTCTTCCTTGGTCTTCTCCACAGCTACGGTATACTCGCTGTCCTTTACGGCCTGAGGCACGCTGTCGCGGTCAATGGCTACAGGATTCATTGATGCTACCTGCATGGCGATGTCGCGGCCTACCTGATAGTCTACATCGGGAAGGTTGAAGCCTACAATAGTGGAAAGTTTGTTGCCGAGGTGGTTGTATGATGTGGTGGAGGGAGCTTCGAGCCATTCGTAAGCACCGATTTCCATCTTCTCACCTGTCTTGCCTACTTCTTCCACAATCAGAGCCTCGATGGTGCGGCCCTCTACTTCAAGAGCCTTGAGCTCGTCGAGCGATTTTACTTTGGAGGCTACTGCATTGTCAAGAATAGTCTGGGTAAGGGCTACGAAACCAGCGTTCTTTGCCACAAAGTCGGTCTCGCATTTGAGAGCCACTATGGCGGCGAAGTTGCCTTCGTTCTTGGCGAGCACACATCCTTCGGATGCTTCGCGGTCCTCGCGTTTGGCGGCCACAGCCTGACCCTTTTTGCGGAGGATCTCTACGGCTGCCTCTATGTCGCCGTTGGTTTCATTAAGAGCTTTTTTGCAGTCCATCAGGCCGGCACTTGTGAGGTTGCGCAGCTTGGTGATTTCTGCCATTGTAACTGCCATAATTATATTGGTGTGTTAGAATGTTGTTGTATTGATTGAAAATTATTCAGCAGCGGGAGCCTGAGCCTCTTCAGCGGCGGGA
>URII01000032.1 GCA_900547825.1 uncultured Porphyromonadaceae bacterium
CTACAGATCGATAAGATGTCCCGCCACATTGGATGCCACACTCAGCAACCTTGACCTTATGAATGAGGTGATGGAGCGGCATAAAACACCTATGCGCATCAGTGTGATAGCACCCGCCAATAATCCGGAACTGCTTGAGCCTATGTGCGAAATGCTTTTCAAGCGCTACTCACGGCTCACTTCAATAAATATTTCCTCACGCTTTCCATGGCCCCGGCTGCCTCAAACAGGCGACATAGAAGGCCACTTACGCTCAGCAAAACGGCGCACATGCCGCGAAATATCCCGTAATCCGGTCATAACATGGAACGGCGATGTTACCATGTGCAGTTACGATTTCAGCGGTGAGATGATAATAGGGTCACTACTTGACCAACCCATGAGCCGGCTTATCAACTCCACCCGCGCCCGGGCCATACGCAATCTCCACAACCACAAGCGGCTGAACGAGACCGAACCTTGCGCCAACTGCCTCCTTGACCGGTTCATGCCATTGATAGCCGACATAAAGCGCCGCAGTTTCCTCAACGCCTCAGCTGAGGAACGGTCGCAGATGTTTGAGCCGTTTTTCATCTATTATCAGCTATGAGCCAGCCTTCACATAACAACGACAATCCACTTGCCCATGCCGTAAGGGCCATGATGGCAATTGACGGGTTTGAGAAAGTGCTTTCTTTCATAGGCCCGGATATAAAGGTTATTCCGCTCAAGGGAATTGATCTGCTTGAAACGATATATGCCGACACCCTTGACCGCGAAGTACGCGACATTGATCTACTCATTCCCGATCCGGACAATTTCCTCAACGCCTCACAGCGGCTTATTGACCATGGCTACAGCCCCGAATTCAACTTCTCGCTTGATGCTGACGCACTGAAATATAAGAATAAGGTATCGCTCAAATCCCCCTCACCCACCCTGCCCGACGTTGATCTTCATCTTCAGGGAGTGACAAAAAAGTTTTTTGCATCCACAACAGGTTCATTCAACAGCGATATGGTGGCGAGAGCATCGGAATGCAGTACCCGAAAAGGGGTGATGCGGCTTGACGTTACCGACAAATGGCTGTTCCTCGCCCAACATCTTGCATTCCACATGTTCAACGGATTGAAATGGCTAAAGGATCTGTGGCTGCTGCAACGTGACATGACCGATGATCAGATCACGGCTCTGGCAGCCCGAACACACACCTACGGCATGACACGGATAGCAGCCGCGACATATTACCACCTGCAAAAACACTTTGCCCGACGTGAACCCTTGCGCATACCCGACATGACAATGGAAGCCGGCATCCGGTTCATGAAATTCATAAAAGCAAATGACCGACAATTCAGTCACCGAAGCAAGTATGACCGTTTCATAGCCGGATTCTGGGAACTTGCCTTTATTGATGATCCAGCCAAACGCAACAAGGCTTTCCGCACCCTTATATTTCCTCCCACCGGAGTAATGAAAAATATCTACCGCAGCAAAAACACCTTACGGGCAATAATGTTTTATCCCCTCCATGTTCCGGTAATGGCAGCAGGGTCGGCCATGTTCAGGATCCACAGCAAATGCTGAGACTGCGAATGCAATAAACCGGGGCGGGTGCACGTTATAGTAACGATGAATTGCAGATGGCTGAAAACAGTGCTCATCGCGGCTTCGGTGATAGCTACCGTTGTCGCCTTAGGGTCATGCTCTACAAAGAAGAACAATGCCGCCACACGCAAGTATCAGGCGTTCATCACACGTTACAACATTTATTTCAACGGTGACGAACACTACAAGGAAACCCTCACGGAGCTTGAGAAAACATATCAGGACGATTTCTCACAGAATCTCTACATGCACCCCATCGAGGCCAAGGCCAACCCAAAAGCACCGCAGCCTTCAGGCAACTTCGACCGCTCCATCGAGAAAGCCCAAAAAGCCATCCAGCTCCGCTCCATAAAGAAGAAACCGCCGAAAAAACCCGGAAAGTCACGCGACCCGAAAGAGAAAGCATGGCGTACGCGCTCGGAGTACAATCCGTTCCTGCACAACGCATGGCTCATGATGGCCCGGTCACAGTATTTCAACGGCGATTTTCTCGGCGCCGCCTCTACATTCATGTACATAAGCAAGCATTTCGGATGGCTCCCGGCCACCGTTACAGAGGCAAAACTATGGGAAGCGCGGGCCTATTGCGCCGAAAACTGGCTTTATGAGGCAGAAACGATCCTCACGCGCATCAAGCCCGATGAGCTCACTAACAAAACGTTGCGCAACCTGTATCATTTCACCATGGCTGACTTCCTGATCCGTTCGGGAAAAATAAAGGAAGCCATACCTGAGCTTGAAGCCACAATAAAAGGGACAAAAGGCAAACAAAAAATACGCCTCAACTTTCTGTTGGGGCAGCTGTATGCGGCTTTGGGCGACAAGACTAAAGCCTATGACGCATTCGCCAAGGCAGGAAAGGCCTCGGGAGCCGATTACCGTACGCAATTCAATGCACGCATAAAACAGAGCGAGGTATTCGAAGGCGAGAACATAGAGCCGGAAGTCAAGGCCCTGCGCCGCATGACCCGCTATGACCGCAACAAAGAATATCTTGATCAGATATATTATGCCATCGGCAATCTATATCTCTCTCGCCGTGACACCACTGAAGCCATTGCCAATTACAAGCTCGCAGCCGCCAAATCCACCCGCAACGGCATAGACAAGGCGCTTTCGCAACTCACGCTCGGCAACCTGTACTTCGAACTGCACCGCTACGATCTCGCACAACCGTGCCTGGCCGAAGCCGTGCCGCTGCTACCCGAAAACTATCCTGACTACAACATGCTCAAACGGCGCTCCGACGTGCTCGACGAACTGGCCGTATATGCCGGCAATGTGGCACTTCAGGATTCGCTGCTTGAACTTGCGGCCCTATCTCCGGAGGAGCAGCAGAAAGTGGCCCAACGCCTTGCCGACGAACTTGTGGAAAAAGAAAAACGCGAAGCCGAGGAACAGAAAAAGCAGGATTACCTTGCCGAACAGGCCGCTGCCGGCAATCAAAATACCCAACAGGGAGCCAGCGCCCCCACTACGTTCACCATGAACGGCGACAACTCCTGGTATTTCTACAATCCCACTACTGTAAGTGCCGGCAAGACCGACTTCCAGCGCCGTTGGGGTGCCAGAAAATTGGAGGACAACTGGCGCCGCCGCAACAAAGCTTCATTTGATGTGGCTGACTTCTCGGCCCCTGACAGCGACACTGACGACGGAGAGGACTCCACGGAAACAGCAGACGGCACCGACGAAAATGCAGAACCAACTGATGCCGACAAGGCCAACGATCCGCATTACGCCGAATTCTATCTGAAGCAGATACCCAAAACCGACGAAGAAAAGGCTACAGCCAACGAAATAATTCAGGAAGGCCTTTACAATATGGGCCTCATATTGAAAGACAAGCTTGAGGATTACGGCGCGGCACTTGATGAATTCAACCAGCTGCTAAAGCGCTACCCCGACAATATCTACCGTCTTGACATATACTATAACCTCTACCTTATGTATATGAAAGAGGGGGATACCGCACGCGCCGAGGAATACCGCCGACTCATTCTATCCGATTTCCCCGACTCCAAACAAGGACAAGCCCTGCTTGACCCGAACTATATCGACAATCTGCGCCGCATGGACACAGAGCAGGAGGAACTTTATGCCCGCACCCTTGAGAACTATCTCGACAACCGGAATGCTGCCGTGCACGCCGCATATCAGGAAATGGAAGAGCGGTTCCCCATGAGCAAGATCATGCCGAAATTCATGTTCCTCGACGCTCTAAGCTATGTCACGGAGAACAAGCCTGAGGAATTTGCCTCCACCCTTAAATCGCTGCTTGAACGTTATCCCGAAACTGATATAACCCCCATAGCGTCCTCCTATCTGAAAGGACTTGCACAGGGTCGCAAACTGCACCAGACCGCCACAAACATGCGTGCCATGATATGGGACACGCGCCTCGTGGCGTCAGGCGACTCCACCCTTGTGCCATCCGATTCGGCCCTTGTGCTCACACTTAACCCAATGGCACCCCAATTGCTTGTGCTCCTCTATCCTACCGACCGCGTAAGTCCCAACGAACTTCTTTACAACGTGGCCCGTCATAATTTCGCCACTTTCGTAGTCCGTGACTTCGATCTCGAACAAATGACATTCGGCCAGCTCGGATTATTGATCATCAAGGGCTTCGCCAACGAAGCCGAGCTCAATCACTACCGCGCCAAATTAACGGAGGACAAGGATTTCCATCTCCCGGCCGATGTGCGCCCCGTAGTGATCAGTGAGGAAAATTTCAACAAACTTATAAGTCAGGGACGTTCGTTTGAGGAATATTTCGAAGCCATAGGTGAGACACGCGACACAGAGACCCACGAGTCCGTGCTTCCCCCTGACGAATATCCTCCGGCCTCCGAAATGTATCCCGAATCGGCCCCTGAGCCTGTCCCTTCCACAGAGCCACATGAAGTTCCGGACTCGACCCGGGAAAATGTTCCGGCAACAGAACCATCCTCAACTCCTGAGCCCGCACCTCAGCCGGAGCGTAGTCCGGCACCCGCACCAACTCCCGTAGCGCCACAGTCACCGGCACCCCAACAGGCTCCGGTTCCTGTGCCCGAACCCGCTCCCGAAGTGCCGGAAGGATCCGAAGGCGACGATCCGCTCTTCGACTGATCCCACCCGACAAGGGCCCATCATATCAGGACGCGGGTAGCTGCGGCTTTCCGGCCACAATGTAAAACACCAAAGCAACGGCTACAAGAATTGCAAAATATAGTGTAGCCGTCAATATAAGGAACCATACAACACGCAACGACCTTCTCCATGCAGGAAGATTCAGGCGTGACAAAGCCTTGTACACTGCAGTGAAACCCATGCCCGCTAAATAAAGATATGCCACAGTGTCGGCCACCACAGGCATAGCAAGATCAAAAGGCGTTATCACGAAATCAAAAACCAGCACCATATCCGACATATATACAGCCGCTACCATATATTCGGCAAAATTATACGGTGCTACCCCTTTGCGCCGGTTCACAGCCATAAATACCGGTACTGCCGGCAAGAACATAATGAAATACTGCAACGTGGGTGACGACATGCAGAATTTCAACACGGCGTTAGCTATGAAACCTCCGCTTGACGCATCACTGAAAACCGCTACTTCATCAGGCGACATTCCGCTGTCGGCCCCGATCAATGGCAATACCGCCACATTGAAGAAACACAGAATCAGGAGCATCTGCACGGGAGATGTATATCTCACCCTGCGCCCTTTTATATAGTCACTTATCACAGTCCACGGAGCTGTAAGCAGCTTCCAACATGTGAAAAGAAAACCACGGTTTATTCTTGTAAGCCCCGCGCAGGCATTTACAGCAAAGTCCTTGGATGTAAGGCGCCCCACTGCCTGCGACTGCCCGCACATATGACAGAAATTACCGTCAGCAAGATCAGCCCCGCAATTCAAACATTTTCCATTAGCCATTATCTACCTTGAATTGACAAATAACCTATTGATAATCATAAATCAGCAGCAAAATTACGAATTATTGCAGATCATCCACAACCATATTTATAATTTTTTCACTAAATTTGCAGCCTGTTTTGCTATCAGGGTTTAATCCTGAATATATTCTACCTAATTTTAGCTTACATCAATGAAGTTTTACAGATTGTTCACGGCCATAGAATTGCTATAGCCATAGTGGCGCCGTTGGATTCAGGCGCGTTCAAATTTACCCAGGACGGAGTGATTTACAGTTGCAACAAATCAAACAAACGCGCTTCCGTACAAGGCCCTGAGAACATAGGGATCAAAAAAGTGGATATTCCGGAACGCATATTGTCCGACGGTGACTTCTACACAGTCACCTCAATAGCCTCAAACGCATTCCAAGGCTGCACTTCGCTTACCTCCGTGAAAATGGGAAGCGGAATAGAAACAATAGGCACATCTGCATTCTCAGGAACAAGTGTCAAAACCGTAACTCTATCACGTAACCTTAAAATCATCGGGAAAGAAGCTTTCTGCGGTGCAGATATTGAAAATCTGTCGCTCCCTGAAAATCTTGAGATAATACGGGAAAGTGCATTCAGGGCCAACACAAAACTCAAAACCGTGACATTCGGCTATAAACTCACCGAGATAGGCAACTATGCTTTTTCGGGATGTATTAATCTGACCGGCGTCAGTATGCCCAGCTCAGTGACAATATTAGGCATTGATGCATTCGATGACTGCAAAGCGCTCACAAGCCTTCATCTCTCATCCTCACTTACCCTTATTCCCGAAGGCGCATTCTCAAACTGCCCGATCACCAATCTTTCAATCCCTGCTTCAGTCACTACAATCGGCAACAGCGCTTTCTTCAACAACCGCACTGCGTCCATAACCATACCCGGCAATGTGCGCACCATCGGCGAATGGGCGTTTGAGAACAGCAGCGTACAGTCATTGACTATTTCTGAGGGTGTCACTACCATAGGCGCTAATGCATTCGAAGAGTGTACACAGCTTAAAAGTGTCATACTCCCGAAAAGTGCTGTAAATGTAGGCCACAGCACATTCGCACGCTGCCATTCCCTTGCCAGCGTCACCTTAGCCCCGACACTCAAAGCCCTGCCTGAAAAAATGTTCTACGAATGCGGGTCGCTACAGTCACTTAACATACCGGAAGGGGTGGAATCAATAGGCTACTGGACATTCCGCTCATGCAGCAAACTGGCCTCAGTGGATTTTCCTGCATCTTTGCGGACAATTGGAGAAGAGGCTTTTTCGGCATGCACCAGCCTTAAATCCGTCAATTTCAAAGAGGGGCTGCAACGGATATGCGAAGAGGCATTCGGCTCAACTGACATCACCACCCTCACACTGCCCGCATCACTGGCGCAGCTCGACGCAGGGGCATTCCGCGGCCTATGGCTAACCAAAATCATCACCCTGGGCAAAGTGCCTGCTGCATGCGGAGCCGAAGCATTCACCTCCTATGCCTACGATTATGCGCCACTCTACGTACCGGAAGGCACTGCCGACATTTACCGTTCCGCTGCCGAGTGGAAAAACTTCAAGGACATACGTACTCAGGAAAATGCATCAATCGACGGAATAACAGCCGACGACAATATCCTTACAGAATACCACGACCTGACAGGCCACAAGGTTACAGATCTCCACCCCGGCACAATGTATATCCGCACAACCATATATTCCGACGGGCACCGTGAAACTACAAAAATAATAGCCCGCTGATACATGCTGACCATAACACAACACACGGCGGCATGGATTCATGCCGCCGTGTGTTGTGTTATATGCTTTTATCCTTGATCTGGATTATATAGTATCATTCAGCAATCTGCCGTTCAGCTTGGCAAAGTGTTTGCGCGACGCTTTGCTGCGGAGATAAGCTTCTATGGTCTCTACATGATGCATGCCATGTATATCGGAGCCAACGAAGTCCACTAAATCATGGTTTACAAGCCATTCGGCTGTAGCCTTTTCATGTTTGCCATAATATCCGGCAAGGCTGAGCAGATTGACCTGGAACAATAACCCTGCCTCATGCAGCTCCTCATACCGCACACGGTTGCGGCCCCAATAGTAATAATATCGTTCGGGGTGAGCCAGAATCGGCTTAAGGTCCTTGATTTTAAGATCAAATACAAGCTGCGGAAGATTCCAGGGTTCCTGTATAAAGGAATTCTCAACCAATATATAGCCCGACGGCATAGTCTTCACCATGACATCCTCGTCCATAATCTGGGGAATGGCGTAATCATCCAGCCTGTATTCGGCATGGCGCTCCACCTCTACATCAACCCCGGCCTTATCGATACCTTGCTTCAGCGAGATCAATGCCCGGTCAAGAACATCAGGTGTGTTTTCAAACATTTCCTGCGCCACATGAGGACTTGCGAAGATACGTTTTATCCCCCATGACGCCATACGCTCCACTATCTCCACCGAGGTGTCAACACGCGGTGATCCGTCATCCACACCGGGCACTATATGGCAATGTATATCTGTGGTTACCGGCAGCTCTACCGGCAAGTCTTTCTTTATGAAGAAATCGAAAATCATAGTATGATTGATAATTCCGCCAGGTTCTCTGAAATTATATTATTTTGTTCCGGTCTCCACTATCCCTCCGGTAAGCGGATCAAAGCGCACATAAGCCGGAGCTTTCTTGTCGGTAAAAATGCCGGGATCAAGCCCATATACAACTCCCAACTGGGCAATTTTAAACGGACGGCTCACTATCTTGCCTCCGTCAAACAGCACTGATATATCGGCCGAACCGGGAATTCGGTAAGCAAGTCCACCTTTAGGAAACTTACGTGGCTCACCCTTATCCGTAAGCGGAAGCTCCCCTTTCGCAGTAACTTCATAATTCAGATAGATGGGATCGCCCGACAGATCATCGGCATCCACTATGCCGTCAAGCGCTGAAAGACGGGCTACTACTATCCTTTCACTCTCTGCCCCGGGATTAAAGGTAAACGTACGCACCTGGGTAGAGGTCGATTTAGTGCCCGTAAACATGGCCGTAAGAGCTTCTTCCTGCCGCGAAATATTATCTAAAGCCAGCTTCATGGCCGCCCCGTCCGAAGGCATTGCATCAGCCTGGCCGGCGATTATATCGTTTCTGTTCTGACGCAATTCATAAATTTTGGCAGCGGCCAGCTCAGCCCGCTTGGCGGTGGATTTGCTCTGAAGCATCTCTTCCGTCATAGCCTGCCGTGCTGCGGGAAGTTCAAGTATAGTCGGTTTTGCCTCACGTGCCTCGGGAAGACGGTCGGTATTTACAGCAGGAATATAAGTCTCATCATTCACACTCACAGGTGTATTGTTCTCATTAAGAACCATAAAAGGAGCAGAGCCCGACTTAAACTGCACACTGTAACGCTCCGCGTCATCGGCCACAGCCTTCGGAGTCAGCACGGCCGATACAAGGCGCCATGACTCGCCCGGTTCTGTAATAGGATCGATACCAAGATATTTCCGGGCATACTTATAGAACTCTCCCGGCGTTTCCAAAGTGCGTTCCGCTTCAATTGTCACATCCACCGACGTAACGGGCAACGTGTATATAAGACCATAGTCAGTGGCTTTGGTCGCTGTAAGTTTCTGAGTGTTCTGGGCCACAGCGCCAACCGACACCATGGCTGCAAGCATGAGCGCGATATATGATTTCATAAACTTATAACAAATTCAATTACATTGTTGTTAACCCATAATCTGTTTTATAGCCACTCCCACATTGGATGCTATATCCGAGGCGGTCACACCCCACTGGCCATGTGTCTCCTCAGCCAGCTCCCCGGCAAGGCCATGAATATATGCCGCCATAGCCGCCGCTATCTCAGGCTTATATCCCTGGGCCAGCAAAGCGGCTATCACACCGGTAAGCACATCCCCGCTTCCTGCCGTGGCAAGCGCCGGAGTGCCCGTGGAGTTGAAATACACCTTGCCGTCAGGACGGCATACTGCCGAATAATGGCCTTTGAGCACTATTATTATATTGTAATGCCTTGCCATCTGTATGGCTTTCAGAAGACGGGTCTCGGCATTGGGCTGTTTGCCGAAAAGACGGTCAAATTCCGCGGCATGCGGCGTAAGCACCGAAAGTGCCGGAATATGGTTGAGCAAAGCGGGACGTTTGGATATACAGTTAAGGGCGTCCGCATCCAGTATCACCGGACGTCCCACGGATTTCAAAAAAGTTTCCAGCGCACCTATCGTAACATCACTCGTTCCTATACCGGGACCTACGGCAATAGATGTGTAGTGGGTATAGGGCCGGATATCCGATATGAATATATCCTGTTTGTCGGCATTGAACAGAGCGTCAGGTACAGCGGTCTGGAGGGTGGTATACCCGCATCGCGCGCTATGTACGGCAAGTTTGCCCACTCCGGCCCTCAGGGCTCCGCGGGCGGCAAGCACAGCCGCACCCATCATACCGTAACTGCCGGCCACGATCAGAGCCGATCCGAAATCGGCCTTTGAACAGAAGTCGGGACGCTGACGCAGCACACGCGCCACATCCGCACCGTCCACAAGATGATAATTAGTACGTGTCGACCTTATGGCCTCCTCACTCAACCCTATTTCAAGCAGCTGCCATTTCCCCACCACATGGGCATTGTCGCTCAACAAAAAAGCCAATTTGGGAAATTGCACCGACAGGGTAAGCGAGGCATGAATCATATTGCGCTCAAGATTGTTAACATTCCATTCGCAGAACAATCCTGACGGTATATCGATTGACACCACCGTTGCACGCGAGTCGTTGATATGCCGGGCAAGCATAGTGAAGCCACCCGAAAGCGGCTCCTTAAGGCCGGATCCGAAAAGTCCGTCGATAACAAGCCATGAGCTGTTTATGTCGGGAAGAGTCATTTTATTCACCACCTCGGCAAAATTGAGCGAAGGTGCTACGGCCAACAGATCGTCGCGGCACTGACGGCAGTCAGCCGACAGCCTGTTGCCTCCGATATTGAACAGCACCACATCCGGACGGTAACCGTTCTCAACAAGAATCCTTGCCGCCGCAAGAGCGTCAGCGCCATTGTTGCCCGGGCCTGCATACACTGCTATACGCTTGGTCGGACGCCATCGCCTCATCACCTCGGCAGCAACGCCCTCAGCCACTCTTTCTATGAGCTGACGCGAACTTATACCCTCATTCTCTATCGTAGTCCGGTCAATAGTCCTTATATCGTCGGTGGTAAATATTTTCATAAAATTTTGGCTCGGTAATCAAATGCAAAGATAAAGATTTTTGTTAAATTTGCGGCAATAAAAAATCATCTATTCAATCTAATGAAAACAGTCAAATATAAGGGGCTGACATTCGAGCCTTACATCCAGAACAAAAACATTGCCGAGCGAGTGGAAGAGATCGGCCGACAGCTTTCAATCGACTGCGCCGGAAAAAATCCGCTTTTCCTTTGCGTACTCAACGGAGCCTTTCCATTTGCAGCCGACCTGTTCCGTGCCATCGACATTGACGCGGAAATATCATTCATCCGGCTCAAAAGTTACGAAGGCACCTCATCCACAGGCAAAGTAAAGGAGATCATAGGCCTGAACGAAGATATAGAGGGACGCACGGTCATTATAGTAGAGGACATAATAGACACCGGCAACACTATAGTGAAACTCATCGACGACCTGAAAAAGAAAAATCCGGCCGAGGTAAAGATTGCCACCCTCCTTTTCAAACCGGAAGCCGTGCAGCACGAAATCAAACCTGATTACATAGGCTTCTCCATACCTTCAAAATTCATTATCGGATTCGGACTGGACATAGACGGAATGGCCCGTAACTTACGCGACATATGGGCGCTCTCCGGCTCACACGACGAATGACCGCCTCATTCCCCTTATATCACGAATCTATAATTCACAGCATATTTATCTGAAAAAAGTCATGTTCAACATAGTTATTTTCGGCGCTCCCGGCAGCGGGAAGGGCACTCAGAGTGCGCGCCTCATTCATGAGTATGGGCTTTATCATATCTCCACCGGCGAACTGCTGCGCGACCATATAGCGCGTGGCACCGAACTCGGAAAGATAGCCGACACTTATATTTCCAAAGGTAATCTTATCCCCGACGATCTCATGATAAAGATTCTGGCGGATGTACTTGACTCAAATCCCGAGACTCGCAAAGGAGTGATATTCGACGGATTTCCCCGCACCATCCCTCAGGCTGAGGCTCTGAAAAACATGTTGGGCGAACGCGGATCGGAAGTACATGCGGTGATTGGTCTTGAAGTCCCTGACAACGAACTTATAGAACGCCTTCTGAAAAGAGGCGAAGAGACCGGACGCGCCGACGACAATCTCGAGACAATCAACAACCGCCTGAAAGTATACCACGAGCAGACGCGCCCGCTGAAAGACTATTACATGGCCTCCGGCAACTATCACCCCATAGAGGGTACGGGACATGTGGCCCACATATTCCGTACCATACGTAAGTCAATAGCCGACCGTGTGGATCCGGCAATCCTGCCTAAGAAAGGGTGAGACGGCGCAGTCGCAGAGCGCTTTTGCAATAAGCCGACTTTTCCTCGTCATACTCATTGCTGTAACTCTCGAATTTCCGCATATCGGCAGCCGAAAGGTTCAATGCCCCGCCCAAACGCCCGGACGCTTTTTTATCAAACATATTATGAAGGTCATAGCACGCCACATGGCGGTCGTTGACCTTCTTTTTCATTACCACCTTTTCCGGATCAACTTCGTCGTGAGTCTTGAACCGGAGTTTATATCCACCAGTGGATAAGCGTATTATATAAGCCCATCCCTGTGCATGCCTGCGGCGGTAATCAAATTTAGAACGCTCGCAGAACTCCACCATATCATTCAACTGTGGCATCTCACCTCCGGCCGCATCCGCTGCCTTAACTCTCAGCGCCTCGAGACAGCGGAGAGTAGCCAATGTGTCAGCCGATGCCGAATGAGCCTCATGTTGGGAGAACTCCACACCAAGAACTTCGGCACATGCCACAAGTCCGGGTATAGAATCAAGACCCATACCGCAAGGATTGCCGCAATAAGCCCAGAAAAGTTCCCGCACATCGACCTTGAGCTTGTCACGCAACCCTGTCACTCCGGAATATTCCAATGCGAAAATATCATTTTCTAAAGCAAACCCGACCACACATTCCGCTTTATCAACCACAGCCTGTATTTCGGAAAGGCATTCATCAAAATGAGGTTCATCCCTTACCATCTCCGGAGTGATATGATGCACCCTCTCCGAGCCTTTCCATTCTTTGGTAATGCGAGGCTTGAAATAATGATGATAAACCTCATTCATAGATCCGTCAAACACTGACAGTTCAAGCAGTTCATGATTTATTCCGTCGGCCATTTCGGCATCAAGGCATATAATGTTCATTAGTACTGAGCGTATAGTTTAAAGGGCAATGCGCCATGCCAATAACGCCCGTCAATCACAAATTATTATTACCGTTTCAATATAAATGACTAAATTTGCACCGCTAAATAAAAATCGATAAATCATCATGAAGATTCTGATCACAGGATGCCGCGGACAGCTCGGCACAGAGATGAAAAATATTCTTGAGAGCGAATATCCCGGCATAACCGTTTATACTGACGTTGACACCCTCGACCTCACCGACCTTGACGCAGTAAAGGAGTGTGTGGCCCGCGGCGGTTTCACACACATAGTGAACTGCGCCGCATACACCGCAGTGGACAAAGCCGAAAGCGATCTCGATCTATGCCGCCGCGTGAACCGCGATGCTGTGGAAAACATAGGCATTGCAGCCGCCGAAAACAATGCCAAGGTAGTCCATGTGTCAACTGATTATGTGTTTGACGGAACCAACTGCCGCCCTTACCGCGAAGATGATCCTGTCAATCCGGTATCTGTGTATGGAGTTACAAAACTCGAAGGCGAACAGGCCCTGCTTAAAGCTGCTCCCGATTCAGTGATTCTGCGCACAGCCTGGCTCTATTCACCTTACGGCAACAATTTTGTAAAGACGATGATACGTCTCGGACGTGAGCGTGAAAATTTAGGAGTAGTGGCCGATCAGGCGGGCACACCCACCTATGCGCTTGATCTGGCAAAAGCCATCGTGGCCGTAATCACAGCGCCCGAATGGCATTCCGGAATATACCATTTCAGCAACGAAGGCGTGGCCTCATGGTATGATTTCACCAAAGCCATACACCGAATTGCCGGCATAACGGGCTGTGACGTGCGCCCGCTGTCAACAGAGCAATACCCCACTCCGGCCCACCGTCCGCAATACTCAGTGCTTGACAAGACAAAAATCAAGGACACTTTCGGCATAACCATTCCCTATTGGACCGACAGCCTTGATGAGTGCATAGCCCGTCTCGAATCACAGGACTGAGAAAACATAGCCGCCCCAATCCGCATACCCGTAATAACAAACATAAGAACCACCTATCGACGTGTCCACTCTTACCGAAGAAATATCACGCCGGCGCACTTTCGCCATAATATCGCACCCTGACGCCGGAAAAACCACCCTCACCGAGAAACTGCTTCTTTTCGGCGGCGCTATCCATATAGCCGGAGCCGTAAAAAGCAACAAGATCAAAAAAACAGCCACCAGCGACTGGATGGAGATCGAAAAGCAGCGTGGTATATCCGTGGCCACTTCCGTTATGGGATTCAATTACGGCGATTATAAGATCAACATCCTTGACACTCCGGGCCATCAGGACTTTGCGGAGGACACTTACCGCACACTTACCGCAGTTGACAGCGTCATAATAGTGGTGGACGCAGCCAAGGGTGTCGAACAGCAAACAAGGAAACTCATGGAGGTGTGCCGCATGCGCAACACTCCGGTAATAATATTCGTCAACAAGATGGACCGCGAAGGCCGCGATCCGTTCGATATACTCGACGAACTTGAAAACGAGCTCAAAATAAGCGTGCGCCCACTGAGCTGGCCTATCAACATGGGAGAAAAGTTCAAGGGTGTCTACAATATATTCGAAGAGACCCTCGATCTGTTCACCCCCGACAAGCAACGTGTTTCGGAACGGGTGGAGATAGAATCGGTAAATGATCCGCGCATTGACGAGAACATAGGCGAAACTGATGCAGCCCAGTTGCGCGAGGATCTGGAGCTGATAGAAGGAGTCTACCCCCCTATGGCTGTGGACGAGTATCTGGCCGGGCGCACGGCGCCGGTGTTCTTCGGCTCGGCCCTGAACACATTCGGTGTAAAGGAGCTCCTCGACTGTTTCGTAAAAATAGCCCCCGCGCCCAAACCTGTAAAAGCCGAGGAGCGCGAAATAGATCCCGCCGAGGACAAATTTTCAGGCTTCGTGTTCAAAATCCATGCCAACATGGATCCCAACCACCGGAGCTGTATAGCATTCGTAAAAGTATGCTCCGGCAAATTCGAACGCAATGCGCCCTACCGCCACATCCGCTCAGGCAAGGTAATGAAATTCGCAGCGCCCACGGCCTTTATGGCGCAGAAAAAAAACATAGTGGATGAAGCATATCCCGGCGATATAGTGGGCATACCCGACACAGGCAACTTCAAGATCGGCGATACACTGACCTCCGGCGAAGAACTCCATTTCAAGGGACTTCCCAGCTTCTCACCCGAGATGTTCAAATATATCGAGAACACTGATCCCATGAAATCAAAACAGCTTGACAAGGGGATTCAGCAGCTCATGGACGAAGGCGTGGCCCAGCTGTTCACCAACACATTCAACGGACGCAAGATCATAGGCACAGTAGGCCAGCTCCAGTTTGAGGTCATACAATACCGTCTTCTCCATGAATACGGTGCACAATGCCGCTGGGAGCCCGTGTCACTCACCAAAGCCTGCTGGATAGAAAGCGAAGACGACGAAGCACTCGCCGCCTTCAAAAAGCGTAAACACCAGTTCATGGCTGTGGACCGCGAAGGACGTGATGTGTTTCTCGCCGATTCCGACTATGTTCTCCGCATGGCCCGGGAAGACTTTCCTAAAATCTCATTCCATTTCACCAGTGAATTTTAATCCACCGGTCACCACATGGGAGTGAAGCCTTTGGTGCGTTTCAACAGATGGTTGACGCATCCGCTCATTGACGAATGGTCAGAAGTGTCAAGCTTCAGCACTGGATCGTCGGGATTAAGCAGCAATTTGCTCATATCCACATAAAAGTCAGCCGTTGAATCGGCAAATTTGAAATAGTAACGCTGCCGCTTCACATCCGCAATACTGCTCCATTGGGTGTTTGACACATTGGGTTCCGTCTCCACCTTGTAGCCTAACGGAACAGATACTGTGCCTATAATGCTTGAAAGAGTTCCAAGGGCTGTATCCTCATCCACATCGGTGCGCACATGATTGATAAAAAACGACGCCCTGACAAACCTGTCGGCGCTCTTTACTGTGCCAGGAAGCATGTTGACGCCCCCTATCCCTTCCCAATATCGGTTTATGGCAAGCATCTGGGGATAGGCCGGATCATTTGTAAGTACTTTAAGATCCTTGCCTTCGTAAAGGTCAAGCTGTCCGTTCTGATATTCCATCAGCAGCGTATTGCCCGAGGCGTCAGTAGCCGCCCAATGCAGCAACGACACAGTGCCGCCGTCGAAAGGCTTGCCGTTGATACCGAACGGATTCGTCTCAAGCCACTGGCGCATTTCCTTTACCGTAGCGAAATTATCAAGAAAATAGCTTACGAGCATCGATAGACTCATCACGGGCATGGAAGTGTCACCTATTGCATCCTTGTAAATGGATCCTTTGCAGAAAAGGCCGTTCATCACAAGTCCGCGCTCATTCATGCCTTCCGTCACCCCCCCGTCGTATCCCACAGCAACTACCGAAGCATATTTGGAGGTCCACTCCAGCCGGTTGCCTGACGGCATACTCTGCTTAGCCACACCGCGTGGATAGACATATAGGTTTGTGGGTATGGGTGTACGCCAGTCGAGTGTGCGCCCAACCATCACTATGTGAGTGGAATCATTGTCGAAAACTATTCGGGAACAGGGTTCCGCACTGAAACATACCGAAGCAAACAGAGCTAAAGCGGCAAATCTTAAATCTCTCATAAAGAAGTACGGTTATATTGTGTTAATTAACTGTCGTGGATCGAATCTTACAATCATTTAACATAAATAACTTGAACGGCCCGCATATGGTTCAGTCCGGGGAAAGAAAAAGTAGCGGGGAGAGGTTGTTTCACACTTTTTTCTTAATTTTGCAATCACAACCATCAACAGCAAAATGAAGGTACTAAAATTCGGCGGCACATCCGTAGGCTCCGCAGAAAGTCTGCGCAATGTCAACGCTATTGTCGACAGTTATCCGCAACCAGTCATCATAGTGGTGTCGGCTTTAGGCGGCATAACTGACAAACTTATAGCCACAGCCCGCACGGCAGCTAAAGGAAACAGCGAATATAAGGAGCTCTACGGCCAGATCGTGGAGCGCCACCATGATATCATATCCCGGGTAGTGCCTCAGGACAAAAAAGCACAGGTGCTCGGTGCAGTAAACACTTTGCTCGGCGAATTAGGCGATCTCTACCGGGGTCTTGACCTGATACGTGACCTGTCACAACGCACGCTTGACGTCATTGTGAGCTATGGCGAACGGATGTCAAGCCTTATCGTCACCTCAATGATAAAGGGCGCATGGAGATATGATTCGCGCGAGTTTATAAAAACCATAAGCCGCAACGGAAGCCATGTGGTTGATAATCAACTCACAGAAAAGCTTGTGCGGCGCACCCTTGGTCCTCGTGACTTCAACGTGGCCGTTGTGCCGGGATTCATATCCACTGACGACGAAGGCCACATCACCAACCTCGGACGCGGCGGAAGCGACTACACGGCAGCCATAATAGCCGCCGCATTGGATGCGGAGATATTGGAGATATGGACTGATGTCGACGGATTTCTTACCGCCGACCCGCGCATAGTAAAAGGCACCAAAGTAATTGACCGCCTTTCGTTCACACAAGCCATCGAGCTTTGCAACTTCGGTGCGAAAGTAGTATATCCCCCTACAATATTCCCGGTATATCACAAAAACATACCCATCCTGATCAAGAACACCTTCAATCCTGAAGCTCCGGGATCAAGTATATGTGAGAAAGCCGAAAGCGACGGCAAACAACGTTTCACCGGAGTATCGTCAATTTCCGACACCTGCCTCATCACTGTATCGGGACTCTCCTCCGCCAGCCGTGGTGGAGTCAACGCCAGAATTTTCAACACATTGTCGCGCAACGGAGTGAGCCTTCTGCTTATATCGCAGGACACAGCCGACGACAGCGCCACATCATTCGTTGTAAAAGAAAATGAATGCGAACAAGCCATGAAAGTGCTACGTGAGGAATTTGTAGGCGATTTCAACCGCGGCCATATGGCCGAAGTTTCGGCACTGCATCATCTGGCCACCATAGCCGTGGTAGGAGAAAACCTGCATCGCTCCCAGACACCGGCTGTGACCTCTCTTTTCGAAGCTCTCGACAACGAGGATCTCAGAGTTGACGCCATATCGGCCGGCAACTCCGAATCCACAATAAGTTTCACTGTGGAACAACGGCGGCTTACCGACGCTCTTGATGCCGTCCATGCCCAATTATTCTGTTAGACCAAGCGCATGAAGTTTGTCAGCACAACAGGCAACACACAGTCACGAGTCAGCCTCAGAGAAGCCACAATGCGGCCCGTATGCCCCGACGGGGGGCTATATATGCCTGAGTCAATTCCACAGCTTCCCCCTGCCTTTTTCAACAACATGAACGAAATGTCGCTCCGCGACATAGGTTATGTTGTGGCACGCTCGTTTCTGAGCGAGAGCATCGAGGCCTCCGACATAAAGGATATGGTCGACCATACCCTTTCGTTTGACATGCCATTGGTGAAGCTGGATTCGCAGCTCTACGTAATGGAGCTTTTCAACGGACCCTCAGCCACATTCAAGGATGTGGCCACCCGTTTCATATCATCAGCCTATAAACGCGACATAGCATTAGGCCGGTTCAACGCGCGCAAACCGATAGCATTGCTCGCCACAGCCGGCGACAGCGGTGCGGCCATGGCTATCGGGATGCGTGAAGTAAAGGGAGCCGACATAATAATACTTTTTCCGCAAGGAAAAATAAACCATATACAGCGCGAACAACTTGCCACCGCCGGCAATTCCGTCACAGCAGTGGAAGTCCGCGGATCATTCGACCAATGCCAGCGAATGGTGGTCGAAGCACTCTCCGATCCCGAAATAAACCTTGGTGCTGAAATCACCTCGTTGAACTCCCTCAACATACTGCGGCTGCTTCCCCAGATGTTTCATTACTTCCATGCCGTGGCTTCCGTAATGCGGAAAAATCCGAAAGCCGCAGCAGTTTCGTTCGCCCTTCCGGGGGGCAACCTCGGCAATCTCACAGCAGGAATAATAGCAAAGCGAATGGGTTTGCCCGTGCAGCATTTCTTTGTCGGAGTCAATGCCAATTCACCTCTGCCCGAATATCTCGCCAGCGGCGTTTTCCGGCAACATATGCCCGTATCTACAATAGCAGGTGCTATCGATGTTGTGAACCCGGCAAACTTCAAGCGCATGGAATGTCTCTACCATGGCGACCATAAACTCATGGCCGAAGATATAAGCGCGGCAGTATGTGAATCCACAGAAGCTATTTTCGGCAACATGGCCGATTGCCACAAACGTTACGGCTATCTCACCGACCCACACACGGCCACAGCCTATGCCGCCGCAAAGAATATGCGCCATGATGATGGTGTGACTGTAATCCTCGCCACTTCACATCCTGCCAAATCGCCCGAAGCGGTGTTCAATGCCACAGGCGTGTATCCTGTGACGCCCCCGTCAATTGCCTCATTAGGCGACAAACGCGGACGTGTGATAAAGATCTCCCCCCGCTATCCCGCGCTGAGAAACCTGATATTAAACGACATACTCGCTAACTCTTAAAATTTTGTTTATGGCCAACAAACGTAATCTCAAAAAATCAATCCATAAAGTATGTGGCGATATAGCCACCGAATGTATCATGGCCTGTGAGGTGTATGATGATCTTGACCGCAGCAAAATGGCTGCGATAATCAGAAAGACAGCCATTCTTCAGGACAAAACCTTGCGCCGCGTAAGTGTGGCATTCGACAAAACCGCCGAAGCATTCGAAACACCTCACGCATATCACACAGCACGCAGAAAGTATTTCGCCCAGGCGTTCCGCAATCTGATAGTCACATTCAACCGCGATGTGCTTGAGATTGTTAGTGAAATGAACGCCACACTCTCGCCCGAACAGAAAGCTGCAAACGTAAAGGCACTCGCAGCCACAGAGTGAGAGCAATCCCGGCGTCGTATAGATATTCATGCGTCGATTAAGCCGATTCATTCTGAATCTTTTCGGATGGAAAGTCAGCATAACTGTGCCTGACTTCGAAAAGTGCATAATCTGTGTTGCCCCACACACGAGCAACTGGGACTTTGTGCTCGGAAAACTCGCCTACAGCTCCGTTGGGCGTAAAGCAGGATTCCTGATGAAATCCTCATGGTTCTTTTTCCCGCTCGGACTCCTGTTCCGGGCCATAGGAGGCATTCCCGTCAACCGGGGCAAAACACGCGGCAACCTTGTGAACACACTGGTGAGGCAATTCAATGCTTCATCCCGGCTTGTCATAGCCATTACCCCCGAAGGGACACGCAGCCGCACCACAGAGTGGCACACAGGATTTCTGCGCATAGCCCGGGAAGCGGACATACCATTGGTGCTCGGAGCCATCGACTATAAGAAAAAGCTTATCTCAATCGACAAAGTGTTCCGGCCCTACGGATCAATCGAATCCGAACTACGGCGCATCAAGGATTTCTATTCCCAATTCACACCTCTTTACCCTGAAAAATTTTCTACCGATGAAAGTAGCCATAGTGCCCCTTGACATCACCTGGGGTGATGTCGAGGAAAACCTTATATCCGCGGCCGAACGCCTGCGCCACGTCGAAACCGGCACAGATATAGTAGTGCTTCCGGAAATGTTCTCCACAGGTTATATCAGTAACCGGGAACAGCTTAAAATAATAGCCGGCGCTTCAGTTGAACATACCCTCGACGCCATACACCGGTGGGCGTCATTTTTCAAATTCGCCATAGCCGGCAGCTTCATTGCCTGTGAAAACGGACATTTCTACAACCGTGGTTTCTTCATAGAACCGTCGGGCGACGAGACTTTTTACGACAAACACCACCTATTTTCGCTCGGTGGTGAGAAAGATCTCTACACGGCAGGCATGACCCCACCTCCGGTGTTCCGTTATTTAGGATGGAACATAGCATTAAGCATCTGTTATGACCTTCGGTTCCCTGAATGGCTGCGCAACATCAACGCCGCCTACGACCTCATGCTGCTTCCGGCAAGCTGGCCTGAATCAAGAGGTTATGCCTGGAAGCATCTCCTCATAGCACGTGCCATCGAAAATCAGTCATTCATTGTCGGCGCAAACCGTTCGGGGAAAGATGACCATGGAGATTATCCTGTGGCCAACAGCTTTATCTTCGATTATCTCGGACGTGACATAGGCCGGTATTCCACCGACGGCATTATCCATGCCGAACTTGACGCTGCCGGCCAGCAAAAATTCCGCGGACGGTTCACCGCCTGGAAAGAAGCCGATCCATACATATTCACAGCCCTCGGCAACGGATCGGACGAAACCGGGAATCCGATATCCTGATACCCGGCAACGACAAACGCCACACAACACGATCACATTGAGCGCGGAATCCTTTTAAACAGGGTTCCGCACTCTTTTTAGAAGCTGTTTTTAAATGACTGTATATAATCCGCAAATAATTTAGTACCTTTGCACTCTTGAAACGAATGTAAGGACGTAAAACCATCTGAATCAGCAAATGGGATTTTTCAGTAAATTTTTCAACAAAGAAAAAAAAGAAACCCTCGACAAAGGGCTTGAACGCACCAAAACAGGTGTATTCGAGAAAATAGCCCGTGCCGTAGCAGGCAAAAGCAAGGTTGACGACGAGATACTTGACAACCTTGAAGAGGCCTTCATAACCTCCGACGTGGGCACCGACACTACCCTTAAAATAATAGAACGGCTGGAAAAACGGGTTGCCCGCGACAAATACGTGGGAACATCCGAACTCAACCGCATACTCTGCGAGGAGATATCCGAACTGCTTGCGGAAAACAACAACGAATCCACTGCCGACGACTTTACTGTGCCCGAAGGCCATCACCCCCACGTGATAATGGTGGTGGGTGTAAACGGCGTGGGCAAGACAACCACCATAGGCAAACTCGCGGCACAATTCAAAAAGGCAGGCAACAAAGTAATGCTCGGCGCTGCCGACACATTCCGCGCCGCCGCCACCGAGCAATTGGAAATATGGGGCGAACGGGCCGGAGTGCCGGTGATAAAGCAGAAGCAGGGAGCCGATCCGGCCTCAGTGGCTTTCGACACCTTACAGAGCGCCATGGCAAACGATGTGGATGTAGTGATCATAGACACTGCCGGACGTCTCCACAACAAGAAAGGCCTCATGGACGAGCTGACCAAGATAAAAAAGGTGATGAGCAAACTTGTGCCGGAAGCTCCCCACGAAGTATTGCTCGTGCTTGACGGCTCGACAGGTCAGAATGCCTTCGAACAGGCCCGTCAGTTTGTCGCTGCTACAGAAGTCAACGAGCTCGCCATCACCAAGCTCGACGGCACAGCCAAAGGCGGTGTGGTTATAGGCATAAGCGACCGCTTCAAAATCCCGGTAAAATATATCGGGTTGGGAGAAGGTATCAACGACCTACAGGTGTTCCATAAACGTGAATTTGTGGAATCACTTTTCGGCACAGCTGCCAACAATTCAAATTCCTGAACAAGAGAATCCGAAATTTTCGATTCCTGACATGCCAAAGCAACGGAAAGTAGATATTGTCACTTTAGGTTGCTCCAAGAATCTCGTGGATAGTGAGCGTCTTATGAAAATGCTTGCCGACGCGGGAATGGAGGTTACCCACGATCCCTCGGAACCCACTCCGGGGGCCATTGCCGTCATAAACACCTGCGGCTTTATCGGAGATGCTAAAATGGAGTCGGTCGACACCATCCTTCAATGGGTACAGGCCAAGCAAAACGGCCTCATCGAAGCCGTATATGTGATGGGCTGCCTGTCCGAACGTTACTCATCCGAACTTCCTGCCGAGATACCTGAAGTGGACGGATGGTATGGCAAACTCTCATGGGCCGAACTGGTAAAGGATCTGGCCCGGCGCTATCCGGCCACAGCTCCTTACGACAGAATCATAACCACCCCACGGCACCACGCTTACCTTAAAATAGCGGAAGGGTGCAACCGTTTCTGTGCGTTCTGTGCCATACCTCTCATCACCGGACGATACAAGTCACGCCCCGTCGATGAAATAGTGGCCGAAGTGAGAATGCTGGTTGCCCGGGGCGTAAAGGAGTTCAATGTCATAGCGCAGGATCTTTCGGCCTACGGCACGGATATTTATGGAGAAAACCGGCTCGCGGAACTTATCGATACTGTTTCCCAGATAGAAGGAGTGGAATGGATAAGGCTGCATTATGCCTATCCCGCCGATTTCCCTATGGATATTCTTGACGTGATGGCAAAGAGGCCGAATGTATGTAAATATCTTGACATAGCGCTTCAGCACATATCCGATCCCGTGCTCTCCAACATGCGGCGTCATATCGACGGCGCCGCCACACGTGCCCTGCTTGAGGAAATGCGCCGCAGAGTGCCCGGCCTCCATATCCGTACCACTCTCATGGTAGGATTTCCCGGCGAAGGCGACAAGGAGTTTGAGGAACTGATGGAATTTGTCCGGGAGCAACGCTTTGAGCGTATGGGAGCCTTCGCCTACTGTGAGGAGGAAGACACCTATGCCGCCCGGAATTTCACCGACAGTGTGCCGCAGGAAATCAAACAGCAGCGTCTTGACGCGCTCATGGCCCTGCAGGAAGAAATATCATTTGAAATACAGCAGGGAAAAGTCGGATCAACATTACGTGTGATCATCGACGGCGAGGAACCCGATTATTTCATAGGCCGCACCCAGTGGGATTCGCCCGAAGTGGATCCGGAAGTGCTCATCCGCAAAGCCCCGGGAATAAAATTGGAGCGCGGTTCATTCCATAACGTGAAAATAGTGGAAGCCATGCCGTTCGAACTGATAGCCGAATACGCCGCAGAGGAGGGGGCCAGCAATGACTGAACCTATCGAACTCAAAGCGGCGGCAAAAGCCGCCGGCCTCAACATACCGTTCATATTGTATTCATTTCCTGACTCACAGGAATTGCATTTCATGGCCTCTATGCCTGATCCCGACATGTGTGTCAACGAGGATCCAGGGTCGGGCGACCGCGCTGTCATAACGTTCTTCAACAACGACTCCCCTTATCCCGTTGCCGTGAGAGCGCAGCTCACTCCCGACAACATCATGGAGTTGCACGACGGGATGAAAAAGCTGCACGACGCCGACATAAGCCCATACGAAACATCAACCCCTCCGCCGGCTTATCTTGCAGGCATACATGAGGAGATAAACAGGCTCAAACGCCGGCGCAACGCCAAGACAGTCCTGTCGCGCGTCATATCGGGTACATCCCAACGCCCGCTTCCTGAAATGATACGGGAGCTTTTCATGACCTTTCCCCACACATTCCGCTTCGTTTTCTTCACGCAGGAAACAGGCTTATGGGCCGGGGCAAGTCCGGAACTACTTTTAAGCCACAGCTCTGCCGACAACAGCATCGCCACAATGGCACTTGCCGGCACACGCCCCAAAACATCCGGCACAAACGCTGAATGGGATGAAAAAAACATCGAGGAGCATAATCTTGTAAAAGACTTCATAGCCAATGCACTGCTCCATGCCGGAGCCACACCCGAAACAGGCACAACCACAACCGAGGTTTACGGTGAAGTGGAACATCTGCTCACACCTATAACCGCTACCGGCAGCAACGACACCGCATCAGCTGTTCTCGACATAATAAATCCCACACCCGCCTTGGCCGGCACACCTCGTGACGCGGCACTTAACGACATACGCGAAATAGAGCATCATGACCGTCAGTGCTACGGGGGGTATATCGCCATACACGGCCCTACAGGTATCAGAGCATACGTAAATCTGCGCTGTGTGATGCTTGAACAGATTTCCGGAAAAAAATTCACCTATAACATATTCACCGGGGGAGGCATCACGGCCTTGTCGGAGCCTGCTGCGGAATGGATGGAAACAGAACTCAAATCGCATAAACTGCGTGCCATACTGGAATATCCGTCCGTACCGCCGATTGAGACACTGGACGATGCATGCCGCAATTATATCGCAATTTCAAAGGTAACAAAAAGAAGTGACAATGAAGAGTAAGACAACCGGGCGTGTGGCACTTATCATAGTGCTCGCCTTGGCAATAGTGGCCGGAGTATCCTACATGCCTCTTGAAAAATGGACAGGAGGCAAAATCAAAGACTTCAATCTGCTGTCCGACATACTCCCTTCCGTGGGCGACACCACATCGCTCGGAGAAGATGCGGCAGGCATAGATCCCGAGCTGCTGAAGCTCGAGCAGCAAGGTGAAATGCCTTCGGGCCTGAACGGCGACGTGCACCTTACCCCTCAGCCCGAACCGGAAGGCGGCTGGTCGCTGCGCGACACCGTATGGGCCTATGTCGATCCCGACACAGTGGTAAAAGCGCCGCAACCCAACCGTGTGGGCAACATCGTGGCGATCGAGGACTACACTTCCGGCTCGCGCGGAATGGCTGCCCTTAAAGCCGCCCTCGCATCAGGACGGCTGGCAAGAATCGCCGTTGTGGGCGACAGCTACATAGAAGGCGACATTTTCACCCAGAACCTGCGTGAACAGCTACAGAACACATATGGAGGATGCGGTGTGGGTTATGTGAACATGCACACCGACTTTCCCGGTTTCCGCCGTTCCGTAAAGCAAGGCGGCAGCGGCTGGACCTCCTTCGACCCCAACAACAAAAAAGGCAACAACCTATACATGGGGCTTTCCGAACACTATTTCAAGCCCAAAGGCAACGCATTGTCAACCTACCACGGCGTAACAGCCCTCCAGCATCTCGACACATGGAGCCGCTCGCAGTTTCTCTTCATATCCCCCAACTCCACAACCGTCAGTGTGAAAACCACCGGCGAATGGGTAAGCCATGAGATTACGGGAAGCGAAAAAGTGCAGAGCATCACTGTCGACGGCCCCACAGGTGCTTTCGAGGTAAAAGCCACGGATCCGCAGCTTATAGCACTCGGTGTATGGCTCGACGGCGACAAGGGAGTAAGCGTGGACTGCATGTCGTCACGCGGTTTCTCAGGCATTACACTTACCCGCGTCAACCCCGCATTATGCCGGGCAATGGCAAAAGAAATAAACTACGACCTCATAATACTTGAGTTCGGAATAAATGCAATGTCGGCAAAACAAACAGATTATTCCATCTACTCACGTCGTATGGTGGAAGTGATAAACCACGTGCGCACATGCTACCCGACTTCCGACATTCTGCTTATGGGAATAGGTGACCGCGGCGAAAAGCGGGGCGGCGAAGTCCATTCCATGCGGTCATGCCAATATATGGTCGACGCCCAGCGTCAGGCGGCACGTAAAGCCCACTGCCTTTTCTGGGACACCCGCGAGGCTATGGGAGGCGACGACGCCATCGTGACATGGGCCAAGAACGGCAAAGCTAACAAAGACTATATACACATGACCCACAGCGGAGGCGCAGACCTGGCCACTCTCCTTTACAACGCCATGCGCCTGAGCCTTAAATAAATCCTGTATCATATCTCTCCATACAATCCGATTATGAAAATAAGCCGATTAACAACCATACTGACCGCCACAGTCCTGCTGACAGCTTATCCTGCCAGAGGCCAGCAACCGTCAGCAACTCCGGCCGATCCCGTTGAGGAAACTGAGGATGGCGATAGCGATGACGAGGAGGTGGACGAAGATGACCGTGAAGTGCGCGAAGCTCCGGAAATCGATTATGATGACGACGAGATAGATATCCCTGTGCCGTCATTCATCAACACCTCGGCCAATCATATCACACTCAACGGTGCCGACTGGTCAAAAGTGCTGTCAGCGGTAAAGAGCCATAAAATCGCCCCCTTGTCAATAGTACATATCGGCGACAGCCATCTACAGGCCGACATAGGCACCGGCACTGTACGCGAACTTTTCCAGTTCGACTACGGCAATGCCGGCCGTGGCATTATCAGTCCGCTTAAAATGAGCGGCACCAACCAGCCGGGCGACTACACATTCTCGTCCACACGCCCGTGGAACGCTGTGAAACTGATGAAATCCCCCTGGCGCAGGATAATGGGTTTCACCGGAACATCCATAACCCCCGGCGACCTGAACACAAATATAACTGTCGGAACACGGTCCGACGACGATTATAACCCCTTTTCCTCTATCACATTATTCCACAACGGCAAACTGAATGTAGAAAGCCTCAAGGACGCATCCGGCAACGACATAAACTTCATCGCAACCCCCTCACGCGATTTCACCTACATAAAATTAGACCGTCCTGTGACACGTGTCACAGCCAACCTCAGCCACATTGGCGATCTCACCCTTTACGGAGCAAACCTCTCAGGCGACCGTCCCGGAATGTTCTACCACGTGATAGGCAACAACGGAGCCACCTACAACACCTACAACCGTATCGGTTCTGTTGGCGAAGGCATACGCCCACTGTCGCCCGACCTCGTGGTAATATCACTCGGCACTAACGAAGCATTCGGACGCCTCGACACAGCGGCATTCCGCGACAATATCGACCGGCTTGTCAAGAACATCAAGGCCTCGAACCCACAGGCCGAAATTCTGCTTGTCACACCTATGGAATGCCAGAAAAGCGTCTACACCACTGTAAAGAAAAAAGTTAAAACCAAAGCCCGCAAAGGGCGTAAGGGCCGCAAAGGCCGGCGTGGAGGCACACGCACTGTAACCTCCAAAGTACGGAGCTATGCCGTAAACCGCAACATCAAGCCGCTGCGCGATGTAATCCTGAAATACGGGCAGGACAACGGCATAGCCGTGTACGACTGGTGGAGCGTAGCTTCAGGCGACGGGGCATCCACCCGGTGGATAAACGGCGGATTGTTCTCGCGCGACCGTGTGCATCACAGCGCCAAAGGATATCATCTTCAGGGACGACTTCTCTACGAGGCCCTCAAGGATACTTTCGACAACGCCAAATGATTCATAACGCCCAATTTACCTATCAATGTTCGACAATTTAAGGATAGAATGGGACCGCCTATGGGATGTGCTGCGTTTTGACGCAGCCAATCCACTGCTGTTCAACACCGGATTGTTTCTGATCCTCTTCACGGTGTTCATCTGCGCCTATATGCTGATGTCGCGTTTCCGCAACGCCAAAATGGTGCTGGTGATACTTTTCTCCCTCTACTTTTACTATAAATCGTCAGCCGAATATTGTTTTATTCTTCTGGGGGTATGTATAAGCGACTTCGTGCTCGGCTTACTGATGGAAAAAGCCACACGTAATATATGGCGGCGTGTAATTGTAGCTGTCAACGTTCTTTCAAACGTGGGCATGCTGGTATATTTCAAATATTTCAGGCTGTTTATCGACACCCTCGCAAATTTTACCACCGTCTCATGGGACGTGGCCGACATAATATTGCCGGCGGGCATATCCTTCTTCACATTCCGCTCCATAAGCTACATAGTGGATCTGTACCGCCGCAAGATGGAACCTTGCCGCAACCTGCTCGAATATGTGTTTTATCTCACATTCTTTCCCCCGCTGCTCGCAGGCCCCGTTGTACGTGCCCGCGACATGATACCACAGATAAAAGCCAATCCCGTAGCCACCAAGGTAATGGTAAGCGAAGGCCTCTTCCTTATCGTGGCCGGGCTGATAAAAAAAGTAGTGGTGGCCGACTATATCA
>URII01000033.1 GCA_900547825.1 uncultured Porphyromonadaceae bacterium
GGTTGTCGGCCAGCGATGCGGAAACGGGGCGTGAGCCGGGGACTGATTTTGCGGAATGACGGGCGGTGCGGGCCGACCGGTCGACTACCACGACGCGCGGATCCATCAAGGGGAATTTGGCCTGCCCCAACCAACGTACATACTGGGAAAGGAGTGTTCGCATGGTGCCATCGGCGGAAGCGGGATCAACCACATATGCCCGCACAAAGCCGCAGCTCATGCGCTGTCGCTCAAGTGCGTCAATGATGTGACGGTGGGGCTTGGACAGTCCATGTCCGAGCCAACGGCAGAAGCTCCACGAGCGGGGAAAGCGTGGAGCGGGATGCCAGGTGTGGCGCGGAATATGGACGGACCGGAGCATGGCGCGAAGTTAAGGGTACCGTGTGGGGATTAGTGTGCGAAAATGTCGGGAATGAAATATAGCACGCAAGTAATTGCGAAAATTTTTGGGCGCTCAGGAACAACTGCCTCGGGCGGGTTGTTGTATAGATAGTGTAAATATCAATTTAAGTACATATGGAATCAATTATCAACACTCATATTCCTGAGTTTAAGGTGCAGGCCTACCATAATGGCGAGTTTAAAACTGTGACTGACAAGGATGTGCTCGGCAAATGGGCTATATTTTTCTTCTATCCTGCCGATTTCACGTTTGTATGTCCTACCGAGCTGGAGGATATGGCCGACAAGTATGACGAGTTTAAAAAGCTCGGAGTAGAGGTGTATTCCGTCAGCACCGATTCGCATTTCGTCCATAAGGCATGGCATGATACATCCGACAGCATAAAGAAGATACAGTATCCCATGCTTGCCGATCCTACCGGGCTTCTGAGCCGGGCGTTCGGCGTCATGATCGAGGAGGACGGTATGGCATACCGCGGTACATTCGTATGCAATCCCGAGGGGCTGATCAAGCTTGTAGAGATACAGGACAACAGTATAGGACGAAATGCCGATGAACTTCTCCGCAAAGTGGAGGCCGCACAGTTTGTGGCGTCGCACGACGGGGAAGTGTGTCCTGCAAAATGGCGTCAGGGTCAGGCCACGCTGAAGCCGAGTATAGATCTTGTAGGTAAAATCTGATCTGTAGATTTATATACGTCTTTTATATGGCCCGGCTCAGGAGGATAACCTCTTTGTGGCCGGGCCATAGTTACACATTAAAAATAATTAAATCATAATCAGTCTATGCTTGACAAAAATATCATTGACCAGCTTAAATCAATATTTGCTAAGCTGAACACATATATTACATTCCGGATATCGGTGAAATCGTTTGCAGGGGATGAGGCCCGTGAAATGAAATCGTTTCTTGACGATGTGGCTTCCGTTTCGCCACGATTATCAGTTGAGGCTGTGACGGCAGTTGTAGAAGCGCCAACGTTTGAGTTGCTGAAGGATGGCAATCCTACAGGTATCAGTTTTTGCGGTATACCGAATGGACATGAGTTTACGACGCTTCTTATGGCAGTGCTGAATTGCGACGGACAAGGCAAGAATCTCCCTGATCCCGGATTGGCCGAGCGTATCAGATCGCTTAACGGGCCGATAAGGTTGAGCACATATGTGTCGCTGACCTGCACGAATTGTCCTGATGTGGCGCAGGCGCTCAATGTCATAGCATTGCTGAATCCGTCGGTGGAAAACACTGTTATTGACGGCGCTGTGGTGCCCGACAGGGTAGAGGCTCTAAACATACAATCTGTGCCTACGGTTTATGCGGACGGGAAACTGTTGAGTGTGGGCCGCTCATCGCTTGGCGAACTGCTTGACAAGCTTGAAAAACTATATGGAATTGCTGAGGGGGTGCATGAGGATGTTGTAAATGAGGTAGATGTATTGGTGATCGGTGCAGGGCCTGCGGGCACAGCTGCGGCTATATATTCGGCCCGCAAAGGGTTTGATACGGCATTGGTGGCAAAAACGGTAGGCGGCCAGGTAAAGGAAACAATGTCGATAGAGAATCTGATTTCTGTGCCCGAGACCACCGGACCTAAGCTTGCCGAGGATCTGCGGAACCATCTGAGCCATTATCCGGTGAAGGTGTTTGAAAACCGTTCGGTTGATTCGGTTGATTTTTCCGGTGTGCGAAAATCAGTGAGATGCGGAAATGAAGTGTTCTCGGCCAAGGCTGTGATTATAGCTACCGGAGCCGGATGGCGGCGTCTTTCAGTGCCGGGAGAGGAGGAACATATAGGTCACGGAGTGGCGTTCTGCACCCATTGCGACGGGCCTTTCTACGCCGGCAAGCATGTGGCGGTGATAGGTGGCGGCAACTCGGGCATAGAGTCTGCCATAGATCTGGCCGGAATATGCCCTGAGGTGGATGTATTCGAATTTATGGATGCATTGAAAGCAGATGAAGTGCTACAGGATAAAGCTCGCTCAATGAACAATATAAAAATCCATGCATCTGTTCAGGTTACCGAGATAATAGGTGACGGCAAAACTGTGAGCGGAATAAGGGTGAAGGACCGTGATTCGGGATCGGAACAGATATATCCGGTGCAGGGTGTTTTCGTGCAGATAGGGCTTACGGCCAACAGCGCTCCGTTCAAGGATATACTCCCGATGACGAAAGCATCGGAAATAATTGTGGATGAACGTTGCCGCACCTCCATAAAAGGTGTATATGCCGCAGGTGATGTCACTAATGTGCCATATAAGCAGATTGTGATTGCCATGGGCGAGGGTGCCAAGGCCGCATTGGCCGCGTTCGACGATATGGTGAGAGGTGAATTAGGCTGATTTTTCGTATATTTGTGGTATGATACAATATAAGACAATACGTTCGGAGCGTTATTCGGCTTCCGAACAGGTGCAGATGGCCATAGAAGGTGGCTGCGGATGGATCGAATTTGATACGGAAAGTGTTAGGCCATGTGATGTCAGGGACATTCTTGAGCCAATCATCTCCATGACAAAGGAGGCCGGGGCATTCCTTGTTATTTCCGGAGATCCGGCTTTGGCAAAGGAATACGGCGTTCACGGAACATTACTTCAGAATGTGGAGGATAATCCTATGGCTGTTAGAGAGGATCTTGGCCCGGAAGCAGTGGTAGGGGTCAAGGTGAGGAATGCATCGGACATGTCACGCCTTACGGGTGTGGATGTGGATTACACCGTGGTTGAGTTTGCAGGGGATTACAATGCCTTTGCATCCTTTGTGGCTGAATTGCGCGGAATAAATCCGGAGCTTCCTGTAGTGGCCGACGGTAATGTAGGCGTTGAGAATGCCAAGATGCTGATAGAGGCCGGCGTGTCAGGCGTCATATTGTCGCGCGGGTTTGTAGATGCGGCTGACCCTGTGGCCTATATGGCTGAAGCATTGGTTTCGGTGGCCCGATAGTTTTCAGGAAGGGCGTCGTTTATTACCTTAAAACTGTCGTTCATCAGTTTCGGGAGATCATGACCTTCTTCTCCGGGAAGTATGGGGCGGTGTATAGTAAGATGTATATGGCCCCAATGGGGTAGTTTCTTAAAACGGGGAAGCACATTGAATGCTCCGTCAATGGTCAGCGGCACAACAGGCAGGTTGAATTCCATGGCCAGCCGGTAGGCTCCTTTTTTGAACCGGCGCATTTTTCCGTTCCATGTACGCGCCCCTTCGGGGAACACTACCAACGACATGCCGCCGCTAAGGCGCATTTCAGCTTCCTGGAGAGTCTTCTTCACCGCTTTAGGTGATGAGTTATCCACGAATATCTGCCCTGATTTATAACATGCGAATCCTACCAGAGGTATTTTCCGGAGACTCTGTTTCATCATCCACCTGAAATTGTGGCCTAAATAGCCGTAGACCGTAAATATGTCGTAGGCTCCCTGATGGTTGGCGACGAAGACATAGGAAGTGGATCTGTCAATGTTCTCACGCCCTGTTACGGTGACCCTTACCAAGGCCAGCCAGCACATTGCGCGGGCCCATGCCACTTCCGGATAATAGCCCATTTTTTTACCGAATCCTATGGCAGAGAAAAAAATGGTTATCAGGGCAGTGATCACTGTGACTATGAGCATCATTGGCATCATAATCAATATCTGATAGATGCGATAGAGCAGAAGTTTCATGGTAAGGTACAGGATTATTGTGTATTGCGGGATTTGATGTTACATATCTGCGATAGAATCCGGGACCACTGGCTTGCGTATGGGTTCTGATTTAGGGGTGGATTCTTTCTTTATAATGGAGGACACACGCTCCTCGCCTTTTATATCGTCGGGAAGGATTGTAACTTTTGTGTCCTTGTTGACCATCGCTTTCAGTTTTACAATATTCTCGTTGTGCAGCCGGATGCAGCCGTGGGACGAGCGGCCCGGAATGGAGCCCGGAGCATTTGTGCCGTGTATGCCGATCCCGTAAAATCCGGGTGTGCGCAGATGTATGAAAAAGGGGCCATAGCATTTCTGGCCGGTATCCTTATAGGTCCAGTCGGTAGAATTGTATACACCTATAATGGAGAATGTGCCTTCGGGAGTGGTACAGTCGTCGGATTTTTTCTTTTGTCCGCGGTTGCGGGCCACGCATACGGGAAATGTGGCCAAAGTGTCGCCGAACATATTCACCACATACAGCCGCATCTTGCGTTTGTTGATTATAATGTTCCGGGTCATAGGGAGGGAAGCCGGCGGCAATGCAAGTGCATCGTCAAGCTGCTCGCGCACTTCTATGTCGGGGAGCTTGGGCTCTTTAGTGCCTTCATACATCATGATCAGTTTCTCGAGGCGGGCGGAGAATCCTGATGCGGAGACGTGAAAGCATAGAGCCGTTGAAAGTATAATGAATATTAAATATTTCATAGCAGTGGAATAACTACATTATGCCCATATTATTTTTGAGTGTGCAAAAATACAAAAATATCACGGCATTAGAAATATAAAAAGGCCTTAGGATATTTATTTTTATTGAATTTGCCACTATAGGGGATGTAATGGCGGGGACAAGGGACTGAACGGGACGGAGGGCTGAATAAAACGATTGGATTTATCGGCAAAAAATTGTATCTTTGCAGGCAATAAATTTTTCAACACCAGTCATAGAATAAGTATGTCATTTATTGCCGACAGAGTAAAAATGGACGGATTGACATTTGATGATGTTCTGTTAATTCCGGCCTATTCCGAGGTACTTCCACGCGAAGTGAATCTTACCACACGTTTCTCACGCAACATTGCATTGAATGTGCCGCTTGTATCGGCGGCCATGGACACTGTGACAGAAGCCCATCTTGCCATAGCGATAGCCCGCGAAGGCGGAATAGGGGTGATACATAAAAATATGTCGATAGCCGAACAGGCCAGGCAGGTACACGCGGTGAAGCGTGCCGAGAACGGCATGATATATGATCCTGTCACCATTCTGCGGGGAAGCACGGTGAAAGATGCTTTGAACATGATGAGCGAATACCATATAGGCGGCATACCCGTTGTGGATGAGAACCGCAGGCTTGTCGGTATCGTTACAAACCGCGATCTGAGGTTTGAGAGAGACCTTAACCGGCGCATTGACGAGGTCATGACATCCGAGGGACTCATAACTACCAATCAGTCAACTAACTTAGAGGAAGCTGCCGACATACTTCAGCAGCATAAGATAGAGAAACTTCCGGTGGTTGACGGCGAGGGCCGCCTTATCGGGCTGGTTACGTATAAGGACATAACCAAGGCCAAGGACAAACCCAACGCATGCAAGGACTCGCTCGGACGGCTCCGTGTGGCTGCGGGTATAGGTGTCACTCCTGACAGCATGGAACGTGCCACAGCCTTAGTGGAGGCCGGGGCTGACGCCATAGTGATAGACACTGCCCATGGCCACACACGCGGTGTTATCGGTGTGTTGCGGGCAGTCAAGGAGAAATATCCTGCCATTGATGTGGTTGTGGGCAACATCGCTACCGGAGAGGCCGCCAAATATCTTGTGGAGAATGGAGCGGACGGAGTGAAAGTGGGCATAGGCCCGGGCTCTATATGCACAACCCGTGTGATAGCAGGTGTGGGGGTGCCGCAGCTGACAGCTATTTATGATGTTGCCAAGGCGCTGGAAGGCACAGGAGTGCCTATAATCGCAGATGGCGGCATACGGTATTCCGGCGACATAGTAAAGGCATTGGCTGCCGGAGGATCGTGTGTGATGCTTGGCGGGATGCTGGCAGGTGTGGAAGAATCGCCCGGCGACACTATCATATATAATGGCCGTAAGTATAAGACCTACCGAGGCATGGGATCGCTCGAGGCAATGGAAAAAGGCTCGAAGGACAGATATTTCCAAGGCAATGAAACAGATGCCAAGAAGTTAGTGCCGGAAGGAATTGCGGCGCGGGTGCCGTATAAAGGCTCGCTATATGAGGTTACATATCAGATGCTCGGAGGTTTGCGCTCAGGCATGGGATATTGCGGGGCACGGGATATCGATGCATTGCATCGCGCACAGTTTACCCGCATAACAAATGCCGGCATACGTGAGAGCCATCCCCATGACGTGTCGATAACCAGCGAGGCTCCCAACTACAGCACGGTATCGCAATAAAATATAAATCGGATTACCCTGAGGAATACAATATTCCGCCGGGTAATCCGTTCCATTATAGGGTGTAATTTACCCGATATGATCAAGCCTATTTAATTCTAAATCTACATGAAACTTAAATTTTGCGCAGTTCCTCTGGCGCTGGCAGCATTAGCGGTGGTGGCCACGGCTGCAAAAAAAGAGACCGATCCCACTATCCTCACGGTCAATGGCAAGAATGTGCCGTTGAGCGAGTTTGAATATCTCTATAATAAAAACAACACTCAGCAGACACAGCCCCAGACTGTTGATGAATATTTGCAACTGTTTATCAATTATAAGCTTAAAGTAGCCGATGCCGAAGCTCACGGAATTGACACTACGAAAGCGTTTATTGAGGAACTTGACGGACACCGCCGGGAATTGGCCAAACCATATATGCGCGACACCACGGTGGAAGCTGAGCTGGTGAATAATGTGCTCGACCGTATGGACCATATAATGGATGTGCATCATATAATGGTAAAGAAAGGGAATACCCCTGCCGAACGCCGTGCATCCTGGAACAAACTCGACAGCATCCGCAAGGAGATAGTAGCCGGACGTGCGGATTTTGCCGAAATGGCCGATAAATATTCTGTAGACCCTCAGGCTAAACGCAATCACGGCCATATGGGTAAAGTTATTCCCAATGTATATCCCTATCAGTTTGAGGATGTAGCCTATTCAACACCTGTGGGATCCATTTCGGAGGTTATGGAGACTCCGTTCGGATATCATATAATAAAGGTTGAGGCCCAGCTTCCGAATCCGGGCAAAGTGAAGGCGTCGCACATCCTTAAATTCACACGTGGCAAATCTCCTGCCGACACTCTTATAGCCAAGGCGCAGATAGATTCACTTTACAATCTGCTGAAAGAGGCTCCGGCTTCGGTTTTTGCAAGTGTGGCGAGAATGGAAAGCGAAGATCGCGGCACCGCAATGAAAGGCGGCGAGCTGCCTTGGTTCGGCCCCGGACGAATGGTTCCGGAATTTGAGAAAGTGGCGTTCGAGCTTAAGGACGGCGAGGTTTCCGCTCCTTTCCGCACAGCCTATGGATATCATATCATCCGCAAGACAGCCCATCAGGACACAGTGAACCGTGCCGAGGAGCGTGCTAATGTATTGAATGCCATACGCCATGATGACCGCAATCTTTTGCCGGAAAAGAAAAAATTAGAAGAATACAAGACAATCTATAAAGCTAAGCTTGACAAGAAAGGGCTTGACAAGGTGAAAAAATCCCTTAAGGGAGTTGCCGCGGTGGATTCCGCTTCGTTTGAAGGGTTGAAAGCTCTTGGTAATGTGACGGTGGCATCGGTGGGCGGACAGAAGATTGCTGCAGATGAAGTGATAAAGGATATGTCAGCCCGGGCGGATCTGGACGGTGCCCAGTATTATGAGGAGTTTGTAGCTGCAACGGAAAAAACTCTTGACAAAGTTACCGCCGATGTGGCTATCGAACGGCTTGCAGAGATGAATGCCGATTACCGCAATCTTGTAAAGGAATATCGTGACGGAATTCTGCTGTTTGAAGTAAGCAACCGTAATGTTTGGGACCGCGCGGCCAAGGATACCGAGGGACTTGAAAAGTTCTTCAACGACAACCGGGCCAAATATACATGGAGCAAACCCCATTACAAGGGATATGTGATTTTCGGCACAACCGACTCAATTGCTTCCGCAGCACAGGAGTGGTTGCAGAAAAATCCGGTTCCCGGCGATGAGCTTGTTGCAAAAATGCGTGAACAGTTCGGCCGCAATGTAAAGGTGGAACGTGTGCTGGCAGAGAAGGGCGAGAACAACATTATCGACAATATAGCGTTCGAGGGTCCCATGCCTGACATGTCGAAAAGCAAATGGGCATTCTATTTCGATTATCTCGGCAAGGTGATTGACCAGCCGGAGGAGGCCCGCGATGTGAAAGGGGCCGCATCAGGTGATTACCAGCAGCTGCTTGAAAAGCAGTGGATAGAGGAGCTGAAAGCGAAATATCCTGTAAAGGTCAATGATGCTGTACTTAAACAAGTGAAATAAAAGGACATTGTGATTAAAAATAGATTTATCTGTAAAATGATATTGCCGGCGGCCTTAGGGGCTGTCGGCTTTGTCGCATTGGCGAGAGAGAGCAATGTGATAGATGAGGTGGCGTGGGTAGTAGGCGACGGCCCCATATGGAGGTCGGAAATAGAGGAGGCCTACAGCCAGCTGCAATATGAAAACCAGAAACTTCAGGGGGATCCCTATTGTGTGATTCCTGAACGTCTCGCCATAGAGAAGCTTTATCTCCATCAGGCTGACATGGACACTGTGGAGGTAGCGGAGAGTGCCGTATCGGCCCAGGTGGAATCACGGTTGAATTATTTTATCGCCAATCTTGGAAGCCGTGAGAAAGTGGAGGAATATTTCCGCAAGTCAATGCCTGAACTCCGGTCGGAACTCGCCGAGACGATCCGTAATATGTCGCGTATACGTCAGGTTCAGGAGTCGCTGACAAAGGATGTGAAAGTCACACCGTCGGAAGTGCGCAAGTATTACGACAATCTGCCGGCCGACAGTGTGCCCTATATTCCTTTGCAGGTGGAAGTGCAGCTTATCACAGTAAATCCGGTGATACCGCGCGAGGAGATCGAGGCTGTGAAAGCACGCTTACGTGGATTTGCCGATAAAGTAAATTCAGGAGAGAGTGATTTTTCCACACTTGCTGTTCTTTATTCCGAGGACGACGGGAGCGCAGTGCGCGGCGGTGAGATTGGTTTTGCCGGGCGTGCGACGTTGGATCCTGCCTATGCCAATGTGGCTTTTAATCTGAATGATACTAAGAGGGTTTCCAAGATTGTAGAGTCGCAGTATGGGTATCACATAATCCAGCTTATAGAGAAACGTGGCGACCGCATCAATACCCGTCATATCCTTTTACGTCCGAAAGTGTCGGACAAGGATCTGATCGATGCTCTTGCGCGACTTGATTCGGTAAGGGCCGATATAGTGGATAAGAAGAAAATGACATTCGATCAGGCTGTGCCGTATGTGTCGCAGGATAAGGACACCCGCAACAATCATGGTATCATGGTGAACGAGAATACAGGCAATGCCCGTTTTGAGATGAGCGAGCTTCCGCAGGAGGTAGCCAAGGAAGCTGCGAAACTGAAAGTGGGTGAGATATCCAAGCCGTTTATCATGAAAGATCCCAAGAAGAATTCCGATATAGTGGCCATGATTATGCTTACAGCCCGCATTGACGGACATAAGGCTAATCTTGCCGATGATTATCAGGTGATAAAGGATATGTATGAAACAGCCGAGAAGACCAAGATTCTGACACGTTGGTTGGAAACAAAGATAAATGAGACCTATGTGAAAATCGAGGACGGCTGGCGAAACTGTGATTTCGAGCATAAGGGCTGGATAAAGCAGGATTGATGAAAAAACGCATTGTCAAACCACATAAGCAAAAGCGCCTCAGCCCCTATGGTGTTGCGGCGTGTTTGCTTTTGACGGCGCTCCCTCCGGCGCTGTCAGGCCCGTTGGGAGCCCAGCAGCAGCCTCCTATAAAGCCGGTTATTCCCGACGCCAACCGTTATGAACCCGGCAAGGTGTTTCTTGAACATGCCGACCATCTTTCTATGGACGAGAATGTAAGCCGCGACTATCAGGTGCTTGTGGGGAATGTGAGGTTCCGAAAGGGTGACATGTTCATGTACTGTGACAGCGCACATTTTTATATGTCGACCAATTCGCTGGATGCATATTCAAATGTGAAGATGGAGCAGGGCGATACACTTTTCGTATTTGCTGACGAGCTTAATTATGACGGGCCGCGCGAAATGGCCACACTTTTCGGTTCGGCCGGTAGGAAGGTAAGGCTTATAAACCGCGATGTAAAGCTGGAGACAGATGTGTTCTATTATGATCTGGCTGTGTCAAAGGGCTTCTACAATGTGGGCGGGGTGCTTACGGACCGTCAGAACAGTCTTAAATCATGGCGTGGGGAATATTATCCCGGAACCAAGAATGCCGATTTCTATGATGATGTGGTGCTGAAAAGCATCAGGCCTACGGACACTCTGAGGATGTTTACCGATGAGTTGCATTACAACACGGCCACACATATAGCCCGCATAGAAATGCCTACACGGATAATAAACAAGGATGGACGCATAGTGACCTCTTCCGGAACATATAACACTGAAAACGGTCAGGCGGATCTGTTTTCGCGCTCCACTGTGTATACCAATAACGGAGCCACGCTCACGGGCGACACTCTGTTCTATGACAGATCCAGAGGATTTGGCGAGGCGTTCGGAAATATGGTTCTGGTGGACTCCGCCCGTCATTCCACATTATGCGGGGATTATGGGTTCTACAATGAAATTGCTGACAGCGCTTTCGTTACCGGACGTGCATTGGCAAAAGAATACCGCAGCGGAGATACGCTCTATCTTCATGGCGACACAATCAACGCTTATTTGGTAAAGGCTGACTCTACCCGTATAACCAACGCCTTTCACAGGGTGAGATTCTATCGTTCGGACCTTCAGGGGCTGTGTGATTCTCTGAGTGGTGTGGAGCGTGATTCAATGATGTATATGTACGGACATCCTGTGGTTTGGAGCGGCGAGCGTCAGATATTCGGCAATGTGATTCATGTCCATGCCAATGATTCTGTGCCTGACTGGGCCAGGCTTCCCGAAACAGGCTTTATGGCTGAACACATATTGGAGGACTGCTATAACCAGTTGGCAGGAAATGACATGAAAGCCTGGTTCAACGACTCAACCATAACACGGCTTTATGTGGAAGGGAATGTGCAGATGATCCTGTTCCCGATGGAGAATGACTCAAGCTATAATAAATATGCCTATACGCAAACCTCGTTTTTAGATGTAACTTTTGACGGCAATACTATAAAGCGGGGTGTGATGTGGCCTGAGACCAAAGGTAATCTTGTGCCGTTGTTCAGTGCCAAAAAGGGAGCTTATTTTCTTCCTGGATTTAAATGGCTTGAGGCATTGCGGCCCAAGAATCCGGATGATATTTTTGTGTATCCTGCCGAAGCTTCAGAGCTACTTAAAGACACTGACGACAGCAATGGACGGCGTAAGCGTAGCAAACCGTCAGGAAATAACAGATTGAACGAATTAGCCCTGCCTCCGGAAAAAGATGAGTGACATTATAAGACTTCTGCCTGATTCAGTAGCCAACCAGATAGCTGCCGGAGAGGTGATACAGCGTCCGGCTTCCGTTGTCAAGGAGCTTGTGGAGAATGCTGTTGACGCCGGTGCCACACGTATAAGTGTTATTATACGTGATGCGGGACGTACACTGATCCAGGTAGTGGATGACGGCAAAGGAATGAGTGACACCGATGCCCGTATGGCATTTGAGCGCCATGCCACTTCCAAGATCTCAGAGGCCGCCGATCTGTTTGCTCTCCGCACAATGGGTTTCCGTGGCGAGGCTTTGGCCTCGATAGTGGCTATAGCTACTGTGGATCTGAAAACCCGCCGCGAAGAAGATACTTTAGGCACGCATATTGTGATATCAGGTTCCAAAGTGGAGCTTCAGGAGGCTGCCGGGTGTCCCAAAGGGAGTAATTTTCAGGTTAAGAATCTGTTTTTCAATGTGCCGGCCCGTCGTAAATTCCTGAAAAAGGATTCGGTGGAGTTCAGCAATGTGGTCAAGGAATTTGAGCGGCTGGCGCTTGTGAATCCTGATGTTGAGCTGTCGCTTATACATAACGACATTACAATCCATCAGCTCATAAAGGGAACACTTAAACAGCGCATAACGGCTCTTTTCGGTAAGACCTTGGGAAATCAGATATTGCCTGTGGCCACTGACACAGCGTTGGTGCGGCTTAACGGTTATATCGGACTTCCCGAAGCATCCAGGCGCCGGGGAGCTCTTCAATATCTGTTTGTCAATGGCCGCAACATGAGGCATCCGGTGTTTCACAGGGCAATAATGGACTGCTATGATAATCTCATAAGTCCGGATGTGCAGCCGAACTATTTTATTGACTTTACCGTAGATCCGGATACCATAGATGTCAACATACATCCCACTAAAAGTGAGATCAAGTTTGAGAATGAAGCAGCCATACGTCAGATCCTTGTCGCATCTGTAAGGGAAAGCATGGGAAAATATAACGCCGTGCCCTCAATTGACTTTTCAGTCGAGGATGTTCCGGACATTCCGGCATTCAGCCCGAATGCGAATGCCGAGCATGATGTGGCCATAGACCATTCGTATAATCCATTCCGTCAGAGTACAGGAAGAAGCGCATCTGTTGTACGGTCAGCTTTGCAGGATTCGGCACGTGACTGGGACAAACTTTATGCCGATTTTACCCGCAGGAACGATACACCGGTACAAGAGGGTGAGATAGAAAGCAGCCGCCTTAATGTACATTCGGCCGAAAGCGCCCTTCCTATAGAAATTGAAGAGATCGCAGCTTCTGTAAGCGGTACATTTCAGATCAGGAACCGGTATATAGCTACTCCTTCGCGCCACGGCATAATGATAATTGATCAGCACAGGGCACATTTAGCTGTGCTGTATGATGAATATATGTCGAAACTCGGCAGTTCCGAAATAGCGTCGCAGCATATAATGTTTCCGGAGAGTGTGACACTTTCGGCATCGCAGGGGATAGTGCTTGAATCGCTCATTGACAGTGTGTCGGCGCTGGGGTTCGAACTGTCGCCGCTGGGGGATAACACATGGAGCATATTGAAAGTCCCTGCGGTTTTTCCATTGACATCTCCTGCCGATGCATTGCTTGCCCTTATCGCTGAAATGGAGGAGAGCGGTTCATTGGCTTCGGACAATATAATCCAGGCTATGGCCTTGTCAATGGCGCGTCACTCCGCTATCAAGCCGGGACGGGCATTGGCGCAGGCTGAGATCGAACACCTTCTGAGCTCTTTATTTAAATTGCCAACGCCTACATATACGCCTGACGGGAAATTAATTATAGCCACAATTACGGAAGATAATATTTCCCGGTTGTTTAAATGATGTGAATAAACATGCGGCATAGACTTTGCCGTCACTTAAATTTTCACTAACTTTGTGACATGATTAACATCGTTGAACATGTGGAATATCTGCTGCGTCGTCATGACTGTGTGATAGTGCCTTCATTAGGCGCTTTTTTAGCGCGTATGTCGAGCGCACGCATTGATTCGCAGTCCATGATGTTTTATCCTCCGTTCAGAGGTGTTTCATTCAACGTGGCTGTAAACCATAACGACGGACTGTTGGTGTCAAGCGTTATGCGACGTTACCGCTTCAGTTACCCTACGGCGCTTGCTGCTGTGGAGGAGGCGGTTGCGGCCATTAAATCACGTATATCGGCCCAGGGCCGCATAAGCTTCGGAAATATTGGGATTCTGGAATCATCCCATGACGGCAAGATATGTTTTGTGCCGGATGTTAATTCTACAGCTGATCTTTACAGGGCTCTTCCCAAAGTAGAGCTGAGAAAAATCGTAAGGCAACCGAACCCCTTATCGCATGATGCCGTTAGCGAATTCGAGCAATCCATAGGCAATTCTATCCGACCTTATCTGATTAAAGGTGTCAAATGGGTTGCGGCAGTTGCTGTTATAGTATGTATCGGATTGACGCTGCGAATGCCGTTCGATACCGGTTCACGGACAATCAGCTATGCGTCTCTTTCAGGTCAGGGGCCTGTTACCGTGGCGTCGGTTCCTGAGCGGCGTGGAAATGGAGCTGATGAGAAAGTGCTTTCAATAGCATATCCATCTGTCTCTGCCGAGGCTGCAAGTATAGTTGATACTGCTAAGACAGGATCTTCGACAAAACAGGATCACATAACCCCTGTAAAGACAGTCTCAACGCCCAAAGTACAGTTGGAGGCTTTAGGTAGAGGCAAGCCTTATTGTCTTGTTGTAGCTTCACTCACTTCCGAAGCAAAAGCTCTGGAATTTATAAGGACTGATGGGAATCCGGATCTCAAGATTCTCATTCAGGATGGGCGCTACCGTGTTTATTTAGCGGAGGACAGCAGCCGTGAAGCTCTTATTTCACTGCGTAACCATAAAGGTGTATCGCAGCGTTATCCCGGTGCCTGGGTTTGCGAGCGCAATTGAAAATTACATAATAGCCAACTATGTTATAGCCATGAAAAGTTTTCATGATCTGATGGTTGAACGCCGTAGTATACGTAAGTATACGTCGGAACCTATTGACGCCCAGCATGTGAAGCTAATAATTGAGGCTGCCCTTATGGCTCCGTCATCGAAGAGTTCCCGGCCATGGAGTTTTATTATGGTGGAAGACCCGGAAATGTTGCAACGCCTGAGCGAATGTCGCACTATGGGCAGCAGTCCAATTGCAAAGTGTTCCTTGGCCATAGTGGTAGCAGCCGACTCATCTGTCAGTGATCCGTGGGTGGAGGATGCTTCCATAGCCGCTTTTGCCATGCAGCTGCAGGCTGCCGATCTCGGATTGGGAAGCTGCTGGATTCAGGTGCGTAACCGTTACGGTGTCGACAATATTCCGGCTGAGGAATATATTCAGTCGCTGTTGCATATACCTGAAACTATCAATGTGGAGTGCATCATAGCCATAGGACATAAGGGGGAAGACAAACGCCCTCAGGCTGTTGACAGGCTTCAGTGGGAGAAGGTCATGATAGGTGAGTGGCGAGCCGATGAACAAGCGTAAATTACGTACCGTATTTATAGGCGCAGGGAATGTTGCGTCCTCGCTTGTGCCGGCAATGGCAAAATTGCCGGAAATTATTCCGGTGGCTTTGGCAAGCCGTACACCTGCACACTCCCGGGAAATAATATCGGCCACAGGGATATCCGATATGGAAGCTGTCGATATCTCTGCTATTCCGGAAGATTGCGATTTATATCTGTCTATGCTCAGTGATGATGCCCTGATTGATACTGTAGCGGATTTTCCGGCTGACGGAGCATTATGGGTTCATACCTCCGGAAGCCTGCCGGCCGATATTTTCAGTCCGTTAACAAATGATTATGGGGTGCTTTATCCTATGCAGACCTTCTCAAAGGGTAAGAAACTGGATATGGCTTCGGTACCTTTTTTTATAGAGGGAGCCAATGACGGAGTGACGCAATTGCTGTGGAATATTGCCGGACAACTCTCATGCAATGTCCGCAAAGCTGATTCAGCAATGCGCCGTCGAATGCATATTGCCGCAGTGTTTGCCTGTAATTTCACCAACTACATGTGGGCCATTGCCGACAGGCTGTTACAGGCCGACGGCATGGATATAACTATTATGAAGCCATTGGTTGAAGAAACATTGCACAAGACCATGTCGGCTATCGGGCCTGAAGCCGGACAAACCGGCCCGGCCCGCAGAGGTGACAGCAGAATCATAAACAGCCATATATCGGAACTTTCGGGTGATGAGCGGGATATTTACCGAATCCTTTCAGATAATATAATGAACCATTATAATCAATGAGCAGAATTTTTACCGAACTCAGCAGCATAAAAGGCGTGGTGTTTGATGTGGACGGAGTGCTTTCTCCATCTACAGTGGCGATTGACCGGAATGGCGTTCCGTGCCGTATGGTAAATATTAAGGATGGATTTGCCTTACAACTTGCGGTAAAAAAAGGATTGAAGATTGCCATTATATCGGGTGGTACAGATGATGCGATAGTGTGCCGTTACAAAGCATTGGGCATAGAGGACATTTATATGGGGGTAGGGGATAAGCTCCCATGTTTGAGTGAATGGCTTAATAAAGAGAATCTTACCGCCGAAGAGGTGGCATATGTAGGCGATGATATTCCGGATTATCAGCCTATGAAGGCAGTGGGGCTTTCAGTATGTCCGAAGGATGCTGCCACCGATATAAAGCAGATAGCCCAGTATATATCACCGGTTGACGGAGGATATGGTGTTGCACGCGATTTGCTGGAACAGATACTCAAACGCAAAGGTCTTTGGCTTGATAATGCCGAGGCTTTCGGATGGTAAATAATCAGAAGTTAAAATGCTTGAAAACTATAAGGTAATATTGGCCAGTAATTCACCCCGACGCCGGGAATTGCTCGGGATGCTGGATATTCCGTTTGAGATTGCCGAAAGCCGGGACATAGAGGAAACGTATCCGGCTGATCTGGATCCGGAAAAAGTTCCTGAATTTCTGTCGCGTCTTAAAGCGGAAGCTTATAGTGACAGCATCACCCCAGATAATATACTTATCACAGCCGATACAGTGGTGATATGTGGAAATGAGATTCTTGGCAAACCGGCGTCGGGAGAAGATGCTGTGGATATGCTTATGAAGCTTTCGGGGCGGTCCCATAAGGTAGTGACCGGGGTATGCGTCACATCTGCCGGGTATCAGGAGTCATTCAGCACTGTTACCATAGTGGAGTTCGATAGCCTGAGGGCTGATGAGATAGAATATTATGTGAGCCATTATAGCCCTTTGGACAAAGCCGGTGCTTACGGTATTCAGGAATGGATAGGGGCAGTGGGAGTAAAGGGTATCGATGGAAGTTTCTATAATGTGATGGGGCTGCCGGTAAACCGTTTATACAATGTGTTGCGTAAATTCGACAATGTAGCACGGCCCGTCACCGATAACAGGTGACAGCAATTTATGTCTACCCGGATTGAATGATCCGGAAGGGATGATCTTCAGTAATCCCTCTTTCCCATGGAAAATTTCATGCTTTTCAAGCAGCAGGGCTGTCACACCCATAGTAATGCGCATATTCAGTTCTACAGCCGGAGCTATGAGCATCTTGCCTGAATTATTATCCCGGTACACCATCATATCTACTCCGGCCCATCCTGAGTAGAACGACGGAATGATAAGGTTCAGAGCATTATTTACAGCATTGCGTATTTCTGAAAGTGTTTTTGCGCCTCCGTCAACCGCATGTGCTATAAACTGCTGTAGTTTTGACTGTGGAGCCATGATGTTGCCGGCATATTCACTTCCCGAAGCCGTATGGAATACCGACAGTCCGCGATAACTTACCGATCCCGCGTTGCAACGGAACAACATTGCGAAATCCACTCTCTTGTCGAGGCAAGGTTCCGCCATGACAGATCCTTGCCGCCGTATGCTGTCCCCGGCAATTCTCAGTAGCTTGTCGCGTGATATCAGGCGGCTGTCGAACACTCCGCGTCCGCTGCTTGACCATGGCTGTTTCAGAAAACATTGTTCCGGAACTGTGTCAGCGGTTCTTATTTCCGCTGGAGCCTGATGCAATGGATATTCAGGGATCTGTTCACGTATAATATTGAACAGAGCGAGCGATGTGCGGCGATGGCTCACCATGCGTAATTTATCAAGAGTGGTTCCGTCAGGCAACTTATCATCGGGAAAGCCCGCTGACTTATACCTTTGGCGGGCATATCTGCTCCAGCCCCAAGGTTCCGGTGCCCCGTGCACTCCATGCCGGTATAATTTCCCGGGAAGATTGTTCTCCGTAATGAACCGGTTCACAACAGCCGTATCTATACCGGACGGGAGAATAAGCATGTCATCAGGCTCCGACCACCATAATGGCATACAGCATCCCGCTCTGGCAATTTTCAGGGCCGGGGCAGGAGGGGTGAAATGGTCACTGCCGTATGCTAAAGCCACATCATTCTCCGGGTTGAACAATCTTACCGCAGGCATCCGGAATGAAATTATACGGTCAATTAAAAAGGCTTCCGGTATTTGTCAGGTTTGCAGTCCTCGAGGATGCTCAGATAGGAATTGTAACGCGACTGAGCTATATAATGGTGTTCCAACGCGTCGAGCACCGCACATCCCGGCTCATGAGTATGGGTGCAGTTGTTGTAGCGGCAATTGTGCGATGTCCTGAATATCTCAGGGAAATAATGAGCCACTTCCTCAGGCTCCATATCCACTGTTCCGAAGCCTTTTACACCGGGAGTGTCTATTATATATCCGGATCCGGAAGGCAACGGAAACATTTCGGAAAATGTAGTGGTGTGCATTCCGGTGTCATGGATTGATGATATTTCAGCCGTGCGTTGCTCTATTCCGGGTATTATGTCATTGATCAGAGTGGATTTGCCAACACCGGAATTGCCGGAAAATAATGTTATTTTGCCTCTTATGGCTTCTTTGAGCCTATCTATGCCGAAGCCTGTTTTGGCAGATACTTTCAGCACTTCATATCCGATACCGCTGTATAGCGAACTTACAGCATCAAGATATTCCTTATCATCCTCACTGTCCATGAGATCCACTTTGTTAAGCACCAGAATAGCCGGTACGGAATAAGCTTCCGCCGTAACTAAAAAACGGTCGATGAAAGTGGTGGAGGTTGTGGGGTGGGAGAGTGTGGCTATCAGAGCCACAGCATCGATATTGGCTGCAATTATCTGCGACTCTTTCGATAAATTGCTTGATCGTCTTATTATATAGTTTTTACGTGGTGAGATCGCTGTTATGTATGCTGTGCCGGATTCGTTAGGGACTACCGTTACTCTGTCACCCACGGCGACAGGATTTGTGGTTCTGATCCCCTTGATCCGGAAATTGCCTTTGATTTTGCAGTTGACAGTGCTGTTTTCACCATCAGGTTGCACAGTGTACCAACTGCCGGTGCTTTTTATTACTAATCCGTTCATCATAATGATATAATAACGCTATAAAGGTAATAATTATACTTATAAACATCAAAATATATGATTTCTGATGAACTAAATTGTGTAGATATCTTGTTGAGAATCAAATGGATATAATCTCGAAAACTTTTTTTATTAAAAATTGTTATAACAGTATGGTTGATATGCTGAAAATAATTTCTAACTTTGCGACAGGATATGGCAAATTATCAGGTCAAAATTTATATATTTTCTATTATTGTCTAACAAAAATAAATTAAAAATGAACACTGAAGTAATTGGTTCATGGGCCGGCCTTGTATGGAACGCCCTTAATGAAGGAGATGTTATCGGCACAAAGCAGATCAAAAAAATGACCAAGCTGAAGGATAAAGAACTCTATGCTGCTTTAGGCTGGCTGGCCAGAGAAAACAAAATAACCTTTGCTGATTCAGAAGATGAAAAAGAAGTTCTCGTAGCACTTGTGCAGGACTAATTCACATCTTATAATTTCTGTATAGAATAAAGCCGGATTCGCTCATGCGCATAATCCGGCTTTATTTATAGATTAGCTTACATCAATCCATTGGCTGAGGTAATGAAAATAAGATGGGGGTTATCCAGATAATATTTGCTGAGATCAAAATAGAGTAATTTAACATAATATCTATTATGACAAAGCCATATAGGCCTTTTCATATTTGTGCACACGATATGCAGAGACTTATATTTAAATTTGTAGAACCATTATTTTAGGCTCAATATTGATTAACGATAACAACCCACTAACAGCAAATGAGACTATATAGAACGTTCACGCAGATAACTTTATCCGCATTAATTATTTCTGGAATGCTGAGCTGTTCGCACAGCACATCTGACGAGTCCTCGCATGATCATGGTGAAAAGGCGGCTGAAAAAGCCGAACATTCCGACGATGAAATCATAATTCACGACCATGATGCGGAAAAATTAGGTATAGTGGCAAAGGTTATAGCTCCGGAGACATTTCATAACGTAATGCGTGTGTCAGGTGAAGTGCTTCCCGCCACAGGACACCAAGGAGTTGTTTCTTCTCCCGCATCCGGTATTATAAGGTTGAATAAATCGGTCACTCCGGGTGTAAAGGTCAATGTGGGGACTGTTATAGGACATGTGTCATCTAAAAACATATCCGGTGGCGATACCAATGAGGCTGCACGAGTGGCTGTAGAGGCGGCAAAACGGGAACTTGACAGGGCCACACCGTTGCATCAGGACGGCATAATAACCACAAAAGAATATAATGCGTTGAAATACAACTATGAAGCAGCATTGTCAGCTTATAGTGCGCCTGCTGCTTCGGGCAATGCCGTGTCGCCTGTTGCCGGAACATTAACCAAGCTGCTTGTCCAGAATGGGGAATTTGTCAATACAGGGCAGCCTATAGCTGAAATATCCAACTCATCGCGGTTGACTCTTAGGGCTGATGTGCCTCCACGTATGGCTCACCGTCTCTCCTCGGTACAAAGCGCCAACTTGCGTCAGTCAAATGGCGCTCCTGTAATAGTGCTTGCCGAGCATGGCGGTCGTCTTGATTCATCTCCGGCACCAATGGCTACATCGCAGGCATATATTCCTGTCTATTTCAGTTTTGAGAATGACGGGCAAGTGGTAAGCGGTTCCTTTGCTGAGGTGTATCTTATCGGAAGTGACCGTGTGGAGTGTCTTGTTGTACCGCGTAATGCGCTTGTAGAGCAGTTCGGCGAACTCTTTGTGTTTGTTAAGACCGGAAAGGATGTTTACGAGAAACGTAAGGTTACCGTAGGCGATGATGACGGCATGAACGTGGAAATACTTGAAGGTATAAAAGCCGGTGATGAGGTAGTAGTGGAAGGAGCCATGTCGGTGCGCCTTAAGGAAATGAGCGGCGCTGTTCCGGAAGGACATAGCCATACTCATTGACAATAAACTGTTAAAGAATAGATTGTTACGATGCTTAATCGAATATTACATTTTTCGCTTTCCAACCGCATTCTTGTGCTGGTATTATCTGCTGCGCTATTGGTGGCAGGTTGTTTTGCCTTGATAAATACCGAAGTTGATATATTTCCTGATCTCAACGCTCCTACTGTAACCGTTATGACCGAGGCCCCAGGCTTTGCCCCGGAGGAAGTGGAAAAAATGGTCACCTACCCTATTGAGTCGGTAATGAATGGAGCTTCAGGGGTACGGCGTGTACGCTCTTCCTCTTCAACAGGCTTCTCCGTGGTGTGGGTGGAATTCGACTGGGGAACCGATACATACCACGCACGGCAGACTGTTTCTGAAAAACTGAGTGCGGTAGGCGAATCATTGCCGGATGGAATAGGCTCCCCTACCCTTGGACCACAGTCGTCAATTCTCGGCGAGATAATGATTATTGGCCTTACAAGTGATTCCATTCCGCTTCCTGAACTCAGAATGACAGCCGAGAGGGTCATAAAGCCGCGGCTTCTGGCGCTGGGAGGTGTGGCACAAGTAGCTGTTATGGGAGGTGATGAGGTTGAATACCAAATACTTGTATCTCCGTCGAAACTTAATTATTACGGAATAACAATTGATGAACTTATTCAGGCCACAGATAAGTTTAATTCAAATGCCTCGGGAGGAATATTGTATGATTATGGCAATGAATATATAGTAAAAGCTGATCTGGCCACTACCTCGGTGGAAGATATCGGCTCCACAGTTGTAAAATCGGGGGCTGACGGGGCAATGGTCACACTTGCCGATATAGCAGAAGTTAAAAAAGGGCCCAAGACTCCGCGTTTAGGTGCCGCCTCGGAGAAAGCCCGTGGTGCTGTGCTGCTTACGGTTACAAAACAGCCCCGGGTGTCGACTACCGATCTTACAGAGAAAGTTGAAGAGTCGCTTGTGAGCTTAAAACCCAATCTTCCCCACGGCGTAAAAATCTCTACGGATATTTTCCGGCAAAGCCGGTTTATAGAGTCCTCCATAGGTAATTTGCAGACCTCTCTTTTTGAAGGAGCCATTTTTGTAGTCATTGTGCTGTTCATATTCCTGATGAATGCACGCACAACGATAATATCAGTTGTCGCGCTCCCTCTTTCAATAATAATAACGATACTCATTCTGCACCTTTTAGGGCAAACCATCAATACGATGAGTCTTGGTGGCATAGCAATAGCTATCGGCTCGCTTGTGGATGATGCAATAGTGGATGTGGAGAATGTGTACAAACGGCTGCGCGAAAACAGGCTTTTACCCGTTTCGGACCGTAAGCCGGTGTTGCATGTGATTTATGAGGCTTCCAAAGAGGTGCGTTTGCCTATATTCAACTCATCGCTTATTATCATAGCAAGTTTCACGCCTCTGTTCTTTCTTAACGGAATAGAAGGCCGCATGATGATACCGTTGGGCATTTCATTTATAGTGGCATTGGTTGCATCTACCGTGACGGCCCTTACAGTGACACCTGTGTTATGCTCTTATCTCCTTTCGGGAAATAAGGCTGATAAGAATGACAGGGAGCCACGTGTAACTCAAAAATTGAAATCGGCATACTCACGCCTGCTGGCAAAATGCCTTTCGAGGCCTAAACCTGTAATGTGGGGAATCGGAATATTGTTTCTGTCAGCGATGGCGGTATTTTTCACTCTGGGGCGCAGCTTCCTCCCGCCGTTTAATGAGGGATCTTTCACCATTAACATATCGGCCCTGCCGGGAATATCTCTTGAAGAAAGTGACCGGATAGGAAATATGGCTGAGAAAATGCTTCTTGAAGTTCCTGAGGTACTTACAGTGGCGCGTAAAACCGGTCGTGCCGAACTTGATGAGCATTCGTTTGGAGCCAATGTTTCGGAACTGGAAGTACCGTATGAACTGAAGGACCGCTCGCGTCTTGAGCTTACTCACGACATCCGTCAGCGGCTCAATACTCTGCCCGGAGTGAATGTGGAGATCGGCCAGCCTATATCACACCGTATAGATGCAATGCTTTCCGGCACACAGGCTCAGATTGCAGTCAAAATATTCGGCGATGATCTGTCGGCACTTCTTCGCAGCGGAAATAAAGTGAAAGAAATCATGTCGGGAATTGAGGGCGTGGTGGATGTGACTGTGGAGCAACAGGTGGAGCGTCCGCAGATCGATATCCGTCCGCGCCGTCAGATGTTGGCCCGGTATGGAATTACTCCCGGACAGTTTGCTGATTTTGTCGCTACCGGCCTCGGAGGCAAAGTGGTGTCGAGAGTTTATGAACAGGGTCTCCCCTATGATGTGACTCTCAAATTCGATGATGTGTCCCACGCTGACATAACTACTCTGGGTGATCTGCCTGTCGACACGTATAATGGAAAAGTGCCGCTTGGCCAGATTGCGGATATAGTATCTTCATCAGGTCCCAATGTCATAAACCGGGAGAATGTAAGCCGGCGTATTGTTGTATCCGCTAATGTGGAAGGCCGGGATCTCCGCACAGCAGTAGATGAGATACGTGACAGAATCAATTCGGATGTAAGTCTTCCCGAAGGCTATTATGTGCAGTATAGCGGCCAGTTCGAGAGCGAAGAATCGGCTTCGCGCACATTAGCCATTACCTCATTGGGTGCTTTGGCAGTGATATTCATGCTCCTGTATTATGAATACCGGAGTGTGCGCCAGGCATTGCTTACACTCATAAATATGCCGTTGGCTATGATTGGGGGTGTATTCCTGTTGGCCCTGACTTCGGGCGAACTGAACATTCCCGCTATAATCGGTTTCATATCATTGCTTGGTATATCTACCCGCAACGGAATGCTTCTGATGTCGCGTTACAACGCATTGCGCAACGAAGGAGTCGCGTTGCGTGAGCGTGTTGTAAAGGGATCGGTTGACCGGCTTCTCCCCATTGTCATGACTGCGCTGACTTCCGCGTTGGCCCTTATTCCGCTCGCTTTGCGTGGCGACGAACCGGGCAATGAGCTTCAGTCACCGCTGGCTATTGTGATATTGGGCGGTTTGTTAAGCTCGACAATTTTGAATATCTTTGTAGTACCGTTGCTTTACAGCAAGTGGATCAAGTCATAAATCCAGTTAGAAGAAATTATGAAATATAATAAGATATACCTCACTTTGTGCGGTATGATAACTATGTCCTCGCTTAACGCCTCGGATATGGGGGCTGTTGTATATCCGGCGGATTTCAACAACACTGTAAATGCCATTCTGGACAATAATACGGATTTGTCCTTGACCCGGGAACGCGATAATGCGGAGGTATGGACTCTGAAAAGCGAAAATCAGCTTTCTGATCCGGAAATATCGTTTTCGCACGACTGGGGAATGAAGCAGATCGGAAATAAATGGTCATTAGGTATAAGTCAGGGATTCGATTGGCCCGGATTATATAAAGCACGTAATGAGGAAGCCCGTAAGCTTGACAATGCCTTGTCAATAAAGCAGAAGGAAAATATTGCAGAGACACGTTTGCAAGTGCGTCTCGCGCTGTTGAATTATATTGGCACGTTAAAACAACTTAAAGTGGATCAGGAACTTCTGGAGCATTTCAATATGCTTATAGAGCGTTACAGCCGTCCGGATGCACGAGGCGAGATGAGCATTATAGATCTCAATAAGCTGCGGGTGGAGCAGGCTTCGGCGTCGCGTAAAGTGAGCGAGGACAAGGCTGCGCTGAATGATGCGGTATCAGCTCTTGAACTTCTCAACGGAGGCCGTCACTGCCATGAACTTATAGCCGGTCTGACAGAATATCCGGAGCATAAAAAGTTAGTTGAGTCCGATTATAAGGCTATGGCTGAACATAATAATCCTGAAACGGGATATCTGTCGGCAATGTCGGAAGTAGCTGCCCGCAAGGTTAAGAACAGTTCGCTGGAGCGTATGCCAGGTTTTTCACTCGGATATACCTATAGCTATGAGATGGGCGACAAATTCAATGGCATTTCAGTGGGGCTGACATTGCCTATATACAGCAACAAAAGCAAAAAGGCTGCCGCTATAATTGATCAGCAGAGCTATGAGACGGAAGCTGAGAACACGGTGAGGAAGAATCTTGCCCAGATTTCACATGATTTCAGATCCCTTGAGATTATTGAAGACGAGTTAAGCACTCTTAAACCGATAATGGATGATGACAACGTGATGCGTCTGCTTGACAAAGCGCGTGAAGGGGGCGAGATGAATCTTCTGACTTATATTCAGGAAGTGACATATTTTGTTGCGGCGAAACAGGATTATGTGACATTGGAAAAAGAATATCACCTAATACTTGCCAAGCTCAACAAATATATGGATTAAACTTGCCTGATATAAAGGATAAATCACTAACTTTGTAAGTTGATTAATTATTATCGTTATGGCTCAAAAACCGTCAATACCTAAAGGTACACGTGACTTCTCTCCGGTGGAGATGTCGCGCCGCAATTATATTTTCGATACAATTAAAAGTGTATTCCGTCTCTACGGCTTCCGGCAGATTGAGACTCCGGCTATGGAGAACCTTTCCACCCTTATGGGAAAATATGGCGAGGAGGGTGACAAACTGCTTTTCAAGATACTTAACTCAGGCGATTTCCTTAAAGGGGCCGACAATGAGCTTGTCGCAGCCGGCGATTCGGTAAAAGTGGCCTCGCAGATAGCCGAAAAAGGCTTGAGGTATGATCTCACTGTGCCGTTTGCCCGTTTCGTCGTGCAGCACCGCAATGAACTGCAATTTCCATTCAAGAGATTTCAGATTCAGCCTGTATGGCGCGCCGACAGGCCGCAGAAAGGGCGTTACCGTGAGTTTTATCAGTGTGATGCGGATGTGATCGGCTCTACCTCCTTGCTTAATGAAGTGGAACTGCTGTCGATGATTGATGACGTGTTCACGCGTCTAGGCATAAACACAGTGATAAAGCTCAACAACCGTAAAGTGCTTGCAGGCATTGCGGAACTTATAGGCGAACCGGATAAGATCATTGATATAACCGTAGCCATAGACAAGATTGATAAGATCGGCATTGAGAATGTTGAATCGGAACTGAGGGAACGCGGAATATCTGATGAAGCCGTAAGGCGTTTGCGTCCTATTCTTGAGATATCCGGAACAACAGATGAACGGCTTGAAAAACTCAGTGCTATACTTTCCGAAACTGAAATCGGTATGGCCGGTGTTGATGAACTTCGTCAGGTTATATCGGGATATAATGCCGGATGGCATAGAGCCGCGCTTGATCTTGATGTGTCGCTTGCACGCGGCCTAAATTATTACACCGGAACCATAATCGAGGTGAAAGCTCTTGATGTGGCTATAGGAAGCATAACCGGAGGCGGACGTTACGATAATCTCACCGGTGTGTTCGGTTTGCCGGATGTGTCGGGTGTGGGCATTTCGTTCGGTGCCGACAGAATCTATGATGTGCTTAACGCACTTGATCTTTATCCATCCGAGGTAAATAGCGGAGCTAAGGTGATGTTTATTAATTTCGGCGATGCGGAAGCCAAGGCCGCACTTCCGGTAATGGAACGGATGCGGAAATCAGGAATTCCTTGCGAGATATATCCCGATCCGGTGAAAATGAAGAAACAGATGGGTTATGCCGATTCGCTCGGTATTCCGTTTGTTGCCGTGATGGGTGAGACAGAGATAGCCGAGGGCACGATAATGCTGAAAGATATGGTCGCCGGAGAGCAGAAACCGGTAACATTGGAAGAAGCGCTTGAAATACTCAGCTGATCCGATTTCTTTTCATCCTAAGATATGAAATTCAAACTCTCGTCACAATATAGCCCTACCGGTGACCAGCCGCAGGCAATAGAAAGCCTTACGGAAGGTGTGAGAAACGGTGTGCCGGCCCAGACTCTTCTTGGAGTCACGGGGTCGGGCAAGACATTTACCATGGCGAATGTGATCCAGAGAGTGGAGAAGCCCACACTTATCCTCAGCCATAACAAGACCCTCGCTGCCCAGCTGTATAGCGAATTCAAGCAGTTTTTTCCTGAAAATTCAGTACAGTACTTCGTTTCCTACTACGATTATTATCAGCCTGAGGCATATATACCTTCAGTCGATAA
>URII01000034.1 GCA_900547825.1 uncultured Porphyromonadaceae bacterium
TGGGTCAGCTTATAAAGAAAATAAAAACAGTGAAAGGAGTGAAAGATGTCACACGTCAGAATTAGAATGGCTGCCATAGCCTTGGGTTTGATTTCGTTATGCGGATGTTCCGGATCATCGGGTGAGAAGGACAGAGCAGCCGGTCTTTATGCACAGGCCGATTCGGCATTGAATGCCGGACAGTTTGTAATGGCCAAAGCGTTGCTTGATTCGTTGGATTCCACATGTCCTGCCGAGGTCGAGGTGCGCCGCAAGGGGATGGCTCTCATGGCCCGTGTAAGGGAGGGCATGACTCAGCGTGAGCTTGAACTCACCGATTCCATGCTTGTGGTGACTATGCTCCGGAATGATTCCATCACGGCGTCGTTGAAGAAAGTAGCCAACGATATTGAGCCATATTATGTGGTGGCGGGTCAGGGTGATATTACACCGGGCACCCTGACGGCCCGGCTTACGCCTGACGGAGACCTCTATATAATATCATGTGTCGGATCGGGACATGGGCATACATCGGTCAGTGTCAGTGACGGTGTGGAAAGTGCCTCTACAGTGGCTGTGGCCTATGACGGAGAGCGCAATGACCGTTCGGGAGGCGTGGAGACAGTGCATTACCTTGGCGCGGAATGCGATTCGCTGGCTAAGTTCATAGCATCACGTCAGGGACAGGCGTTGAACGTCACATTCAACGGACGTAAGCCTTATAGAGCATCGCTTACATCCGGCAGGGCCGCGTCAGTTGCCTCCCTATATAATCTATCAAAGGGCATAAGAGATGTCAAGACCCTCTCTCTGAAGAAAGAAGGCCTTGAAAAGCAGTTGGCTATAACACGGACACAACTGGCCCGCACAGCTGAATAAATATTATCTGATTTTTCCGGGTACGGTAGACACCTGGGCTTTGACATCCCATTTGCCTGCGCAGGTGAATGAAATGCTGCCGTTGTCAATGAACGGGATCTCAATTTTGAGATCCTTGATTTCGAATCTCGGATAGGGTACCCCGCCGCTCACGGGGATTACGGAGGCTAATTCTGCCGAGAAACCTTGGGCTGAGAGAGTAAGTGGTATGGAGGGTACTGTGAGAGTCATCGGGAAAGGCATTCCGAAACCGAAGAATGCTTTTTCCATTGTCATGTCCACAGTCATATTCTGTGTGTCGAATGTAAAATGATAGTACATTTCGAGGTTTTCATTTTCCTCTGTTCCTCCGGTTGCTTCGCGGGTCACGGTTTTTCCGAAAGCATACTCCTCAGCCGGGAAAGTAGCTATATAGGTCATATCATCAAGATAAGCCACAGTGTAGCTGATAGGTGCCGGTTTGTTATCCACGCGGCGGTCAGCGTAATATGCCATGTAGCGTTCGATATGAACTTGATTTTCCGGCTCCTGCGGATCACGTTTATCTATACATGTGACTCCGTTTATACTGGCTATCCAGGGCAGGTTGGGTAATGTGATGGTTTCGGGCGCTGATCCCGGATAACGGCGGAAATTTATGATCTCGGCATCAGCTTTTCCGCGTGAGTCGATTGTAAGACGGGTGGTGGAGGGCGGCATGATCACTTTTTGTCCCGACTGCGGATTGAAGTAGTAGCAGAACGATGGAGAAAGCGTTACATCTTCCTTATGTCCGTCAATGTCATCGCTGCATGAAACGAGGCTTAACAAGGCTACAGCCAGTGTTGAAGTCCTGATAATGTTCTTGTTCATAATGATTTATTTTAGTTTAATCCGAAATTTGTATTCAGGTTTATGCGCAGTGTGGCTCCTATGCGGCATGGTGCACCGCGCTGTGTGAAGCGGTTGCCCATGGACATGAAGCTGAACACATCATGGCGTGTGGATGTGAAATTGGTGCTCCACACCTCCAATGAATAATATTTGCCGGCGGCAGTGACTGATGCTCCCGGAAGCATATAAAAAGGCTGTGACCATTCGTTGGCTTCATCCCAGTATATGCGTCCCACGCCACGGCAATCCACTGCCACGCGGATGTTGCTCAACATCTTTGAATTTCCGCTGATATTGAATGTGTAGGCTGCCGAGAGCCACAGGGTGTTGGAGGGTGCATAGGGCACATGCTTGCCATCGTAGTCACGGCGTCCGTCGTTGAAGCTGACGAAACGTGCATCGGTAAATCCATATGAGGCATGGAGCGATATTTCCCTTGTGGGCATGTAGCGTGCTGTGAGCTCGCATCCGAAACTGCGTGTTTTGCCCGCATTGGCCATTATCCGGCCTGTAGTGGTGCCGTAAGGAAACATTGTAAGCTGCTGGTCGCGGCAGTCGATATAGAACATGGTGAAATCGCCCGACAGGCCGAAATCAGTGTGCCGGAGTTTTATCCCGGCTTCGTAATTCCAGGATGTCTCCGGGCGGTAGCTTACTATCTCGTCAATGTCGTAGGCCATTGCAAGTCCCATTTTGCTCATCAGCTGCTGCTGTAGAACATCGCTGAACATCTGGGTGTTGAATCCTCCTGCCTTATAGCCTTTGGCCACAGAGCCCCAAAGGGATAGGTTTGCTGCCGGGCGGTAAGTCAATGATATTTTAGGTATCAGCTGAAGGAATGAAGAGTTCAGTTTGCCATTTTCGTCTATATCTACAGCCTGAGTCCCCAGAATATCTGTTGCGGCTCCATCTGTCATATTGTGGATCGTGAATGATGTGCTGCACCGGCTGCGGTAGGAGAGCCGTGAATCCTCGTAATCGATTCGCAGTCCACCTTCGGCTGTGAAATTGCCGAAATGAAAACGGCTGCGGTGATAGGCGGCCAGGCCGTAGGTGGATGGCGAAAAGGAGCTGTGCAAAGGAAATTCGGTCTCATTCCATGATATGGGATAATCCATGTTGGCCTCGTTCCGGTGGTCCACGATGAGTGATTTTATACCAGTTTCCTTGAATGTTACCGGGGCGTCCATGCGTCCGGACTTAAAGAACCCGAAAACGCCTCCAAGCCATTCCCAGCAACCTGTCTTTCCTTCGGCCACAATGTCCTGCGTCAATGAGTTTTCATGGCGTTTCTGCGACAGGATGAAATAGCTTTCGGGAAGGAAATCCTGATCAAGCGTCATGTTGTCGCGGATATATTGCCACGATGTTATCGACGAAACTTTTACTTTCGCGGTGTTCCACACAGCCGTAAGCCCGTCGCTTACTGTTGTGCGGCGGTAGAAACACGGATCGTTGTAGTTTATCAGCCCTGTGGCGGCATACTCGTAAGGATAGCCGTTCTGGCGGCATACGTTGAATGCGGCTACATTGTCGATGGTAAACGAGCGTGAGGGACGGTATATGGTTTTCCATCGTGCGGATTCCGAGTCGAGCCGTCCGGTGCGGGAGTTGTCGTAGCTGTTGTGGAAAAAGCCGTCAGTGTGGGAATAGCCTGCGGTGAGCGACATGCCTGTTTGGGCGCTGAACCGGGCGAGAGCAGTGGCCGATGCGCGGAACGTGTTGTAGGATCCGTATTCAAGCATTGCTTTAATGCCTTCATGACGCATCGGCGAGAGGGTGTAGACATTTATCAATCCGGCCATTGTGTTGCGTCCGAAAAGTATGGTCTGCGGTCCTCTCATAACTTCTACACGCTCAATGTCGCTCATCTCGAAGTCAAAGGCGTCTTTGTTAAGAAACGGTACATTGTCAACGTTAAGGCCTACAACGGGTTGGTCTATCCGAGCTCCGAGCCCACGGACATAAATAGAGGATGTCATAGGGGATCCATAGGCTGGCATATAGAAGTTTGGCGCGATCTCGCTTATCTCTTTTATCGACTGTATGTTCAGGCGTTCGATCACACTTCTACCCACCACAGTGGCCGCCACAGGGCCGGAGGGCATGTCGCTTCCCGTTTTGATGGCTGTGACACTTATCTCGTCGAGTTTTCTGAGAGTGTCGGAGGGACACTCATGTGCGGTGGCGTTGGCTGCGGACGCCTGTATGGCGGTCCACAAGCACATACTCACTATAATTACCACACATTTGTTCATCATGACAAATTTAGCCATGATTACCGGGGTGTGCAATCCCCATTTATGGTGATAAACGGATCAGGCTTCGGAGTCCCCGGATGCTATATGGACATCCATCTGCGGGAACGGGAAAGAGATGCCGTGCAAGGGGAGCTCAGTGTAGATTTTTTCATTTACGGAATAATATACATCCCAGAAATCCTTTGAGTTGACCCATGCGCGGGTAACGAGATTCACGCTGCTGTCGGCCAGTTCCGCGAGATTTACCGATGGTGAGCGATCCACTTTAGGCATGAGGCGCCGCAGTTCGGCGTCACGCCGCTCCTCAAAGGTCTCTATATGGGCCTTGACCCGTCTGCCATGCCTATGGAAAAGACGCCATAGCAGGTTGCGTTTTACCGGCTTTTCGTTTTCGGTATCATTGTTTTCTGTTTCCGGTTGTTGTGGATTCGGCTCTGTTTCGGCTTCCTCAATGTATTTTTTCACCACACGCGTATCAGACGAGAGAATGCCGAGTATCACCTCGCGGGCTTTGTCAACATCGTCGCCATAGCTTATAGCTACAGTCCACTCAACGCGCCGGAATGTTTCACGTGACCAGTTGTTGATGCTGCCGGTTGACAACCCTCCGTTGGGTATGATTATGGACTTGTTGTCGGGAGTGACTATGATAGTGTGGAAAATCTGTATTTCCTTTACCGATCCTGCATAACCTTGTGCTTCAATGAAATCGCCTATCTTGTATGGTTTTAACAGAAGTATCAGTACTCCTCCGGCAAAATTCTGCAATGTGCCGCTCAGAGCCATGCCTATGGCCACACCGGCTGATGCGAAAATGGCTATGAATGAGCTTGTTTCGATACCTATAATCCCTATAACGGTGACTATGAGGATGAAGAAGAGCACCATCTTGATAAGGCTTAGCACAAATGTCGACAATGACCGGTCGACCTGACGCTTGAGCAATACCGTTGATGTGAAGCGGTAAAGCTTGTTGATTATGAAGCGCCCTACATAGAACACAAATATGGCAAGTGCAAGATGTATGGCAAAATCCACCAGTCCGTTGACGAGCTTTTCGGCCATATCGTCGAACGACAACGATTTCAGTGCCCGGATTTCCTCATTTACGGAAGGGATGGAATCGGTGGGGACAATGTCGGGTAGTTGCAGCAGTTTCATAAGGGTCAGTCGATAAGCAACGGATTATACGAAACAACATCTTTCCACCACGCCTGGTTCATATATCCGAACATTCCGGCTGATGCAGGGTCACGCGCTATCCACGATCCCATGCCGCAATATCCTGTAAGATCGATCAATCCCTGCCACATCGAAGGTGTGGCGTCGTGATAGACCACACACTTTGCAAGTGCAGTATCCCATTCGGAAACAAGAGTGGGATCGGATATATCAAGATGGTGGATATAGTCGGCCATGTCATAGATGGTGCAGGAGGCGACCATGTAGGGTTTGCCGCGGTAGCTGTCGGGAAGGGCAGGGGCGGTTTGCATTATGGCACGGGTGGCCTCTGCCAGTTCGTCAAGATGGCCGGTGTCGATTACCGACATGGTGCATGAACGCATCGATCCCGGCTGGGCATCGTAATACTCGAATGTGGTGCGGGCGGCACCTACTATATCGGCCTTATCTTTCAGGAAATATGGCAGAGTCGATTCGTAAGGCATGCCTGTGGCCGGAAGTTCGGCGGTGGAACCTGCTATGACCGGAGCAAGATTGCGGAGCTCGTAGACCACCTCGACGGTTATGCCGTGGCATGAATCGAAATAAATGAATTCCCATCCGGTGCCGTCAAGTGCCTTGGCCAGGGATGATATTTTCATAGTCATGGTGCGGTCCTGTCCCCACGAGCGTGAGTATTTGTTTTCCTGCCATCCGTCGCTGTGGCTCCAGAGAATTATACCGTAATTATCGGCCGGAGAGATATTTTTCATGTCGCGGATCACCTGACGCATGCGGTTTACATCCACGGAATAGACCTCAGGGTCGAATTCATAGCGCTTCTCCACTTTCAAGCCTTGCCGCGTCAGGGATTCGAGAGTAGCCTCACCGCCGGAAGCCACGTGATATACCATCACATCGCATCCGTTGAAATTACCGGTGCGGGCCCAGCTTTCCATTTCCGCGATATCGTCATGGTCATAACCGTAGTGGCCGAGTGAATTGTCGGCAAGCATATATACGAGGACACACCGGCGCGAGGTCGGCTGCGGTTCGTCGGCAGTGTCCTTGTCGGAACATGACCACAAGGCAAGTGCCGATAGTGTGACAATGGTCAGTTTATAAATGAGATTAAAAAACAGTCGTGTATACATCATTATACAAAGTTACTGAAAATCCCCGGATTTACCCCTATCCGCAAACACAATTTAATATTCATTATGACGGCCGAATAAATTATCTGAGATGATTGTTGAAAAATTTGTTGATTGAACAATAATAGAATAAGTGAAGACGCTGAAATTCATGGCTGATATGTATTTAATTTACATAAAATGATTAACTTTGGTCGGTTCTTCGCAAGGACGCTATGTTAGTGTATACAACTTCGTTAGAGCGAGTATTGAATAGATAATATTATCTATTTAAAGACTCATCATTTTTTTGAGTTATGGTAAAGTCAGAAAATAAACCGGCATTTGTAAAACGTGATACTATTATTGCGGGCAAGGAGTATGTGCGACTTTTGAACACGTTGAAAGAGCGTTTCCAAAGGTCGCAGATTAAGGCTGCGGTTAAAGTCAACACATCTATGCTGGAATATTACTGGTACATGGGGCGAGATATCTCAAGGCTTCATGAGGCAGCCAAATGGGGAAGCGCATTTTTCGATTGCCTTAGCCTTGACCTCAAGGCGGCTTTTCCCGGCCAGACAGGTTTTTCCGTTACCAATATCAAGTATGCCAAACGGTGGTATGAGTTTTATAATCAAAATGATATAATTCGTCACCAAGTTGGTGACGAATTTGAAATGCCGATAGATTTCGGAATGGTGCCGTGGAAACATCATGTATACATATTTACTCATTCCCAATCAGTAGCAGAGGCTATTTTCTATGTCGAAGAGACTGTAAAGAATAGTTGGAGCCGTTCCCAACTTGAAACACAGATAGATGACAACCTATATGGGAAACAAGGTCATGCCATAACCAATTTCGATGAGAAATTACCGGCTCCATATAGCGGTCTCGCAAAGGCTATATTGAAAAGCCCCTATGATTTCAGATTCATTGACAAGAGAATTACGACCGAGAAGCAATTGGAAGATGAACTTGCGACAAACATAACCCGATTCCTACTTTAGTTAGGACAAGGTTTCGCGTATGTCGGTCGTCAGATAGAACTGAAAATGCCGAAAGGACAGACTTTCGTTCCCGATATGATATTCTATCACACGAGACTCAAATCATATATAGTATGTGAATTGAAAGTCGTGCCGTTTATTCCTGATTTTGCAGGAAAACTGAATTTCTATGTATCCGCAGTAGATGAGTTGATGAAACAACCCGATGACAATCCAACAATAGGATTGCTTATTTGTAAATCAAAAGATGACACAGTTGTTGAATGGTCGTTCCGCGGTATGAACCAGCCTCTCGGAGTTGCCGAATATCAGCTTAAAGAATTCATTTCCGAAAAAGCTGCGAAACTATTGCCATCAGAGGCTGAATTACAGAATATCATAGATACTTATGATGACGTATCGGATGACTGAGAATTTCAAAAATCAATAGTCTAATCAGTCAATCATCTAATCATTCTGCCTGCAAGTATGCAAGGTAGAATAGGATACAAGGCTTGAATGAGTAAGAATACGTTATTGTGGGGAAGAAATAGGGCAGAGGGCCTGACGGGATGTGTCAGGCCCTCTGCGAGTGGGGTTCTGCAGGGCGGGGAGGCCCTGAAGCGGATTATTTGATAAAGACTTTTTTGCCGTTGATGATGTAGAATCCGCTTGACAGGCCGTCAAGACCGGTTGCATTAAGCCGCACGGCACGTCCTTCAATGGAATAGACGTTGTAGAGCATGGGATTGCCGTCGGCGCCGATAATGCCGAGGCCTGAGCGCGTATCTTCAATGCGGATGTTGTCAAGCACAATGGGGGCTTCCCTTGACGAGCTTGCCATAGCGAATTTAACAAGAACGAACGGTTCGTTGACAAACCGGCTCAGATCCACGGATACGGTTTTCCATCCTTCCACTGTTTCATTCTCGTATTTTACAGTGGCCAAAGTCTCGGCCACACCCTGCGGGAATTTATCCACAGCCACGGAGAAATAGGAAGTAGTGCCGGGATATACATAACAGTCGAACGTAAGGGTCGGTGTGGTAGTATTGGCCAGCGACACTTTCCCGAGGTTGAAGTTGCCGAAGTCCGAACGGTTGGGAATAAATGCTACTGCTCCACCGTCGTTGTCAGATGATATGTTGCGTGTAAGACCTATATTCCAGTCGGCATATTCACCTTCGAGCCATACATAATAGTCGCCCCATTCGGCATTGGCGAATGACTGGGCATAGGGGAGGGTGTAGGGTGCGCCGACTATAAGGCCGTTTGTGGCAACAGGATCGCTCTCGCCGCCTGTGGTTTCAGCCCTGAGGGCATAGTACAGGAGGTTCTGGTCACCTTCGTTGCTCCGCACACCTGTGGACCAGGGCGATGTGATATTGTCAGCCACGGATGTGAGTGTGCCGTAGTCGTTGTAGGTGTAGAGGTTGTAGGTCATTTTCTGAGGATTCACATACAGTCCGTTGACACCTGTTGTCGGTGCTTCCCACGAGAGTATGGCCTCCTCGCCGTTGTCGGTAAGCAGTATATTGCGGGGCACGGAGGGAACATCCTGACCGATGAATACTCTTGTCTCGACAGGTGCACCCTTGCCTGAGGTGTTGACCGCACGGACGGTGTAGGTTTCATAGCCGTTGGCGAGTCCGGTGACAACGGCGGTGTAGGATTTGCCCGGTTCAACATTAGTCTTTGTGCCTACCAATGTGCCTTCCGAGTCTGTTACCTCCACGCGGGTAAGCGATTCAAGTGCTTCGCCGCTGAGAGCTTTTGCGGGAGTGGTGAAGCTCAGGGTTGCCTGAAGCTCGCCGGTGGGATCGGGGGTAAACACCAGAGAGGTAACGGCAGCGGGAGCGTTGCCGGAGGTTTCTATACGGACTGCCACCTTGTCGATGTCGAGGGCTGCGGAGGCGGCTTCGCTCAGGGCGTGGAACCCGATGTGGTAGATACCGTTTTCAGGCACAGTGAAAGTTGCGGCGTATTCGCTGAAATTGACGTTGGTGATGCTTGTGGGATCCATGATATTGATGTATTGATCGGGATCCTCGCCCATGCCCACGGCTACTTCCATAAGCTGGTTGCAGTCGGCGGTAAGGAACTGTTTCTTGGCGTCGAATTTCAATGAATAGATGGCTCCTTTCTGGAGGTTCATCGGAGGAAGGAGTAGCCAGTCGTCGTCGCCATTGTCATTGTGGGCTGTGATGCGTGCATAGTTCGCGGTGCCTGAATATTCCGAAGTGTAGTGGTAGCGCTCCCATGTGGCTCCGTCCTGATTCACATCAATCACAGTGCAGATGTCGAATCCGTTCTGAGTGTTGAAAGTCTCGTTGTAGGGGAGGGTTACAGGCTGGCCGATAACGATTTTGTTGGTGGCTGCATTTTCGCCTGTAAGTGAGCCGTTGACGGCTGAGATCTCGTACCAGAATGCTTTCAGGCTGCCGTTGTCGGAAAGAGTTTCGGTAAATGAAGTTGCGGTGTGGGCTGCTGCGGCGACTGTGCCGATAGGCTTGCGTACTATGCGGTAAGTCAGATTGGCCGGATTGAGCGCAAGGCCATGTATGCCTGTAGTGGGAGCGTCCCAGGTGAGGGTTACGGTCTGGGTGGAACGGTCGTAGGCGAATGCTGCGTTAGTAACGGCAAGCGGAGTGTCGGGACCAACGTAGAGCGTTGTTTCGGCGGGGGCGCCCTCACCTCCTGCATTGGATGCGGTTACCTTGAAGGTAATGTCGCCGCCGGCCACAGTGACTTCTTCGGTTACAGCGGTGCCTGCTCCAGCTGAACCTGTGGCTACCGGCTCACCGTCGGCATATATCGTGTAGTCCAGTGCACCGGTGAGAGGGGTGTCGTCGTAGGATTTTGACGGAAGGGTGAATGATACTGTGCCCGTGAGCGATTCGCCGGCAAATGATACGGCGAGATCCGAAACTGCGGCAGGCGCGCTGTCCTCGGCTTCGGGTGCCGCGATGTACATGTTGACCATAACAGCGTTGTCGGGCACCTGCATGATACGGTTGGCGGCTATCTCGCCTATGGTGTAGTTGATTTCGTAAAGATAACTTTTGCCGGTGGTGGAAACATAGCACCAGTAGAGCTTCTCTGTGCGCGGGTCAAAGGTCATGGAACTGGGGTTGGCCGATATGTCGCTCAGATAGAGATCGCCTATGAGGGTGAGCGAGCCCGTGGATTTGTTGATGGTGTAGAAGTAACCTTCACGGCTCACACCGTACAAGCGACCGTTGGGGGCTGCTGCTATGGCCGAGAACTGCTCGCCCATCACGCATATCTGGGATTTCTTCGGGGTGTCAGGTGTATAGTCGATGGTGCAGAATTTGCGGTCGATCACTTCATAATTCATGTTGAAGTTGAAGAAGATGCCGTAATTTAGACCTGTGACCGGATCCTTGGTGACTCCGCAGCTTGAAATGAGATTGCCGTAGAGGTCGCCGAGCGATTTGAATTTGGTGCGGGTCCATGTGGCCATGTCGTATTCGACACTGTAAATGGCATAGGACACTCCGGAGGGTGAAAACGGATCCTCGATGGTTCGGAAATGGATACCTTTCATTTTCCCGTCCTCATACACTGCTCCGCCAAGCGGAGCCATGTACACGTCGCGGCCCTCGCTTAGCTGGGTTAATGTTCCCCCGGGAATTGCCTCGAGCTGATAGATTCCCTCGCGCTGTTCGGAGGCCGAAGTCCAAGAATCCATCCTCACAACTCCAGCTATGATTTTCGGCAGATATTCCCCGGCCGAAACAGCGATGGAGGAGGCAAACATTGCAGTTAATAAACTTAACCTGATGATTTGTCGTTTCATAAAATTGAATATAATGGTGTTAATGCTTGTTGATTGTTTTATTGCCTTTGCGAATCTTTATGCCGCGGTAGCTGTCACTGACTCTGACGCCGCGGATATTAAATACAGCATCGGTGGTGTCGGGGCGGGTGATTACGGGCTGGCCGACTGACGAAGTGCCGTCGCTCCGGAGCATATGTGTCTTTTCTTCGGAGAGATCTATGCTCTCTATGTGGAGCGGCTGATAGCCTTCGGCACTTATGTCAAGCGAATAATCCCGGTCATGGCGGATAACGGGTATTTCGAACTGTCCCACTTCATCGGTGGTGCCGAAATACTTCACGTTGCCGCTTGTCAGCGTCACCGATGCGTCCGCTATGGGAACGGCATCGGCTTCGTCAGCTATTTGGCCTTTGAAGCGACGCGCATTGTTGAAAGTCAAATTGATAACACTCATACCGGTGGCCGAGGGGCTCTGTGCGTCGAGGCTTTCCCATGAGGAGTTGTTTTGCTTGTAATATGTAGTGCCTGATTCGTCGGTCTCGAAATTGGCGTTGTAGCCGTTGCTCTGCGTCCGAATGACGACCCGAAGGTTGCTACCGGAGTAGATGAACGGAGTGTCAAGTGTGAACGACATCATTTCCACAGCTTCGTAGGAACTGCCTTTTCTATCGAATGTGAGTGTGCGTTCGGCAACTTTGGTCATTGACGCTGTGTCGAACACGGGATCTGTCTCCACGGTGTCGTCGGTGTTCTGGATCCACACTTCTATGGCAGCGGTGGAGGGGCTGCCGCTGGTGTAATATCCGTTATAGCTGATCTCGGTGATTTCGGCGCCGGCAGGGACAGCTATTTTTGAAGCGGGATAAAGAGTGGTTGAAGTGCTGTAGCCGTAGAAAAGCGACACGGGAGCCTGAGTGGAGAATCCGTCAGGGGAGCCCACTGTGGTTGTTCCTTCGGCTATTTCCTGAGCTACTGTAACTTCTACCGGAGTGCCGTTTAGCCGATTGTCCTCATCCCATGTGATGGCGAATGCAATTTCATGGGTGCCAGGAGTGTGGCATGTATAGGCGAATGTGTAGAGGTGTTCGGAATCAGGATTGTCGGCTGTGTCATAGTTGGGCGCGAGAGCAACTCCGCTGAGGGAGTTTTCAACTTCACCGTCGACGATGAGATTGACATTGTATCTTCCGGCCTCAAACGGTGTGCTGTTGACGTTCTGAACAAGTGCCGTGAGGGTCATTTCGGTGTTGACAGTGCCTTCGGTCGGGATAGACTGTGATTTCAGGTAGAGATCGCACGCGGGATTGAGCGCCGCATTGTGCGTCACGGTATTGTCGGTAACTTCTCCTATCGGGGCTGAGTAGGGGAAATAGCCGGGAGCGGTGACATTTACCGTATAGCCATCGATATCCTTTTTGAGAATGGCGGTATAGACGCCTTCCGCATCCGAAGTACTGTAATATTCAACTTCACCCGATTTCACAGTCACAGCGGCGGAAGTCACAGGGTTGCCGGTGGAGGCGTCGGTGACTGTGCCGGTGACCACTATGGGATTGGCTTCTATGGAAAGGAATGCCACAGGAGGATCGGCAGTATATGTTTTGGGTGAATAGGTGGCGGAGTTGTCATAGTCGTAGGCCGCTTTACCGGCTTTGGAATCGTTGAAGTAGTTTACCGCACCGGTGCTGACAGCCTGATTTATGAAACGCATCCGGATGTTGCGTCCGTCATATACAAATGGGGCCTCGGAAAGATCTATAACGAGGATCTCCTCGCCGTTGACCACCGGGAATTCCCATTCGAAGTCCTTGGCCGCATTGCTGTCGTCCAGTTCAGCCCATGTGTTCTGACTATTTGGGATGGATGTGGCGTCGGTATTTTCTATCCACACTCTGATATGGCTCTTTACCCCTGTAACGGAGGTTTTGCCTTTGAAGGCTATGCGGTTGATTTTCGCACCGCTTTCCAAAGGTATTTTGTCGGCAAAATAAATTATATCGGAATATGTGAACTTGTAATTTGCCATTACCGGAGTGCGGTTGTTGGAGGATGTCCCCATTGTGCCTATCTGAGCATCGCTGCGCATCACTTCTTCGCTTATGCTGACTTCTACCGGAGAGGATGATGCGATAGCGGTGTTGCCATCGCTGCTTACAAGTTTTAGCTGAATTATAGATGGTGTGGCCGGGGAGTGGGGAGTGAATGACAACGTGTAGGTGGCTGTGGCTCCGGATGCGAGAATTTCCGCAGGTGAGGTGGCCACTGTAATGCCGTCGGCTGTAAGGATGGCATTGAATGTGCCTTCGCCTAATGCGGGCCCTACATTGCGCACGGTGATTGATGCTGTATAGGCTGAGTTTACTTCGCCCTGAGGCGGCAGGCTCTCCGAGGTAACGACCACGTCGTGGTCCACGGGGGCTTTTGTGAACCCGTAGAATTCAGCTATACGGACGTTGCTGCACTCAAAACCGAGATAACAGTCGCCGGGGGCTATTCCGGAAATTGTGAATTCTTCAAAATCCGCGCCGAGGTCGGATGCAGGGAAGTCGCCATTGATTTCCTCCCAATTCACACGGTCGACTGAACGGAATGCCTTGAAGGTGGGGCGCACATAAGAGGATGAGCCGTTTTTGGCCAGGGACACGGTGAGGCTTTCGTTCTCTTCAACGGTGAGTTTGGGCGTGATGAGTTTGCTGCCGGAGGAATTGGCGGCTACTGTCGCTTTGCCTGTAGAGAAATTCCAGATGTTTCCTTCGTCAATCATGTTGTCGGGCAGTTTCTGTGCGCTGAAGTTCTCAAACCACCGGGCCGGATCAAGCATGTTGGCTTTGAGGTTGAGATGGAATTCACCGAATTCGTCGCCTGTGAATTTCAACAAGGCGGTTCGTGGTCCATACTCGCCATTGGCGACAGTGGATATGACACATGGAATATGATCACCGGCTGCCACCGAAAGTACGTCGCCGGCAGAGGCTGTGAATCCGTCGGAGTCTACCTCCATGGCAAATGTTAGAGGGGCGGTGCCTGTGTTGTAGATCCATACGGTTTCGCTCTGAGCTATCTGCGATGACCCGAAGTTCAGTGTCGAGCCATTTGATATGTTGTTGTAGGAGCTTGAGCTTTCGGAGCTTTGCAGCTTGAATTCCGCATGATAGGGTACGATGGTTATTTTCTGCCAGTCGGAGGACTCGCATATGTTTTCACGGATATTGAATGTTACGGCTCCGTTGAACAGGCCTCCGTCAAGGTTGAATGTATGGGTCTCGCTGACTCTTTCGCCCGGCTCAAGCTGCTGATTTATGGGCTGTGTGGAGTAATCGGTTCCGGAAACGCTGAGTGTAAGGGTGTAGCCTTCCTCGTTGAGGTTAAAGGGCACTTCTCCGTCGTTTGTCAGCTGGATGGCGAATGTGAGAGACAGCGCGTTCCCTTCGGCCAGCTCAATGGAATAGTTGCTGCCGCTTCTGATAAATTCAGGTGCGGATGATTCGAGCGAGATGGATGAGAGGTTTAATGAGCGTTTGTATACCACATCGGCATTTTCGGCTGAGAAGTCGTCGAAAATGATGTTATGTCCCCGCAGCCCTATGCGGGTTCCCTCTTCAATATTGGTGAAGCCTACTTCCTGAAAACCATCGGTGGTAAGTTCGGGATTTATGTCGGGAATGAGCTCGTCGCCTTTCGAGAACTGATCTGTGCCAGTGGCTGTAACGGCATAGAATTTCATGCTACCGCCGGTGTCGGCAAGCTTGAGCCTGAGGGTGACCCTTCCGGATACGGCCGGGGTGACCAGATAGTCGTCATAAGCTATAGCATTAGGGAATTTCTGGACAACTTTAACGGCATTGTTGCCTTCGCTTATTTCTTCAAGTGAATAAGTTGCCGCATAGTACGATGAATAGTAATGCCGCCCCCATCCTTTGGGGTGAAAACCTGTTCCTGCCGGATTGACAGAATCGAATGTCTCTATATAATCATTTTGTATCTCTGCATAAGCCGGAGATGACAATAGGAGCATCGATGTCAGGCAGCATAAAAGTAGCTTTTTATCCATAAAAATATGATTAGGATTAGGAAATTAAGATTATTGCGATGAGTATTTCTGATGTCAGGCGTGGGATCGAAAATATGATGGGTTTAATGTGTTTGTGGTTTATTTGGCAAATGTAAACAAAAAAAATTTATAAAACAAACACTATGACTATAAATGTCGCAAATCTAATATGGGGCAAACACAACAAGACCGGACCCATAGGCAGATCCGGTCTTGTTGCGTGGTCATAACGATGATGACTTCACAAACCTAACATAAAACACATTTACATGAACGTTTTGCATAAAGCAAAATCCAATAATCTATACTAACCCTAAAACTGTTGGTGAATCATTGGTCATGTCGTGATCTTTTTCACACTGCAAAATTACATACATTGTTCGGCCGATTTAGCCTAATCTAAGAGCAATATAAAATAATTAAGATGAATATAAATTGTATAGTATTGATTTATAGCAGGTAGGCTATTTTGTGAGTGCTGTAAAATTAAGGTCTATTTTAGCTATATAGAGGCTATTTTCATCACATCTTCCTCAAAAGTATCCCGGTTGATAGCCCGGTTTTTGAGCTTGTTGCGATAAACGTATATGGTATTTACTGAATAATTGAGTATCTCGGCTATGCGTCCGCTGTCATCTATTCCGAGTTTCATGAATGCGAGAATGCGCAGATCGGTGTTGAGCTTTTCTTCCTCTTTCAACACTATCTGCATGTCAGGTTGCAACAGTGAGTTCACGCTTTCAACGAATGTAGGGTATATGTGAAGGAATGCATCGTCGAACACTTCGTAGAACTCCTTGGACTGTTCTTCCACAAATTTACCGGACTTGGTCATTTTGTGAAGTTCCTCGACCTTGCCTGCCGAGATTTTACGGTCGGCAAGTTTACAGAAGTTGTTGAGTTTATCCATATATATGGAACATAGGTTCATGAACTGGCCTATGTATACGTTCTTCACTCGGTTGGCGTCGCTAAGGGATTTCTGAAGTTTGCGCATTTTGGCAACCTCACAACGCAGTATTATGAGAATCCCTATCATCACTGCTACCAACAATCCCATTGCGGCGATGACCCAGTAAAGGCGCTGACGTGAACGGTCGATTTTTAATTTGTGGGCTTCTGTTATGATGGGAAGAGCTTCGGCGGTCTGGATCATGCGCATTTCGGCATGTGCATCAACGGCGCTTTTAAGGGCTACAGCAAGATATCGGTCGGCCCGGTTGAGATCGCCGTGTTCAAAGAGGGTCTTGCCTAATTCCTGAAGCGCACTTACTTCAAGTGTGGCACCTTTTATGTCGGCTATTGCCGAACGGGCGAGATTGTAGATGTAGGTGTTGTGGTCGCCTTTTGCTTTCGCTATGGCTCCAAGCATATAAGTGGCCCGGGCATATAGATTGTCGCTCGGGTCAAGATGTTCTGTAAGCTGCTGGAGGATGGCTTTGGCTTTAGAGTACTCCTGTGTGAGATAGTAATATTCTCCGGTGTTCAGCCGGGAGAGGGGATCGGAAGGATTCAGCGAAGCATTCAATCTTGTCTGATAATCGAATGCTTTAGCCCGGTAATATTCGTGTGTGGGCTGGTAATTGATATAGAATGCCGCTATATATGAATACATCTGGCGCCCGGATTCGTAGTAGGATGGAATGGCATTGCCGGTGAGGCGTGTGGTGTCGATGTTGTTGAATTCATCGATCCCCTCACGGATAAGTCCGGCCAACGGAAGTAGCATGGCTCTCTGCATTCTGAATGCGGTGGCTATGGAGTCGAGACCGGCGGCAAGAGTGATGTCGTATCCACGAGTAAGGTACACCAGGGCTGAATCGTTGTCAAAGCCGGTGAATTTATCGGCGAGCTGCATGATTATTTCCGGATGTGCGGAGGTTTCCGTTTTTCCGAGCAGTTGCCGTAATGAGTCAATTGATTCGCGGCGCTGTGCTATGTATGTGTCGCGGTAATTTATTTCCCGGTCGAGTCTGTCAAGAATGTCCTCTACCTGTTTGTCGCTTACTGTAAGCCCGGAGGCAAAGCTGCTTGTCATTGCCGGCAATATTGCCGACAGCACCAATAACAGTTTTTTGAATGATGGCATACGGACTGTGATATGGTGTATTATGGTTTGGAAATTAGGTCAACGAAAATCAAACCGGCTCCCGCACCTGTGCCGGAGCATATGTGTCGGGAGCCGGTAATGGTTTATGATGAATACAATGAATTAGATCCAACGAACAAACGCGAAGTCCTGACGGTGGGGGAGCAACGGATTGACGGGATACATACGGAATCCATAGTTGAACACACCCGGATCGCGTACTTCGTCAACAAGACGGTAGGTTATTACATTACCTTCTTCCTTGATAACATCGAACTGCTTGGTTCCCCAGAATTTCTGTTCGCCGTTTTCGATGCGGTAGATCACGCCTTCCACAGCAAGGTCGCGTCCGAGACCGTTGGTGTCAATCACTGCTTCCACAGTAACCTTTGTGCCTGTGGTGAGCTGGGTGGAGCCTTCATCGGTGCGTTTGATATCGAACACTTTGATGCCTTCCCATGCTGCTGCCACTCTCTGCTTCCAGGCTACGATGTCGCGGGCCTGTGCAAAATCGTTGGCGGCAAGTGATTTGAAACGCTTTGCCTCTTTGTTGTAGAAACGGTCGATATAATCATCGATCATGCGCTTCATTGTGAAGTGCGGAGCTATATGACCTATCGAACCCTTGATGTACTGAATCCATTTGGGAGAGTAGCCGCGTGAGTTCTTTTCGAAATAGAGAGGTATGATCTCGTTTTCGAGCATGGAGTAGATGGTGGCTGCATCAAGTTTGTCCTGCTGGCTCTGGTCGGTGTAGGTGCGCTTGTCGGTAAGGGCCCAGCCGGCTTTCTCGTCGAACCGATAACCTTCGTACCACCAGCCGTCAAGCACTGAGAAGTTCAGAACTCCGTTCATTTCGGCTTTCTCGCCTGATGTTCCGGAGGCTTCCAACGGGCGGGTGGGGGTGTTGAGCCATATATCCACACCTGACACAAGACGCTTGGCCACGATCATGTTGTAGTCCTCAAGGAAGATGATCTTGCCGAGGAACTGAGGCATGCGTGAAATTTCCATGATGCGCTTGATGAGTCCCTGACCGGCACCGTCGGCGGGATGGGCCTTGCCGGAGAATACGAACTGAACGGGGAACTGGTCGTTGTTGACGATTTTGTCGAGGCGTTCGAGATCGGTGAAGAGCAGGTGGGCGCGTTTGTAGGTTGCGAAACGACGTGCGAAACCTATTATGAGGGCATTGGGGTTGATTTTGTCAACGATTTTCATCACAGCCGAGGGATCGCCCTGGTTGCTGAGCCATTTGGCTTTGAAGTCGCGTTTCACGAAGTCAATGAATTTGTTTTTCATTGTCATTCGGAGATTCCAGATGTCCTCGTCGCTGACTTTGAATATGCCTTCCCATGCTTTGGGATCGCTCTGGTTTTCGAATACCTGAGCGCCTAATTTCTCGGCATAGAATTCTTTCCATTCCGAAGCAGCCCAGGTAGGCATGTGGACGCCGTTGGTAACATATCCCACATGTGATTCCTCCCATCCGTAGCCTTTCCATATGCCGGCGAACATTTTTTTGGAAACTTCGCCGTGCAGCCAGCTAACGCCGTTGGCTTCCTGACATGTGTTGAGTGCGAACACGCTCATGGAGAAGCGTTCGTTGGTGTTGGGGTTCTCACGGCCCATGTTCATGAGGTCATTCCATGAAATTCCGAGCTTGGCAGGGAATTCGTGCATGTATTTGCCGAAGAGTGTTTCGTCAAAATAGTCATGACCTGCGGGTACGGGGGTATGGACGGTATAGAGCGATGATGAGCGTACGAGTTCAAGAGCCACATTGAAGTCCACATGATCCTCCTGGATGAAATCGACGAGACGCTGGAGGTTGAGGAGTGCGGCATGGCCTTCGTTGCAGTGATATATTTCGTGACGGATGCCGAGCTTCTTGAGCATGAGCACGCCGCCTATGCCGAGCAGATATTCCTGCTTGATACGGTTTTCCCAGTCGCCACCGTAGAGCTGGTGGGTTATGGGGCGGTCGAATTCGCTGTTCATGTCGAAGTCGGTGTCCATGAGGTAGAGTTTCATGCGGCCAACATTGACGCGCCATACATGGCTGTAGATGATACGGCCGGGGAACGGCACTTCAAGTATCATGGGCTGTCCGTTGGAGTCAAGCACCTGCTCGATGGGGAGCTGGTTGAAGTTCTGGGGCTCGTAGTTGGCTATCTGCTGGCCGTCGACGCTGAGCGATTGGGTGAAATATCCGTAACGGTAGAGGAAGCCTACGGCGGTCATGTCGACACAACTGTCGGATGCTTCCTTGATATAGTCGCCGGCGAGCACACCGAGACCTCCGGAGTAGATCTTGAGGCAGTTGCAGAGTCCATACTCCATGGAGAAATATGAAACCGAAGGAATATCCTTGCGCATCGGTTTCTTGATATAGTCTTTGAATTCTTTGTAGACTTTGGCGATGCGGTTCATGAGCTCTTCGTTGGCTATCACCTCGTTGAGACGTTCGGAAGTGAGCTGCTGAAGGAGCATTACGGGGTTTTCGCCGGTTGAGCGCCACAGATCGCGGTTCAGGTCACGGAAGAGGGCTTTTGCGTCGCTGTTCCATGCCCACCATAGGTTTTTGGCGATCTCTTCAAGGGGTTTGAGCTTTGAAGGAAGATCAGATTTAACTGTCACTTCGCGCCAAACGGGTCCGTTGGAGTTGCTTACGGGAAGTTTCATAAAATTAGATTGTTTTCTTATTTAATGAATAATTTGTTTTTGAATGAGAGATTTATGCTGAAGCACAGCTCAGAGGGTCCGTGAACGGACTTTGTCCAATGCTATGCTGTAGGCATCGATGTAGTAAGTTATGAAATATTGCCATGCGGCTTTTTCGGCCGTGGCCATAGAAGCTTTGCTTATGCGTGATTTCAGGGTGGTGTCGGCTGAGACAAGTGTCTCCACTTTTCCGGCGAGCGACTCCACGGCTTCGCGGTAATTGCTGTCGGTGCGGTTTACAATCTCGACTCCGCTTATGTTGAATGATGGTTCTGATTCCATCATTATCCATTGTCCGAATCCGGAGAGGTTGGTTGTGACGGTAGGCACTCCGAATGCAACGCTTTCCAATGGTGTGTAACCCCAAGGTTCGTAATAGGAGGGGAACAGGGTGGCGTCAAGGCCGGCAAGCAGCTGGTAGTAGGTTTTGCCGAGTATGCCGTCGGAACCGTCAAGAAGACAGGGGACGAAAATCAGAGAAACCTTTGAGGATGCAGTGTTACCGAAGTTCTCACGGTGTATATGACCGAGGATTTTGTCTTCGCCGGGATTGTTCAGAATATGTGTGATGACCGGATCGTCAAGACGTGATTTCCTTTTCCGGGCCAACGCTGCGGTAAGGTCGGTGCGCGGTTCTTTTACCCAGGAGGGTACGAGAACAAGCGCGAGGATTCTGCGTGACGGCTGTTTGCTGTCAAGAACACGCACTGTGTCGATAAACATATCCAGACCTTTGTTGCGGTATTCAGGGCGTCCGGAGGTGGCGACGATAAATGTGTCGTCGGGGTATCTGATGCCTGTGAGCGACGAAGCCATGTTAAGCAGGACTTCACGGGCTTCTTTGCGTGCTTCCTCAAATTTTGCCTTGGCGGGCACAAACCCTTTCTCAAATCCGTTGGGGGTGACCACTGCAGGCCGGAGTTCGAGCAACTGCTCGCATTCCACTGCCGTAAGCTCGCTTACTGTGGTGAAACAATCGGCCTGATGAGCTGCGGTTTTTTCAAGCGAATGCTTCGACTCCATATTGAGTTCCCGGGCCATCTGGTCGCCGTTATAGCCTTTGAAGTAGTCGTAGAGGGGCTTCCCGTTGCTGCATATGCTCCGTCCTATGCTTGTGGCGTGGGTTGTGAACACAGTTCCTACGTAAGGCAATGATGCCTTTACTTCCAGCAGGGCCATTCCGGTGGTCCATTCGTCGAAGTGGGCTATGACTTTCTTGTTCTCCAGGCCCAGAAATACACAAAGACTTTTAATGGTTTCGGCTGCTCCGCGTGAAAAGGCGCAGGCCTCGTCATAGTCGCCATAGGCATGAAGTGAGTCCACTCCGTAGCGTTCCCACATGGCTGCATAGAATTCATCTTTTACGGCATAGAGCGAATCGAATTTCACGAGAACGGCAAGCGGACGTCCGGGCACTTCCCAACGGCCTGTCCTTACTTTCACACCATAGGGGAGAACAGCATTCTTACTCCATTGGCTAAGCGGTGTGGAGCACTCTTTAAAGTAGGGTGAAGGGTTCTGATCGGTCCATACGTCCGGCCCGATAAAAACCGTTTTGTCCTTGTAGAGCTTCTGCAAGGTCTTGGCTTTGGTGGAAAGCACAGTGTAAATCCCACCGACTTTATTACAAACCTCCCAACTCGTTTCAAAAAGCAGGTCTAAATCTACCTTAGATTTTTCCATAGAGAAATGTTAATGCGGGTGCAAAGGTAACAATTATTTTTTATACCTCAATAAGTTGGCTTCTATATTTTTACAAAAAATATATCTAAGGATATTGGCGGGACATGGTGAGGAGAAAATATGTCAGAGGGCCTGTCCGGCAATGCTGGCAGGCCCTCTGTAGATAAGTTTATACGGTGTTCGCCGTGGGTCAGATCAATATGCGAAAATGGGATAATTTTCCATCATGGCATTGACCTTGGCCCGAACTTCAGCGTGGATTTCGGGATTTTCGGGCGATGACAATACGGTGTCGATCATGTCGGCTATTTCTTCCATTTTGTCTTCTTTCACGCCACGGGTGGTTATGGCGGCGGTTCCGAGACGTATACCGGAGGTCTGGAACGGTGAGCGGCTGTCGAACGGCACCATGTTCTTGTTGGCGGTTATATCCGCGTCCACAAGAATGCGTTCGGCTACCTTGCCGGTAAGATCGGGGAATTTAGTGCGCAGGTCCACCAGCATGCAGTGATTGTCGGTGCCTCCGGATATTATGTGATAACCGCGTTTCACAAGTGCTTCGGCCAAAGCTGCGGCGTTTTTCTTAACCTGTTTCTGATACTCTTTGTATTCAGGACGCAGAGCTTCGCCGAAAGCCACTGCCTTTGCGGCTATGACATGTTCGAGCGGACCGCCCTGAACACCGGGGAATACGGCTGAGTCGATCAGAGAAGACATCATACGGATGACACCCTTGGGTGTTTTTTTACCCCAGGGATTTTCAAAGTCCTTGCCTATGAGGATAATGCCTCCACGCGGGCCGCGCAATGTCTTGTGGGTGGTCGATGTAACTATATGTGCATGTTTTACCGGATTTTCAAGAAGTCCGGCGGCTATAAGTCCGGCAGGGTGAGCCATATCCACCATGAGGATAGCCCCGATCTCGTCGGCAAGACGCCTCATGCGGGCATAATCCCATTCGCGGGAGTACGCGCTTGCTCCGCCAATTATCAGTTTGGGACGTTCACGGCGGGCTACTTCCTCCATCTGGTCATAGTCTATGAGGCCTGTTTTTTCATCAACATTGTATTCAAGGGCCTGGAACATGAGTCCGGAGAAGTTGACAGGGCTACCGTGTGACAGGTGTCCGCCATGGGCGAGATTGAGTCCGAGGAATTTGTCGCCCGGTTTAAGGACTGTCATGAACACAGCCATGTTGGCCTGTGCGCCGGAGTGGGGCTGTACGTTGGCGTATTCAGCGCCAAAGAGTTTCTTTACACGGTCAATGGCGAGCTGTTCGGCCTCGTCCACAACCTGGCATCCTCCATAATATCTGTGGCCCGGATAGCCTTCGGCATATTTGTTAGTCAGGCATGACCCCATGGCTTCCATGACTTCGTCGCTGACGAAGTTTTCGGAGGCGATAAGTTCTATGCCTTTTTTCTGACGCTGGCTTTCGCGTCGGATAATGTCAAAAATTTCGGTGTCTCTTTCCATTGCTGGTAGCTTTAACGGGTTAGTAAAAGATAGCTGTTTGTTAATTTGTATCTGAATTTTATTTTTTCTTTTGCACGCTGAATCCGAATTTCCCGAGTTTTTCGCCGGTAGAGTAGTAGCCTCCATGGATATAGCTTATGAGATCGGCTGCTGCGAGGTCGAATTGACCTGATTCAGGATCTATCAGTGATTCGTCGGCCCGGAGATTTAGTATGTCGGCAACAAACATGTCATGACTGCCGAGATGCACTATCTCCTTTACGCGGCATTCTATGGACAGGGGTGATTCGGCCACAGAGGGGCAGCTCACTTTCACTCCGGGTTCCGGAGTGAGTCCGGTTTCTTTCCATTTGTCGTAGTCCTTCCCGGACCGCACGCCTATCCAGTCGGTGGCCACAGCCATCGAGGCTGTAGTGAGATTGATGGTAAACTCCATGTTTTCCTTAATTATAGGATAAGAGTGACGTTCGGGACGCACGGAGATATAGCACATTGCCGGATTGGTGCATAATATGCCTGTCCATGCCACGGTGAGGAGATTGCTGTGGTCAGGTGTGCCGCAGCTCACTATTGCCGCCGGGAGCGGGTATATCATTGTGCCCGGTTTCCAATCTGTTTTCATAGGGTAACGGCCTCCGAGCTGTCGATGACATGATTGCAGTAATGGCACTTGAGCTTTACATTGTCGCGGTCAACGACTTCGAATATTGTGCTCATGGGCTCGTTGTTGGTAATACATTTGGGATTGGCGCATCTGACTATATCTGTCAGTGTGTCGGGGAGGGTTACCGGCCTTTTTTCCACCACTTCATAGTCCCTGATTATATTGACTTTGGCGTTGGGGGCTATGATGGCTATACGGTTGAGCGTGGCTTCCGGGAAGAAAGTATCGGCTACTTTTATAATGCCCTTTCTTTCAATACGCTTACTGTCAAGGTTGTTGCCTATGGTAAGCTGGGTTCCAAGAGTCTCAAGCCCAAGTATTTTCACGGCTTTGAACAGCGATGCGGCCGGGATATGATCTATTACCGTTCCGTTTTTCAGTGCGGCTACGGCAAGTGAGGTTTTACTTTCTTTAGTCATGGATGATGAAAATGTTAAGCTAATGATCTGACGTCAATGCCGAGGGCGCGGCATATTATGGCCTGACGGGCATAAAGTCCGTTGCGGGCCTGGTCAAAGTAATAGGCTTTGGGATTGTCGTCGACATCCTGATTTATCTCATTGACCCTGGGGAGGGGATGCAGAATGCGGAGATTGGGCCGCGAGCCGTCAAGCATGGAGTTGTGAAGGGAATAAAGATCCTTGACCCGTTCGTATTCCATTATGTCGGTGAACCGTTCGCGTTGCACTCTGGTCATATATATTATGTCGGAATTATTGATCACTTCAGGTGAGAATTCCGAATGTTCGGTATATTTGATGCCATTGGCGTCGAGGAACCGCAGATACTCGTCGGGCATTTTTAGCTCTTTGCACGAAACGAACCGGAATGTGGGATTGAAATACCTCATGGCCATGAGCAGAGAGTGTACGGTACGTCCGTATTTCAGGTCGCCCACCATCGTTATCTCAAGGTTTTCCAATGTGCCTTGGGTCTTGAAGATGGAGTATAGGTCGAGCATTGTTTGCGAAGGATGCTGGTTGGCTCCGTCGCCGGCATTGATCACAGGCACATCGGTTACTTCAACAGCATATTGTGCAGCCCCTTCAAGATAGTGGCGCATAACTATAAGATCCACATAGTTGCTCACCATCTTTATGGTGTCCTTGAGGGTTTCTCCTTTGCTGGTGCTTGTGGTTCCCGCATCAGAAAACCCTATTACGCGTCCGCCGAGGCGGTTTACAGCTGTTTCGAAGCTCAGGCGGGTGCGGGTGGATGGTTCGAAAAACAGGGTGGCCACTACTTTGCCGTCAAGCACTTTGTGGTTGGGATGCTCTTCAAAGAACTGCGCGGATTTCAGCAAGTCCAGAATCTCGTTGCGCGAGATGTCGGAGATGGATACTAAACTTTTAGAGTTCATATTGTGATGTTGGATATGATGAAATGGCCTGATAAAGGCCATGGTTCCGTTCAGTTCACAAAGTTAATAAATGTTTTGTAAGTAGGGCAAATTTTTCTAATTTTGCAGCCGAAAAAATTAGAAGGAGTTATTGCCTTCATAACATTTCAAGTTCCATATAATGATAGCGGTCAATAATTTAGGCATACAATTCGGGAAAAGAGTGTTGTTTCAGGATGTGAATCTAAAGTTTACTCCCGGCAATTGTTACGGTATAATAGGCGCCAATGGTGCGGGTAAGTCAACGCTTATGCGCATTCTCAGCGATCAGCTTGCGCCTACGTTCGGCAATGTAACCCAAGGTCCCGGCGAGCGCATGAGTGTGCTCGAGCAGGACCATTTCAAGTATGACGACTGCACGGTAATGGATACTGTGCTGATGGGACATACTGTGCTGTGGGATATAATGAAGGAGAAGGACGCCCTTTACAGCAAAGAGGATTTCTCGGACGCTGACGGACTGCGGGCTTCGGAGCTTGAGGAAAAATTTGCCGAGCTTGAGGGCTGGAATGCCGAGAGTGATGCCGGCGCTTTGCTTAATGGCCTTGGAATAAAGGATGAGAAGCATTATACTCTGATGCGCGACCTGTCGGGTAGCGAGAAGGTGAGAGTGCTTTTGGCAAAGGCTCTTTTCGGTAATCCGGACAATCTGTTGCTTGACGAGCCAACCAACGACCTTGACCTTGAGACGGTGGCATGGCTTGAAGACTATCTGTCGAAGTTTGAGAATACGGTGCTCGTGGTGTCGCACGACCGACATTTCCTTGATTCGGTGTGCACACACACGCTTGACATTGATTATAATAAGGTGTCGCTTTTTGCCGGAAACTACAGCTACTGGTATGAGTCAAGCCAGCTGGCATTGCGTCAGCAGCAGCAACAGAATAAAAAGGCCGAGGAGAAACGTAAGGAGCTGCTGGAATTCATCAGGCGTTTCAGTGCCAATGTGGCTAAGTCCAAACAGACCACTTCACGCAAGAAGATGCTTGAAAAGCTCAATGTAGAGGAAATTCAGCCGTCGTCACGCCGTTATCCGGGAATTATATTCACTCCATCGCGTGAACCAGGCAACAAGATACTTGAGGTCAAAGGTCTTACCGCATCACAGGATGGGGATATCCTTTTCAAGGATGTGAATTTCCAGATAGAGAAGGGTGACAAAGTGGCCTTCCTCAGCCATGATCCGAGAGCTATGACGGCTCTGTTTGAGATAATAAACGGTAACCGCAAGGCCGATGAAGGTACATACGACTGGGGCCAGACAATAACCACAGCCTATCTGCCGCTCGATAATTCGGCATTTTTCAACACTGATCTGA
>URII01000035.1 GCA_900547825.1 uncultured Porphyromonadaceae bacterium
TCGCTTTACAGCGGCTTCGAAAACATGCTCGGTATCTACGGCTTCACCATACAGCTCTACTGCGACTTTTCAGGCTACAGCGACATAGCCATAGGCCTGGCTTTGCTCATGGGCTACAGATTTCTCGACAACTTCCGCGCCCCCTTCAAATCGCAGAATCCCACTGAATTCTGGCGCCGGTGGCATATATCGCTGTCATTCTGGCTGCGCGACTATCTCTACATACCCTTGGGAGGTAACCGATGCGGCAAGACACGCCGCAACGCCAACCTCATGTCCACAATGGTGATCGGCGGCCTGTGGCACGGGGCCTCATGGATGTATCTCCTGTGGGGTGCCATACACGGCTTCTATCTTGTAGTCCATAAAGAGCTTAAACGCATACTGCCTTCGTTGCCCGACGAAAAGAAAGGACAATGGTGGAGAGTCGCCGCCAACATGTTCGTTACATTCAACCTTATGGCCCTTGCATTTGTTTTCTTTAGAGCACGCTCACTTGAGGATGTACAGGCCATGGGACACCAGATAGTCAATGACTTTCACCTGTCTGTTGCGCCCCAGTTCGTCGAAGGCTATCTTTTCATAGTGCTGGCCATGCTTCTCGGCTATTTCATGCATCTTGCCCCGTCGTCATGGTCCGTAGCTGTGAAAAGACAAATGGAAAAGCTTCATCCCGTCGTATTGGCCCTCATACTGGCCGCCGTCATACTTCTTGTGATCCAAGTGCGCCAAAGTGAAATAGTACCGTTCATCTATCTCCAATACTGACGTCATCATGGAGCAGCAAGCCATCCCCCCGTCGCCGCAGCCCAAAAAGAGCTTTCGGGTACGACTGAAAGAGTCGGCCATTGATCTGAAATCCTATTTCAACCTGTCGGCCGACCTGGAGCCGCAAGCTGATGCAGAGCAGTCCATCCGCTCCGGCATATCCTTCAAGGGGAGCCAGCTGCTGGTGCTCATATTTGCGATATTCATAGCTTCATTGGGCCTTAACACCGACAGTGTTCCGGTAGTGATAGGCGCCATGCTCATATCACCGCTAATGGGACCTATAATCGGCATGGGCCTCGCCATAGGCATAGAGGACTATTCGCTGCTAAAACGCGGTCTAAAGAATATAACAATGGCCGTGCTCGGTTCCGTACTCGCATCGGCTGTATATTTTCTCATATCGCCCCAATACGAAGGGTCAAGCCAGCTGCTCGCCCGCACATCCCCCTCAATCTACGATGTCCTGATAGCCCTGTTCGGCGGTGGCGCAGGCATTATAAGCATCGCATGCAAAAACAAAGGGCAGGTAATGCCTGGCGTTGCCATAGCAACAAGCCTCATGCCCCCTCTGTGCACAGCCGGTTACGGACTGGCCACGCTCCAGGCCAAATTCTTCTTCGGCGCCCTCTATCTGTTCACCACCAACACCGTATTCATTCTTTTCGCCACATGGATAGGCGTAAAACTGCTTGGATATAAGCGTGTGGTGTTCTCCAACCCCCGGCGTCACCGGAGCGTGCAGGTACTGGTTTATTCGGTGGTGGCCCTTACTGTGGCCTTGAGCATATACCTCACCATCGGCATGATCCGCACAAGCATTTTCATGGCCAAAGCCGACGAATTCGTGCAGAATGAGATGGTGTTCCCAAACACACAGGTACTCAATCACTCTGAAACCATGGTGCGCGGACAAGGCACCATCAACGTCACCCTCATTGGCGAGGCCCTCCCCAAGGACTCCCTGCAGCTCGCTATGCTCAACAAGCTCGACTCCGTAGGCCTCGGAGGCACAAAGCTCAACATCAAGCAGGGATTTTCAATGGATAGCCGTAACGATGACCTGAGTGAAGCCATGAGGGATGATAAATTTTTCGCGCTCATGCAGCAACAGCTTGTACGGCGGCAACAGGAAATTGATTCGCTCAAAGGAATTGTCGATAACGAACGCTCCATTCAGGCTGAAAGCCGGGCTATGGCCTCGGAAATCAAAGTGCTATTTCCGGGCGTCAAGGATATAGCCCTCACCCATTCCTTCGCCACCAACACCCTGACCGGACAATCCGACACCATAAATCTCCTTATGGTCAATTCACCGCAGGGACTCAACGCCTCCATGCGCCAGCGGCTCACGGAATATGCCCGCATCAGGCTCAACCGCCATCAGCTGCGGCTGCTCGTAAATCCTCCGTCATTCCCGTGGCCCCAACAGCCTGACAATAAAAAACAATAACACCTATCCATCTTATTATCACATCTTGAACCATGAAAAAATCTGTCTTGCATCAAATTCTCGTCGTTACAGCCGGAGCAGCCCTCATCTCATCGGCCTCATGTTCCGGAAAACCTGCGGCTACATCATCCATGCCCGAACCGGCTGACTCGCCCGCCCTGCAAAATGCCTCATCCGGGGCGATCGACCGCCTTTACGTGTGGTCTCCCGAACTGGGCGACACCGTAACCGTCGACGTATGGCTCCCCGACGGATATGAAGCCGACAACAGCCGTCGTTATCCCGTCATATACATGCACGACGGACAGAACCTCTTCGACGCCTCCACCACATGGAACCACCAGTCGTGGGATATGGACTCCGTTACCGGCGCCCTCATAGCTCAGGGAAAAATAGAAGCCCCTGTAATAGTAGGTATCCACAGTGTGTCTGAATCCCGTATCGGCGATCTTATGCCGGAAGATGCAATCAACTATCTTGACGATGAATCCGACACTCTGAAAACAAATTTCACAAAAAGATCTTCCCGCCCCATACGCGGCAACGCCTATGCCCGGTTTATTGCCACTACGCTCAAACAGGGCATTGACACCCTATACCGCACACTCCCCGACCGCGCCCACACTTCCGTAATGGGCTCAAGCATGGGTGGACTTATGTCGCTCTACGCCATGTGCGAATATCCCGACGTGTTCGGCAACGCGGCATGCCTCTCGACCCATTGGGTAGGAGTGACCGACGGAAATCCGGCTTTTGCCGAGGCCATGGAAAAATACACCGCCGCCAAACTCCCCGACCCGGCCAGCCACCGCCTCTATCTTGACCGCGGCACCACTACCATCGACTCGCTGTATGGCCCCGCGCAAAGCCGTATGATAGCCCTTGTCAGGTCACGAGGCTATGAGATGGGCGCCACACTCGACACTCTCACCGCCGATGGAGCGCCGCATGAGGAACGCGCCTGGAATGCCCGTGTACACCGCCCGCTGACATTCCTTTTAGGCACATCTCCCCGCTGATCCGCCATCAACACCCCAACATCACGCCGGAGCTCAGGAAACACGGATTATCCTGCGCCCCGGCGATGTATTTATGATAAGCGGCACCGTTTCATAAGTAACCACACTCGTGTCAAGCCCGAATGCCGCCTGATCCGAAATGCCGAGACGCCTCAAAACGGCATGGAGACGCATCAGCATGGCCACACCACCAGGACAATTGCTCGACACGGAAAAGATACGGTGCAGAATTATAAACCGGAAGTCACCAGGAATGCCATACTTGCGCAGAGAAGGATAAGAACTTGTAAGATCAAGATCTCCCGCCGCCACAAGATCCTCCACCACCTGACGCAGATACACGCTTATCTTAGGTTCCACCCTGAAGCCGAACCGCATTCTTACCAGATATATTGTCTCCGGCTCAAGAATCTCCACCGAATAGCTGAGCGTATCCGGGTCATCGGCATTCTCTATGTGCACAAACCAGTAATGATCGGCACGTTTGGGCTGTTTGTTCACAATGGAATATATCAGTTTGGTTTCTATCAGCCTCTGATCAGGCGAACGGCTGAGATAAACAAGGTTGGACGCATACTTGGGAATTGAACTATCCTCCTTTATTCCGGAAATCAGGCTGACACATCCGGCCAGCTGACGATATTCGATAAATCCGGCACGGGCACGTGTGGCATTGCGCCATATCACCATAACCGCCGCTACAACACCCGCTATAAGCATACTGAACCACCCGCCATGAGTGAATTTGAACAGATTGGCAACAAAAAACAGCCCCTCCGTAGTGGCAAAGAACACGAGAAACAATGCGCATAGAAAACGCCCTGTTCCGCAACTTCTGAGCCAGAAAGTCAGCAGCACGGTAGTCATGAGCATAGTCACCGTTATGGCAAGCCCATACGCGGCTTCCATATGGGCGGAATCACGAAACAGAATCACCGTGACAAGGCAACCGGCAAGAAGAGCCCAGTTAATGGCCGGAATATATAGCTGTCCTTTCTCTGCCGACGGATATTTGATCTTGAGCTTTGGCCAAAAATCAAGATTCACAGCCTCTGAAAAAATCGTGAATGAGCCGCTAAGCAATGCCTGACTCGCTATAATGGCAGCTCCCGTGGCCATTACCACAGCTACTACCATAACACTCTGCGGCACCACAGCATAAAACGGATTCACCCCCTGAACCGCCTGCCCGGCATTGGCTATCAGCCATGCGCCTTGCCCGAGATAGTTCAGTATCAGCATTATCTTTACAAAAATCCAGCTGACTGTGATATTTTTGCGGCCGCAATGTCCCAGATCCGAATACAGAGCCTCCGCACCTGTAGTGCAGAGAAACACAGCCCCGAGAATCAGGAACCATCCGGGATAACTGATCAGAAGCCGTATAGCACACCACGGATTAAAAGCTTTCAATATAGCTGGGAAGTCAGGTATATGCGTTATGCCCGCCACCCCCAGCGCGAGGAACCATACAAGCATGAACGGCCCGAAAAAACGCCCGATCTTGCCTGTGCCTGCCTGCTGCATAAGAAATATCAGCACTATTATGGCCACCACAATCGGGATTACCGGAACTTCCGGAGCCACAATCCTTAGCCCCTCTATAGCCGACGTCACAGTTATGGCCGGAGTTATCACCCCATCGGCTATAAGCGCGGCAGCCCCTATGGCACCTACGATATAAAGCCACCGCCGCGGCACCTTGCGCAACAATGCAAACAGAGCGAGAATACCACCCTCGCCACGGTTGTCGGCACGCAAGGCCAGAAGCACATACTTCACCGTGGTTTGCAGCGTTAGAGTCCATATCACACACGAAACGGCACCTGCTATATAATCCTCGTCAAAATGCGGGTTCACACCCGTTATGGCTTTCATTACATACAAGGGCGACGTGCCTATGTCACCGAACACAATGCCCATCGTCACTATAAGTCCGGTCAGAGTCAGCCGTTTCAGTGACGACTGATGTGATGAATCATTCTGTGCCATATACTGAAGTTGTTACTTATAGGTTAACAGAGTACCTATAAGTAACAACTTCCTATGCCCTGCGGTTTCCCGCCATTTGAGGCATATTATTTATTTCTCAAGTAGCACAGTCTTCGATTCCCAGGCCTTGGCAGCATCCAGAACCTTCATAAGTTCCGGCCATTGGGCGGCAGGAAGTATCTTATGGTTATATCGTTTGAGTATGTCCACTTTCAGAACTCCGGCATCCTCCCGGGCAGTGACACGGAAAAGTCCCGCGTCATTACCCACGGATTCATTTAGCGCCGCAAGGGTTTTGGGGCTCACACGGTAACCGGCCGGAAGTTCCACGCTTATAACCGTATTGTACTCCCGTGGCGAGCGCATGTACACATCGTCCTGACGTACCCTGTCAGTCTCCAGCAGCTGTATCTGGTCATTCAGCAGTTTCCCTACCGACAACACCATATTTCGCCCGGCTCGCTTCACCAATCCGTCCATAGTATATGAAACCTCATATGTAAGGTCGGGCTTGGCGGGATCTATGCCGATATTGATTATTCTTCCCTCTCCAAACGATGCAGGCGCCTTGCCATGATAGTCCTTGACCTCATCCTTGAATTTCTCAATCTGCTTACGGCGTGCGTCAGCAAACAGCTCCTCCAGTTCAGCCATCCGTTTCTTGTTGAACTTGTAATTTACCTTAAGGCCGTCACGGTTCAGGAAATCCTTGTAGCCGTTGAGTATGTCCTCATAAGTAAGGATTGACTGTGCGTGAAATTTTGTAGTGCCAGTGTTCGACTCAGTGCGCTTTATATCAAGCATGTTGCCGTCTATGCGTGCGCTTACCGACGACACACTGCGGTTATCGGCCGCCACACTTCCAGGAAGGCGGAAATACACCGAATCAGCTTCAGGGTGTTTTTTACGTTCCTTATGCGGTCGCCACGCCTGTGCCTTGCGCCACTGCACGAGCGGAGGGATCTCATTTGGAGCAAACACACCCTCCCAGGGCACATAATAGCGGTCAGTCCCTTCCGGATGCACATACCAAAGGGCGTTGTAGTTGTATATCAGCGAATCGAGCGGCTGATATTCCTCCGAGGTCGACATACCGCGCTCCAATCTGATCTTGCGCTTGTCCATGAATTTCCACATCTCCTGAAGCCCTTGCTCCGAAGGATCCCAGTTATTTCCGAGACTGATATAAATCCCGAGGTTATAATAATAGTCCGTAAGATCCGTCACAGAGTATTTACCCTCCTTGTATAGCTTTTCAAGCCCCTTGATTATATCACCCCCTTTTTCCAGGCCATTCTTGGTCACAAACCAGTCCCCCTCGTTTTTCATTCCCATGAACGGGCTGTCCCAGCGGTCCTCTTTGATCAGCCTCACATCAGGATTTGACTGCACTCCGTCCTTACGGGCACTCGGAGGAGTGTATTGATCCGAACGGCGGTTGAAAATGCTCATCTTTATCAGAGGCGACTGCTGCACCGGATTATACCACAACCGCGGTTCCTTGCCCGAAATATCCTCGGCCACGAGGTCAAGCACATAATTTTTATCCTCATCGCGGCTTATTTTGAAATCAGGGGCTCCGTTGAGCGTGCGGTACTGCGTTGTGAGGTTATCATCCACCACACAATGGATTGAATAGTTCAGAATCGGATAGTCATCTTTCAGATAAAATTCCATAGGGTCAAGATGGCGGTTCTGTAGCTTTGTCTCGGTGTAGAAAAACACATCTATATTATCGCCGGCCTCAAGCCCCGGAATGGCAAGCTTACGGCGCTGCTTATCCCCTTTCTTGCCCTCGGTCACCTCTATGTAGTCGTCAGTGTTCACATCCACAATCCGGCCATCGGGCTTTATCACCCTCACCCCCATCACCTGTGAATTTTTTTCATAGCCGTCGTAGAATTTCTGTTTTGACTTGGTGGCAAAATCAAACTCCGAATACTTTTCTATGGCAGCCTTGTCAGCCACATGTATAAGCATCCGCTCCAGAATACTACCCTCTATACGGGCCTTACGCGAAAATGCCAGAAAAGAACCGGGCATCAGCCCGAAGCCGGTTTTCTTACGGGCATTTATGTCATGATACACAGCTATCATCACAGCCGATTCATTCTTATACTTCTCCGGGATATCCCTCACTTCAAACGCCGGAAGATCCATACCGTAGACCTCCGCCTTAACTTTCTCGGCGAACTTACGGTACTTTTCCGTTTCGTCAGCCTTCTGCTGAAGTACACCTATAACCACGGCCAACACCGCGAGAATCAATTTTTTCATATCGGATTTAATCTGTTTTATGTTATATTCATAGTTTTACAAGCTCTATCTGCGAGTTGCAGGCGTCGTTCCATTCTCCAAGCATCCGGTTCCACTGCGGTATATCCTCCAATGGCATTTCCGGATTCGTTATCTCCATGCTCTTGGCCATGCACACAGTGTTCCCTTTCCTTGAAAATTCACATGTAAACCGGGCAAAATCACATTCCCCGGTATAATTCTCCGGAATGTAAGTTACCTTATAGCCTGCGGGAATCTCCACCGAGGCACTGCGCACCACACATCCGCGGAGCGGCAACATATAGTCGTTTGTTCTGTGATCGGTATCCACCTTCTCGGCAAGCGGATCAGAAATAGTGTTCAGATCCAGATACACATGCCCCTCGCTTTCGGTCACAGCCACATTATTTATTATGGGAGCCTCAATAAAAGCGCTTCCGTCCGGTGCGAACCTCACATTCAGCCTTTCGGTGTCAACCGAAGCCCTTGACGCCGGAACAAGAGATCTTGAAACAGCCTCCTGTTGCAGATGCTTGGGCACAGAGTGGATCTCATCCATTATAAATTCCTCGAAATCGCCCGTCAGCCTGCGCGTAACCTGTCCCGCCAGAGCGCCGTCCCTGAAGCTGTAGGCATATGCGAGCGAATCAGTCGACGCCTTAGGCGGCAACATCGGCAATCGGCACAGTTCATAGCCGTCATCCTTAAACACCATAGCTTCCTTTCCCTGTATGGCATATGGAACATGGTTCGACGGTATATACTCGTTAGTAGCATCCAACCATAAAGTATCCCCACCTTGCGGCACCATACATATCATGTGGTCAGTAGCGGCCAACGATGGCGACGCGCTGATATCAAAAGGAATATCGCGGGTTCCTATTGCTGCCGTATAAGCCTGTACGCCGATATGGCGCAATAATGTGGCGACAAGCAGAGCCATTCCCTTGCAGTCTCCGAATTTCTTGCGCAACACCTCGGCCGGACGGTCAGGCCTGTATCCGGCTTCTCCCGCTTCATATGCCACATAGCGCACGGTTTTCTGCACATACCTGAATATGGCGTCTATACTGTCTCTCCTCGAAACCGCCCCTGAGCATATCTCATCCGTAAGTTCATCGATACCGGGAACCGACGTATCCGTTTCAAGCAGCGGACGGTGGTAACCGTACAGTGAATCCACATCCGTGAAATATCCCCCTATCAGTATATAGGGCAACGCCCGCAACACACCCGGCGACCGCACCTCATCCTTCACAGCCGGCAGGTCCGTAATGGTATAGGTGACAATTCGCGTGCCGTTTTTGTCCGTAGTGTCATCCCTGGTTATGCAACCCTGCGGGAAATTACAATCGGTAAGCGTAAGCGAAGACATCCATTCCGGAATCTTGAAAACCACCGTCTTGGACTTGACTGGATAATCACCCGCCAACGGTACCTTGGCAAAATAGGCCGGGTCAAGAAACGTCCGTTTATATTCCACCTTTGCTTTCTTACCTTTATAAGGCAGCTCTATATCGAAATAACAAAACTTGCTGTCGTCATGAAACACCGTGGGTGAATTGGCATTCTTGTACAGGGCATTACGTTCCGACACCTCGTCAAGCTTTATTATGTCGTTGTAATATATGAATTTATGAAGTTTCTCACCATGTCGCAGGGCTTCATACACCTCCTTCGACGAATTTTTTATCACCGGGCCATTCTTGCCACGTGTTATCTTATACTCCTCCGTGCCGGAGGTCACGAAAATATTGTCCTGCGGAGGTGCGCAGAGTCCTGACAAATACACACAGCATAAAGCAAAAATTACAATTCCAGGGCGCATAGCATATCTACAAATTTGATTTTTTGCAAATATAACCAGCAGATGCAACAAAAAGCGTGATCTCAATCACACTTTTATCCATATATTCCTATATATTATTATTTTTGGCTCTTAGCCGGGCAAACGCCTCACGCGATATGCCGAGATATGAAGCGATAACCGTATTTGTCATCATAGTGTGTATGTGCGGTTCGCGCCGTAAAAGCTCATAATAGCGCTGTTCAGGCGAATCACACCTGAATGAGACTGCCCGTACCAGAAATCCGTAGGCTATGGCTTCGGCAAAATGGCGCCTGTACCCCTCAGGCAGGCACGAGTCCATATATTCCCGGCATTCATTCAATGAAGCACAATAAGCCGTCGAGTGACAAAGCGCCCTGACATCAAACATTGAACGCTGCCCTGGCTGCGAAGCTATGTACGCCCCGATAAGCTCTCCGGGAAAAGCCATCGACAGAATCTGTTCCCGGCCCTTGTAATCATATTGTGAGAATGAAAATGCCCCTTCCTTCAACACAGCTATATTCCTCGCCACGTCTCCCCGCGAATAGAAGCATTCACCGCGGCGGAACCTGACAGCTTCGCCGTTTTGTATCAGATATTCCCTTATCAAGGAAATATCGAACACATCATATATGACCATATCGCCCATACCGGATTTCAATTAAACGGGCTGCTTCTCACGAGGCAGCCCGACTATTATCTACAATCTATAAAAACATATATATTTGAAAAAAGGATGTTTTTGTGAAGCTAAATCAGCTTATAGCCTGTTTTATGATTCATCACAAATTTAGTGATTTATGATGCACCTAAATATAAATTTATGTTAAAGAATCAAAACCAAAGCTAACCGCATCATTTATTCAGGTACGTCGGCACCAGAACCCAGGGAAAAGGATCCCTCACACCGAGATCCCTCCGTGTGCGCAGAGTGTCAAGCGCTTTAAGCGCATCGGCCGCATTAGGCTCCGAAAGGGCCGCCACATAATACAGCGGCTCGCCGGTCTGAATAATAAAAGCATTCTTATATCCTCCTTCAATCATACGCTTACGCATTTCGCGGGCATTGAATATCTGCTTGAACTGTCCCACGACAAGTTGATAGCGGGCAGCGGTGGCCGGTGTGGCCCCCTCCCCTTTCGTATAACCGATCCGCTCTATCCTGTAGTGCAGCGTATCGGAGCCTACCGTGACGAAAGCCGGACGCCCCTGGGCCCTGAACTTATTGTAGATCGTGGAGTCCAGATAATCACCCTCGCCTCTGCCCTCAAGCGTGCGCTCATAAGCCTGACGGTAGTTCTTTTCCGATGGCTTGCAGGCCGACAGCGCAGCCATCAGGGCAAGCAGAATAACCGCAAACGTAAGTCTTGAAATTTTCATATTCCTATTTGTTTTCTAAAATCAGAAGGGCACGGGCCGGAAAGGTCATTTCGGGTGTGATGGTCACCTTGCTGCCTGTAAGCATGTCGGTCATAACCGTTGAGGCTGGAACTATCTCCGCCACATTGGCCATAGACACCGTGATGGGTTCATCATTGCCGTTCATCATTACCACAACCCTGTCGTTGCCGGCCTTGCGCTCATATACATACAAACCGTTCACCGGCATGAAATGTTTGAGCGAGCCCTCGGTCACAGCCTTGTTGCCACGGCGCCAGTTGAGCACTTTTGTAAGGAAATCCATAGCCTCGATCTGCATGGGAGTCAGGCCTTCGCGGGTAAAGGCATTGATGGTGTCGCCCTCGAATCCGCCGGGAAAATCACGGCGCACATATCCGTCGCTCCCCTCCTTCGATCCGTTCATCAGAAGTTCTGTGCCGTAATATATCTGGGGTATGCCGCGCGATGTCAGCAGAAACGCCATAGCCTGCTTCCACCAGCCGAGATCCTTGGGAAGCTCCAAGAGGAAACGGTCGGTATCGTGGTTGTCAAGGAAAGTAAGTATCTTCGACGGATCGGGGAAAAGATAGTCAAGGGCAAGATGGTCATATATGGCATTCAGCCCAGACCAAGGGGTAGTCTGGCCGGAAAACGAGTCGCGGGCCTTGACTGAAAGCACAAAATCCATAACCGTGGGCAGCTCGGGATTGGTTTTACGGTTGGTTATGGAATTCTTCTGCCAGAATGCTTCACCGCCCTCATTGTCATACCAGCATTCGCCTACTATATTGAACCGGGGATATTCACGCTCCACAGCCCTGATCCATTCGGCCATGCCGTCAAGATCGGCATACGGGTGCGTATCCATCCTTATGCCGTCGATACCCGAGTTCTCTATCCACCATATGGAATTCTGGATAAGATACTTCATGAGATGCGGATTGCGCTGGTTCAGGTCAGGCATTGCGGGCACGAACCATCCGTGCACCGTCCGTTCATAATCATAATCGCTTACATACGGGTCATACACTGTGGAAAGACGGAAATTGGTCATCACATCACCCCCAGGATTATTGATCCAGTCACTGTCCGGAATATCTTCCATCCAGGGATGCGCCACTCCGCAGTGGTTGAAAATCATGTCCATCACCACCTTGAGGCCGCGGCCATGGGCTGAGGCCACAAAATCTTTCCATTCCTCATTGGTGCCGAATCTCGGATCAATATTATAATAATCGGTAGTGGCATAACCGTGATACGATCCGCCAGGCATATCGTTCTCAAGCACCGGATTCACCCAGATGGCCGTAACGCCGAGCGAGTCGATATAGTCGAGATGTTGCTTCATGCCGGCTATGTCACCTCCGTGGCGTCCGTTGTGGTCGGTGCGGTCAGGAGCCACCTCATGCTTCATCCCTTTCCCGCGGGTCGGCTCGTTATTGCCTCGGGCAAACCGGTCAGGCATTATCAGGTAAAGCACATCCGAAGCGTCAAAGCCGCCGAACGTGTCGGGATCGAGGTTTCTCGCCAATAAAGGATACTTGAGCGTATGGCGGCGCTTCCCCTCCTTAAAGGTTACCGGTATCTCTCCCGGTTTGGCGTCATCGCCCACATTGAGATAAACAAACAGATGGTTTTCCGACGCCGGGCGGTATATATCAGCGATCTTCACACCGGGATAATCCACCTCCACCTCGGCCTTTGCAATGCCGGGGCCGTAGACCATCAGCTGAAGAGTGTCCTGACGCATACCTGACCACCAGCATGGCGGTTCAACCTTCGTCACCATAGGAGCCTTGCGGGCTCCGGAAAGAGATAATGACGTAATCATGAGTGCTAATGTAAGATAAATAATTCTTTTCATAATGTATTAAATTTAATAACTGTTACTGCGTACAATCCTTATACAACGGATAAGGGCGGTGTTAAGCCTTCCGTCGGCATTACGGCACAACGGGTCATCATATTCGACCGAAAGCATATTGTCGCCCTCATGAAGGTCTATCCATACCGGGCTGCTCCATGAAGTGCGCCGCCACTCCCCCGGACCCAATGCCGGCATTACAACCAATCCGGCTCTTGCCCCGTTTACATACAGCGAACGCACGGCACACATCGAACCGTCCGACACCGGTCCGTAACCGTTGGCATAAAGCACCGACAGAACATAACGCCCGGCCCGCGCCATGACACTGAACCTCATTCTTTTGCGGCGTGACCCTGTAGTTTCCACAAATGCCGAGGCCGTCTTCTCATCCTCTATCAGCTTGGTGCCCGGCACTGCAAGGGAGTCCGCGGCTATCACAATTTCCGATCCGCGTCCCCACGACAGCACAGGCTGCGCCGCATAACTCACCGCTCCCGCACGGTTGGAGGCCGACACAGTCACAGCACGCAGCCCTATCGGCGGGGAAAGCGAAAACTCCTCCAGCGTATGTTCATCATACAGCGAACCGTCCACAAACGTAAGTATATCGCCATCCGTAAGCTTGCCGGCACCTGACACCCTGTAACTGTCTCCGGTAGCCGACAGCTGAGGTGTGGGCAGCATCAGTGACACAGGCGAAAAACGTGTCATCTGACGCCTCTCTCCCGGAGTATGGGTAAGAGTGATATCCACCGTATGCCGTCCTCCGAGTCCCGCCGGAAACAAATGGCGCCCCGACGGCACTCCGTCAATGCTGAAAGCCGCCACATGCCTTCCGCTGCCGGTTATATTTACTGTGAGGTCCGCATTCCGGTAACGTATCCCTTCTATACACAGATTCTCATCGTTGGCAAACGGACGGCACGGCGAAAATTCCATTCCCTCGGGCCCGAACTTCATGCCCGCATACCCTTTTAGCACCAGGGCCACATTCGCAGCCGCCCCCGTCAGGCGCCGCATAGGATTGTCGGCGGTGATATCTATCACACCCGAGGACGCATCACACACCCCGCGGTTGGATACCGCCAAGGCAGCCATACGCAGCTGAGCGGCTGCCGTATATCCCGCCATAGCCATATTGCCGGCCCTGCAAGCCATGAGATACCACAGAAGATTCGTCTCCGGACTTACGGAATTAAACGGATAGCATGCCGTTTCCGAAACCTGGGGAGTAACTGTGGCCGGCCCGTAAGGTGTAAGCGGGGCATGATCCATAATGCTCACGGACATTTCAGGCACTGAGATATGCCATAGCGAAGCCAATGCCTGTGCCACATTGTCGGTGCCCTGCATCATCACACCGTAAGGCGAGCCGTAGATCATACGGGAATAGAATCCCTCCGACGGAAGCCAGAAACGGAAATTGACAGCCTCACGGAGTGCCGCGGCCCGCTTTCGCCACAACGAAGCATCCCTGCCTGACAACGCCCCCATGTCCGCCAACACGTCAAAAGCCCGGATATAATAGATATTGTTGAGCAGTGAGTACGACCCGTATATCCCCGAAGCATCCATCCATTGCGGATAGGTGGAGGTATAGTTCTGCACCGTGCCGCATATCAGGGACTCCCGGCTCACGAAAGCCGCGGCATAATTGCGTTCAAGGGTTGACACCAACACGTCAAAAGCCTCCCCTAACCATGCCCTGTCACCTGTCACCTCAAACACAGCCCATGCCGCCGCGCCCCATATCACCTCCGAATTTACAACCGGCCATCCGCCGCCTATGCCCGGCTGACGTCTCACCTCGCCATCCTCGACCATCGACCGCAACACCTCCATTGACCCTTCGGGATCCACTACGGCCAGAGCCAGAATCACAGCCATACATGCCGGTTCCGTTTCAACATCCTCTGTCTTTATCATTTCGGCAATGTCACAAAGCGACATATTGACCACCGCATCCGTAAGCTGCGACGACGATCTTACCGACGGATAGCCACCGGGAAGCGAATCCTTATGCCACACAAGCTGCCGCGTCACCTCCGGAGCCGGCGACAGGGGAATGACAGCCTCAAATACACTGTCGCCGGCATTCCTCAGCCTTACCGGACTGCTGCCCCTCAAAGGCAGCGTGACCCACAGGCTGTTGAACGATCCGCTGTAAATAGTGTCGCCTGCCGGAGTGGTGAAATACCCCTTACGGCCTATATCACGCAAAGGGCCGCGCATATCCACCCGCAAACGCCATATATAATTCCGTGGCAATGTGTCGCTCATTATAGCGGAAGCGGGGATATTGTCGCTCCGGCCGAAAGGCACAGCCTCCGACACCGACACAGAGTCATTCAGCAACATATAATGCCAGCATCCCTCAGGCAGTTCATTGTCACGCTCGTTGACCGATAATCTGAAGCGGATCAGCGACGAGATCGGTCGGTAGGGCACCGTGTAATTGCTGCTCATCTCCCACGGCGACGCCGCACGTACAATAGTGTTCCCTTCCACAAGGCTGTCGGTGAACAGCGTGAACTGAGGCGAGGAATACAGCACACCGCGCCCTGAACCGTGACCAGTGCATCCCCCGAGGATCAATGTCACAAACAACAGCAAATTCAGCGCGGCCCGTCTCATAACAGCAGGATCATTTACAGCGGGCAAGGAAATCAGCCACAACAAACGTGCTTCCTCCCACAAATATCATATCCTCCGGCAATGCGGCTGCCACAGCGGCATTATAAGCCTCCTCCACAGTTTCGAAGCTCACTCCGTCAAGTCCTGCCTTTCGGGCTTCGTCCATTACCTGCGCCGCATCCATGGCCCTCGGCACAGAGGCCTGTGTGAAATAATAGCAGGCCCCCCGCGGCATCATGGCGAGGATCGACGCCACATCCTTGTCGTTTACAAACCCGATCACCATATGGAGGCTGCCCTTGAAATCCGAAAGCCTGCGCGAGATATACTCCCAGCCGCCCGTGTTGTGGCCGGTGTCACATACTGTGAGCGGTTCACGGTTCACAACCATCCACCTCCCCGACAGCCCGGTCGAAGATGTTACTGAACCCACTCCCTTGGCCACACTGGAGTTGTCGATCCTAAATCCGAGCTTCCGCAGTTCATCAAGCGCGGTAAGCACAGTGGCCATGTTGCGCGGCTGGCAATCCCCGGCAAGTTCCCCGGTTATATCGCCAAAACATGTACCCTCATACCTGAATCCGCCGAAACCCTCGATAGGGACCGCCACGGCATAAGGCCGCTCTTCGTCGGCAAAACGTATCGGGGCGCCTGCCTCGACAGCGGCTTTCTCGAAAACAGGCCGGATCTCATCATCCGCCTCCCCTATCACCACCGGCACACCCGGTTTTATTATGCCCGCCTTCTGCTCCGCTATCTCTCGCCGGGTGTGGCCGAGAAAAGCAGTGTGGTCAAGCGATATATTGGTGATCACACTCAGCATCGGGGTTATTATATTCGTGCTGTCGAGCAAGCCGCCGAGTCCCACCTCTATCACGGCAATATCCACCTTCTCCTCAGCAAAGAACTCGAAAGCCATCATCATGGTAAGCTCGAAAAACGACGGGGCCACATCCATCGCCATAGCCCGGTAACGTGACACGAAATCCACCACGGCCTCACGGTCGATCATCCGCCCGTCAACCCTCATGCGCTCTCGGAAATCCACAAGATGCGGCGATGTGTACAGCCCTGTGCGGTAACCTTGGGACTGGAGCACTGACGCTATAGTGTGGGCCGTGCTCCCTTTGCCGTTGGTTCCACCCACATGTATGCACGGATAATTCCGGTGAGGATGTCCGAAAGCCTTGTCAAGAGCCTTCGTGGTGTCTAATCCCGGTTTGTAAGCCGGCGCACCCTGCCTCTGGAACATAGGCAGGCGGGTATAGAGGTAATCAAGAGTCTCCTTATAATCCATTGTAAGCTGTATAATCTAAAACAATATCCATCCGGCAAGTCCGGCAGCGATAATCACAAAAATAGGATGCATCTTAAAAAAATAGACCAACACAAAAGCGCCCGCACAAATGCTTACACTTTTCACCACCTCAATGGTGTCGCGGCCGAAATTCTGGGCATTCATAAGCAGCATCGCCGCGGAAGCTATAAGCCCCACCACCACGGGACGCAACCCAGTGAACACCCCTTTTATGATGGCCGACTCCTTATGGCGCCGGATAAAATGGCTCGTATACAGCACAAGGAAAAACGACGGCACCACCACAACAAGAGTGCACACCACCGAGCCGAGCACACCCCACCACCATGCCGAAAAACCGCCGCCCGTCGACGTAGGCACCACATAACCTATATATGTGGCCGAATTTATCCCTATCGGGCCGGGAGTCATCTGCGATATGGCCACAATGTCGGTAAACATCTTCTCCGAAATCCACCCCGGCCCCACAATCTCACGTTCTATAAGAGCCAGCATGGCATAACCGCCGCCGAACCCGAACAGCCCTATCTTGAGATACGCCCATATAAGTTTCAGATATATCATATTTCCCTTAGCTTTTTATGCGTGAACCATATATAACCGCCTAATCCGCCAAGCACTATATAGAGTATGGGATTAGACACAACAGGCCATTTTGACCATATCAGCAGCGCCACGGCCACCGGGATCCACACCGACACAAGATTGAGCCGTGCGGCACGCGCCGCACTTATCACAGGCGCCACAATCAGCGCCACCACAGCCGGACGTATCCCCGAGAATATAGCCGTAAGCAGCGGGTTCGAATTTATAGCCTCCGGAGTCAGGAACACCGCTATGGCAAGAATTATAAGAAACGACGGCAATATAGTGCCCAAAGCAGCCACGACACTACCCCGCAGGCCGCTTATCTTGTCACCTACAGCCACCGATATATTCACAGCAAGAATACCCGGCAACGACTGGGCCACAGCAAGAAGATCAAGAAACTCCTCCCGGTCTATCCACGAGTTACGGTCCACAATCTCCTTCTCTATAATCGAAATCATGGCCCATCCTCCACCGAACGTGAACAGCCCTATCTTAAAAAAAGTAGTAAACAATCTCGCCACCTGACTTTTCATGACAGCAAATTTACTGCTTTTACCGGACAGTCATACATATAACTATCTATTTTTTCATCATATGCGATTGCCACGTCAGAAATTCTCCGTATCTTTGTATGTAGGGTGACTATAACCATTTAAAATATGAAGTTCAACACAAATAATATACATAGAAGTTCAAAATTACTTGAAATAATAGTCAAGAACAAATTTTACAATTGTGGTGCTAATGGAGACATTGTGTTAATGGCGGCTCTTACTCGATTTATTTGTTTTTGTTTTCAATTTGACAAAGCTTCATATTGCCATATAAAAGCTTGGAAATACAAAAATAAAGCAGTCTCTAACGACGGTATTATCTCAGATTCCGATGAAACTCTTCAATATTTTAATATTCAAGATGCTTTTTTAGGATATAATTCATGTTACGACACACTACTTCAAGCCATTAAATTTGCTTTTCAGTTAGTTCCTGAGCTAAAATCCAAAAATGATTTTGTAGAAGCGCTAAAAGATTGCAAATGGGGAAGTGACGGAAAATCTATTGGTATCAAAGAATTGTCAAGGGTTGCATGACTATACAGACTTTGAAGTTATCGCAGGTAAATCAGGCAGTTCAAAACGACCTGCTGTTGAACAGATCATTACTTCACTAATCGACTTCGATGATGTAGATTATGACGAGATTTCCGACTTGCTTTATAAACTTGTCGGCCAAGCAGTCCAAGCAATACGCAATAATGCGCCCGGCATCTCTGACGATGATTTAAACGAGCGCGTCCACGCATTCAAACAGAGTATTGCCGACAGCATATACAAACAGATGAAAGCACACTACCGCATTATTCCAGGAGAGTTCAAAATCAACAAAGTTATTCCGTTCTCAAAAATCCTCGATCAACCAATTGTTGTAAATAATTGGGGGACATTGGATTTTCACGAACCTGTTCCGAAACAAAAATCTGCGGTTATAAAATTTGTGTATGTAGGCTTTAAGAAGTCTTATTATACTAAATATCGTTTTGACAGTTCTACCGAACTTGATTTCTCATTTATTCTTGAAACAAATGATGAAGTCCTCAAATGGATTCGCCCTGTTCCCAATCAGTTCAATATATACTGGTCGAGCGGTGCGAAGAAATACGAGCCTGACTTCATTGTGGAAACCGCTTATGCGATATATATGTGCGAAACCAAAGCCGAAAAAGATGTTGACGATCCGGACGTGCAAGCCAAGGCCAAAACTGCCAGCGAGTTCTGCCGAAGAGTTACCGAATTTACAGCTCAAACATGCGGTAAACCGTGGCATTATATCATAATTCCGCATACCCTCGTTGACCGTGCTTATTCGTTCAATTATATTCTCCAACAAGCAAATCTCAGATAAAAAATATGAGGAATTTAGTATTTTTGCAGGTCTAAACAAAATTAGACCCTCAGTCATTATATATAAAACAAACATTCACGTCCAACTAATATTGATTCTATGCACACTTCATTGAAACTTATGTCAATGGCAGCTCTTACACTGGCATTGGGAGCTTGCAACGCAAACAAAGGTCTGACCGTCAACAACAACCAGCAGTCAGCAGTCACCGTTCCCGAAAAAATGACTGTGGCCAAGGCCAAACAGGAGCTCAAAGGGGAATGGATAGTTACAAATGTTGACGGCACTCCTGTGGAGAGCGCCAGCCAACTTTCTCTGTCGTTTTTCAACAACGAGGAAAACACCTCCAAGGATATAATCGACTTCTGCGGAAACACCGGATGCAACATTCTCAACGGAGCGTTCCAGTTGTCGGACAAAGCTACCATTACCCCTGCCGGCGAATTTCTTTCCACTCTTAAAGCATGTCCCGACGCTCCGTTCGAACTTACATTCAGCCAGGCACTCGCCAAAGCCGCACATTTCAGCATCAAGGTGATAAACAACGAATCCATACTGTATCTGACCGATGCGTCGGGTGATCTGGTAATGACTCTCCGCAAGCACAACATCAATTACATCAACGGCGCCTGGGAAGTAACCCAGATAGGCGGACAGGAAGTGCCCGAAAGCGTGGGAATAAAAATCGTAATCGACCTGCCGGAAGAAAAACTTCATGGAAACGCTGGCTGCAATGTGCTCAACGGCACAGTGAAAATGGATATGGCCCGCGAAAACGGCATTTCCTTCTCCAAACTGTTCACTACCCGCATGACTTGCCCCAACATAGCATACGAACAGCTGTTCATCCAGGCATTGGAACAAGTGACCCAATGCAGCGAAGGGCCCACAGCCAATGAGGCGTTGCTTCTTGATGCAGCCGGCAAGCCGGTAGTGGTCATGAAGCGCATAAGCTTGAAATAAAGCCCACGATATGCGGTCATTAATTGCCGGAACATTGATGCTCCTCGCCACGGGTCACATATACGCCCGCAGCGGGGAGCAATATGCCGATTCCATTACAGGGGCCGGAGCGAACCAGTCGGTAGGGCTGGTGCTCAGCGGAGGAGGTGCGAAAGGTATCGCACATATAGGTGTGATCCGGGCATTGGAGGACAACGGAATTCCGGTGGATTATGTGGCAGGCACCTCGATGGGTGCCATAGTAGGCGGCCTATATGCCTGCGGTTATACCACCGGGGAGATGATGGATCTGATAGGGTCACGGTCGTTCTCATACTGGTCCACGGGCAAGATTGACGAGAAACTCACCTATTATATCCTTGAACCGCAATCGTCGCCGGCGCTTATAAACCTGTCGCTCGGCGATAAGGATTCACTTGCGGTGAACACACTGCTGCCTACATCGCTTATCAACCCGCTGCCCATGAATTTCGCATTCATGGATCTTTTTGCCGGCTACACGGGCCAGTGCCGTGGCGATTTCAACCGGCTTATGGTGCCGTTCCGCTGCGTGGCTTCCGACGTATACGCCAAACACAAGGTGGTGTTTGACTCAGGCGATCTGGGCGATGCCATACGTGCATCGATGAGTTTCCCGTTAGTGTTTCACCCGATAGAAGTTGACGGACACCTGATGTTCGACGGGGGCATATACGACAATTTCCCGGTGGATGTGATGCGTGAGGATTTCGCGCCGGCAATAATGATAGGCGTTGATGTTTCAGGCCCTAATTCAAAACCTACGGCCAACGACCTCATGAGCCAGCTTGAAGTAATGATCATGCAGAAAAGCGATTATGAGCTGCCTGCTGATGAAGGTATCAGACTCAAACTGGATCTGGAAGAATTCGGGCTGCTGGATTTCGACAAGGCAAAGCAGATCTACAAGATCGGCTATGACCACGCCATGGCCATGATGGACTCCATCAAAAGCCGTGTGCATACCCGTGTGCCAGCCACAGCAATGAGGATAAAGCGTGAATCGTTCAAGGCCATGACCCCGTATGTGAGATTCGACTCCGTAAGCGTGAACGGCGCAACAGCCAAGCAGGATGAACTTATACGGCGCACATTCACTTACAACCGGCCCGACACTTTCGGTATAGCCCGTGCCCGCGACGCCTATTACCGCAGCATAACATCAGGCAAGATAGGCAATCTGGTACCCCACGCAGTGTTCAATGACGCTAACGGGCTCTACACACTTGACCTCAAAGCCACTGTCAAGGACAATTTCAAAGTGAAGTTCGGCGGCTACCTCACTTCGTCAACCTCCTCCATGATATTCCTTTCAGGCGGCTACAACACACTTAGTTTCCACTCGCTTGACCTTGCGCTGAACGGCTGGATAGGCCAGAGCTATCTGTCGGGACAGTTTCACGGCAGTGTCAATGTGGGATGGGCCAGGCCGTCGCTGCTGAATTTCGACATAGTGGCTACGCGGCAGAGGTATTTTGAAAACGAGATACTGTTTTTCGAGGACCGCATGCCGTCGTTCGTGGTAAAATCCGAAGTGTTCGGTTCTGCCGACTGGTCAGTGGCGACCTCCCGGCGGTCCTATTTCAAGGCAGGCATAGGGGCAGGACATCTCACGGACCGGTTCTATGACAGCAGCCTCACTTCACCGTCGGGCGACGCCACCCGGGCCCGCACAATATTCAATCTCGGCAAAGCCGAGGCCGAATGGAGGTTTTCGACTATCGACCATAACGGATATCCCACCCAGGGAGCCTCCTACAGCGTGAACCTGTCGGCTATAGGAGGCAGTTACCGGTTGCGAGGCAAGGGGTTGGACAACAGTTCACACCGCACCGGATGGGTATCGGCACATCTCACGAGTCGCAACTACTTTTCCACTTCACGCAAATTCTCCATAGGCATAGAGGGGGACGTAATGCTATCTAACCGCGGTGTGCTTCCCACTTACGACGCCACAATAGTAGCCGCGCAGGGATATACCCCCACCCCCTCATGTTACGACGCCTTCAATCCGGCGTTTCATGCCAACGCATGGGGTGCGGCAGGGCTGGTGCCTGTGGTCAAACTGTCGAATACATTGCAGATCCGCACCACCCTCAACGGCTTTGTGCCGTGGCGCAAGATAATGAAGAATGACAACGGAGGCGTGAGATTAGGCAACATTCTGTCGTCGCCACAATTCTTCGGAGAATGTGCGGTAGTGCTCAAGCTTCCTTTTGCCAATGTGTCAGTCTACGGAAACTATTTCTCTTATCCGGCACGCAACTGGAACTGCGGCATATCGCTGGGGCTGTTCAACCTCTCGCCCAAGTTCCTTAAATAAGGCCGGGTCAGATATACCCGTTCATCATGGCATAGACTGCAAGGGCCGGAGAGGTCTTGATGCCGAGTTTGGCCGAGATATTCTTGCGGTGTGACAGCACTGTGTTCAGGCTTATATTGAGCCTGTCGGCAATCTCTTTGTTTATACATCCCCGGCTCAACAGCCGCAGCACATCGATCTCACGCGGCGAGAGATTCTCACTTGCCGCGGCAGGATCATCACCGGCACTTTCGTCGGTGACCAGCCGCAGAAGCATATCCTCCACGTCGCCGTGAATGCCAGTAACATCAAGGGTACGCATGCCGCCGCAGGGCATATCGCCCCTGACCATCACCACCACCCGGTTGCGCCGAGGCATGAAATAATCAGGACAGGCCATGAACGTGACGGGATCGGTAAGTATGAGGTCATAATCGGATCCGGCCTCGCGCGGATCAGCCACTACACACGGCTCCACGCCTTCCTGTGCGGAAAGGATCATTCCGAGGCCGAGGGCCCGGATCCTGTCGGAGTCGGCTATGAGCACTTTGCGGAGAGTCCTCATTGGCGTGCCCGCATTATTCTCAGGTTACGGCGCATATCGTTTTCCAACGACACTATGGCCACTACCACGGCATAGATGAGATTGCGGTCAAAGCGCCCGCGGAGGTGAACGATCATCAGATTGCGAAGGTCGCTGAGCATGTCTATCACGGCTGTATCAGGACAGCGGGCGCTACCCTCCTCCACCCGTGCGGAAAGCAGTTTCTTGAGCTCAGAGAACAACCGGCTCATCATTTCAAGGCTGCTCCCGGGATCGGACGCACCGAGAAGGGCATGAAGATGCCGCTCTATGTTGGGAAGACACCTGTGGTAATAGTAACTGTCGGTTGCCTTGGCATACGAGTCAAACACCGAAGGCTTGACGTTGGCAAGCAGAGGAGCCGGGTCAAAACTGTCGGACAGATAGGTATTGACCACCGCTATAAACAGATCCGGATCTATTCCATGGACGGCACATGTGGCGTCAACGGTAGAGTCGCCCACTCCGAGATCCAGCCCGAGGCGGTTTATCACTGGGATCAACGACGGGGTCTCTATAATTGCCTGCGCCAGGCGCGAGTCAGGCCTTATGTGATTCATCGGCGCTTCCCTTTCACAATTATGGAGGAGCATTCGGTTATGACCATATCCACACCCACATCGTGAGGCTCGGCTTCTATCTCGTCCACAAGCTGGAAATGATAGCCAATGCCTATCTTCATGGCGGAGCATGAGGACAGCAGGCGGTCGTAGTATCCCTTGCCACGCCCCACGCGGTTACCGGCCCTGTCGTAAGCGACAGCCGGCACTATGACCAGATCCATAGCGGAGACCTCGACGAGATCATGGCCCTGAGGCTCGGCGATATCAAATGAGCCGTCGGCCAAGGCTCCGGGCACATACGGCAATATTTCAAGATTCACACCGTTGACCCTCGGAAGAAAAAGGGACTTGCGTGAATGCCAACGGTCAAGGAAGCCGTGTGTGGCCAATTCATCGGGCAACGAATGATACAGCAACACGTTACGGGCCATCTTGAATGCGGCAGTCTGTTCCAGAGCTTCCCATACCCGGGCTGCTTTGGCATGTTTCTCTTCATCGCTGAGTAGGGCCTTGCGGGCTCTGACCTGACGGCGTATCTCGTCTTTTTTCATGGATATCAACATTATTACTGGTGAGCCGTGACAGGAATGGATGCGGCTCCGGAATCAAGTTGCCGGAGAGCTTCGCTGACCACAGGATCACGCCGGTTAGTTATTTCATAGAAAGCCGACACGCCAAGAATATCGCGTGCTATAAGGGCTTTCAGTTGGTTAACAAGAAGCGGTCGGGAAATGTTTATGTAGTACCACCGGGCCGGGATGCCTTCGGAGGCGGCATAATCGGCGAACGACTGTAGCAGCACATCGTCGGGCGGCAGCGTGGCAAGGAGCTGGCTGACCGTCTTCACACCTGAAAGCTGCTGTCGGTTGAGATCGGCATAGCTGAAGGCATATTTCTGCATAAGGCCCGCATTAAGCACATTGAGGTAATAGGATGTGACCGACGAGGTGTCGTTGGCCACAAATATATCAGGCACTATGCCTCCGCCGCCGTAGACATTACGACCGCCTACAGTCTTGAATATGAGATTCTTGTCGAGCTTGACACTGTCGCGGCTGAAAAGTTCGCCCGATTCGTAGCGTGAAAGGAGCTCGCCGGCATAGTCCTTTAGCCCTCCCATAGTGTAGTTTTTCTGTATACACCGGCCGGAGGGGGTGTAATAACGTGCAATGGTGAGACGCAGCGCGCTGCTGTCGGGCAATTCGATCTGCCTCTGTATCAATCCCTTGCCGAAACTTCTGCGTCCTATTGTCAGGCCACGGTCATTATCCTGCACGGCCCCGGCGAGAATCTCGCTGGCACTTGCGGAGTATTCATCGATAAGAACTACAAGCTGCGCGTCGGTAAAGGTTCCGGTGCCGTCGGAGAAAGTCATTGAGTCGTTGGAGGGACGCCGACCTTTGGTAGCCACAATCATCGATCCTGAGGGGAGGAATTCATTGGCCATAAGGATAGCCATTTCCATAAATCCGCCTCCGTTTCCACGCAGATCGAGTATATAGCGGGAAGCTCCGGCCTGTTTAAGTCCGACCATAGAGGTCAGGAATTCATCGTACGTGCCCGAGGCGAATTTATTTACCTTGATATAACCTGTCCGGGGATCAATCATATAGGAGGCGTCGATGGATGTGACGGGGATAGGTCCGCGCGTGACTTCGTAGGAAAGGAGCTTGGGGGATGTGGAGCGCTTTATCCCGAGTTTGACTTTGGTTCCGGCAGGGCCACGCAGCACTGACATGACTTTCTCGTTGGTAATCGACTTACCGGCCACTACCGAATCGTTTACCGTGACGATGCGGTCACCGGCCATAAGGCCTACTTTCTCGGACGGGCCGCCGGATATGACCTCAAGCACTGTGATGGAATCATTGCTTATGGTAAATGATATGCCCACTCCGGTGAAGGAGCCCTGAAGCTCCTCGTTGACCGATTGCAGATCGGCAGCGGCTATATAAGAGGAATGGGGATCAAGCTCCGAGAGCAACTGCGGAAACATGGCCTCTATCAGAGAGTCGGTGTCGACTTCATCGACATACTCGGAACCGATAAGTCCGAGAACGGTGGATAGTTTCTCACGGGCAGGTGAAGGGGATGCTCCTGAAAATATATAGCGTGAAAGCATCATGCCGCCGGCAAATGCCAGAGCAATGGCAAGCGGAACCCACACCGCAGTATTTCTGTATGTTTTTTTCATAAGTAATGCTTAAAGATGAATCAAAGGTCAGGAATATGGACTGTGGCCACGCCGGCTTTCTCAAGAAGCTCGACGCCGGCAGTGAGGCGATAGAGTTCCTGAAAGACCACACGGCGTATGCCGGCCTGGATTATGAGTTTGGCACATTCCAAGCATGGTGATGCGGTGACATAAAGTGTGGCTCCGCTCGACGAGTTGTTGGAGCAGGCCACTTTGCTTATGGCGTTGGCCTCGGCATGGAGGACATAGCTTTTGGTAAGGCCGTTTTCGTCCTCACATACGTTTTCAAATCCGGAGGGGGTGCCGTTATATCCATCGGATATTATCATGTTGCCGCTGACTATCAGGGCTCCCACTTTACGGCGCTCGCAATATGAGTTTTCCGCCCATATACGGGCCATGCGCAGGTAACGGCGGTCAAGCACTTCCTGTTTGTCAGCTGAGGGCCCCGGAATGTTATCGGTGGTATCTATGTCGATTGACATGAGTAGGTAACTTTATTTATTCTGCGTTTACTCTGCAAATTTAGTCATTTCCCATCAATCTCCATCAGCTGCACATCTTAAAAAAGACTTTTGCGGCCTGAGAGGGGAAGGGGACCAATATGTCAATGAGCTCTTTGCTGCTTGGAGTCCGCAGGAGAGTGCGGGGCTGAGGGGCGGTGGCAGCTACCGCTG
>URII01000036.1 GCA_900547825.1 uncultured Porphyromonadaceae bacterium
CCTCGAAGCGAGGCTTGCGCTTCTCAAGGAACGCCTTGCCACCCTCCTGAGCCTCATCCATCGTATAATAGAGCATCGTGGCATCGCCAGCCAGCTCCTGAATACCAGCCTGACCATCCAGTTCGGCATTCAAGCCAGCCTTGATCATACGGAGTGCCAGAGGCGAACGTTCCATCATGATTTCAGCCCACTCTACACAGGTATCTTCCAACTTTTCGAGAGGCACCACCTTGTTCACCATTCCCATACGTTCAGCCTCATCGGCTGTGTACTGGCGGCAGAGAAACCATATCTCACGAGCTTTTTTCTGTCCCACACACCGTGCGAGGTAGGACGAGCCGAAGCCGGCGTCGAAACTTCCCACCTTGGGGCCGGTCTGTCCGAACCGGGCATTGTCGGATGCTATGGTGAGGTCACACACCACATGTAGCACATGGCCGCCTCCTATGGCATAGCCGTTGACCATGGCTATTACAGGCTTGGGGATAGAGCGTATGGCTTTATGGAGGTCAAGTACATTCAGGCGCGGCACTCCGTTCTCATCGATATAGCCCCCTATACCTTTCACTTTCTGATCGCCTCCGGAACAGAATGCCTTGTCGCCGGCCCCTGTAAGTATCACCACTCCTATATCGCCTGCTTCGCGGCAGTAGGCCATTGCATCGAGCATCTCCTTGTTGGTGAGCGGCCGGAAGGCGTTATATACCTGCGGGCGATTGATTGTGATTTTGGCTATATTGTCGTATTGCTGAAACAGGATGTCAGTGTATTCCCGTATGGTTTTCCATTCTCTCATGTCGTTATTCTATATTTTTGTTGCGGTTGAAATATTCCTGAAGGATCATGGCGTCCGTAGTTCCGTCGGTTACGATCTCCAATATTGCCGGGCGCTCATGTTCGTTTATAAAGTGGGGAAGGAGTTGCTGCAGTTCTTGTTCGTTGTGCGCTTTGAACAGTGCGAATCCCCATGCGTCGGCAAGTTCCCTCAATGGGAGCCGTATATCCATGGCAAAGCAGCGGTCGAGCTCCGGAAGTGCGCGTGTGGAGGGTATGAACCGGAATATTCCGCCTCCGCCGTTGGCACTGACCACTATTTTAAGCTTAGGGGTTATGTGAGGTGAGGCCAAAGCTCCTATGTCATAGAGGGCGCTCATATCGCCGGTGATAAGCCATGTGGGATTATTGTAAGCCATCGATGCCCCTATGGCTGTGGAGGTGGAGCCGTCGATACCGCTGACACCCCGGTTGCAGTCGCAGCGGTGTATGCCGCTGTAACGGCAAAGCTGGTAATAGCGGGCGCAGGTGCCGTTGGAAAGCTGCACATTGGCTTCGGCAGGAATTGCCGGTACCAATATATCAAATGCTCTCAGTGCCGACCATTCGGAAGCCTTGACATAGCGCTCGTGGCTTTCCCTGGCGTCAACTTCAATTTTATTCCACCTTCCGGCATAACCGGAAGGTGCGGAATGGGGGTGAAGAGCCGAGGCCAATGCCGGGAAAAACCGGTTCGGGGCTATGGCTATGCGGGTAGTGAGGGATTTTAGGCAGTCAACAGTGGTGCGGGTGAAACCCACGTGCCAGTGTCGCCGTGGAGGATATTTACGCAGATATTCCTTTATGTGGCGCGAGAGCAGAGCGCCTCCGAGCGTTATAACAACGTCGGGGCGCATGGCTTCGCGTTCGTTGTCCGGCATAATGGAAAGCAGGCTGTCGATATTGTAATGCAGTCCCGGAGCGTGGAGATTCGACATGCTTTCGCACAGCACCGTGATGTTGGGCTTTGCCGCAAGCCTCCCGAGAGCCTGGTTGAGTTTATGGTCGGGCGCCATGAAGCCGCACACTACCATTACCTTGCAGGGCGACGCTATCGTTGAGCCGAGCTCTCTCATTGTAGCTGTGGAGAGTTGCGGTTCGGGCGCTATCATTTCGATTGTGCGTTCCTCCTTGCAGCATAAAGGTTGCCGTGAGGTCACATTAAGCGGATTGTCGAATTGCAGATTGATATGCACCGGCCCCTGAGGGTGTGAGGTGGCTGTGATCAGTGCGTCGTTTATGGTCCGGTTGGCCCACCATATGTTTTCGGAGTCATCTGCCGGAATGTCGGGCAGATCATAGCTGCGTTTTACTATGGAACCAAGTATGCCGGGTTGGGGGAGAGTCTGGGAGTCGTCCTGGTCAATCCATGCTTCGGGGCGGTCAGCCGATACGGCTATAAGCGGCAGATGGCGGTAGAATGCCTCTGCCATAGCCGGGGCGTAATTGAGCACGGCTGTGCCCGATGTGCATGCCAGTGCCACAGGCTCGCCCGATATGGAAGCATATCCGAGGGCCATGAAAGCTGCGGAGCGTTCATCCACAACCATTGACACATTGATTGACGGCTCGCGTTCCAATGCCATGAGTAACGGGGCGTTACGTGATCCCGGCGATGCGAATACACGCCTTACGCCGCGGGATGCAAGGAGTCCGGTCAGTATGCGGGCTGTAGTTTTGCCAGTTGTTTCCATATATATGCAAAGTTACACAATTATCCCGACGCGCCCAATATCTGACAGGCCCAATGAGAAACCCCGCCATGGTGTGTGTGCCATGACGGGGTAGGAAAGAGCTGTTTATAATATTGATCAGCGTATCATGATTTTGCGTCCGGTTGCCACATAGAGGCCTGGAGCCATATCACGCAGGTCGGAGCGGGTGGCATTCTGCTTTATAAGCATGCCTTGCAGATTGAAAATGTCGAATGTTTCCGGCAATTCATCTGTGCCGACAACGGGGAGCAATGATGTGGACACCATTACGGGATCCGACAGGCGTGATTCGCCCTGACGGTAAAGGGCTGTCACATGATAGGTGAACGAGCCTGTTATGCCGCGGTCGGTGAATGTAGCTTCGCTCACGGGGTCGGAATTGAGTTTGATGCGGTCGCGGTAGACATTGTATCCGAGCAGTTCGAGATTCTCGGGATTGCTTGATTCGGGCACATATTCTATATCGTCAATCATAAGGGCGAATGCGTCGGCACCGGTGTAACGGATAGCGAAGCGGCATATGCCTCTCGGTATGGCGAAAGTTACCTTGGTCCATGTTGCGGTGGCTTTGCGGGCTGCTATTCTGGTGAATTTTGTTATGTCGCCTGACGGATCGGATGAGGTCAGGAATTCGTAAGTCTCCTCATAGCCGTCGGACGGAGCCTTGACCCAGAACGAAACGGTCTGTTCCATGCCCGAGAGCAGCGGCGATATGAGCCAGTCGTCATTCTCCTGATCGGTGTCGAAGAATGCCACGAAATATTTGTCGCCGCTATGGGGCGCCCATGCTCCGGCTGATCCGTCGCTCTGGCTGATTGCCATACCCGCTTCAACAGGATTGAACACCATGAATGCGGCAGGATCTCCAGCATGAGGATAGTCGAACAGGTGTCCGGTAGCAGGATTTATCGGTCCTCCCACTTCGCTTCCGGCTACATCTTTGACGAGCCATCCGCCCATGTTGGATGTGGCAGGGTCAATGGCGAAATCATCGTAACGTTCAACATCGTCGAGAACTGATCGGGCTTCCATCTCGTCGAAATCGGGAGCATCCCATGTCAGGGTAACCCAGTCGTCGCCTGAGGCCGCATCAAGATTGCGGGCAGCGGGCAGTTCGGGATATACGATAGTCACAGTGACTGTTTCCGACCGGTTGTTGCCTTCATATTCGTCGCCGGGAGCCGATACTTCGGCATATATGCCGTAGCTTTCGGGTGTGGTGACTGAAGGTGTGATGTTGAATGTGTAGCGTGCGGATTTCCCGGAACCGAGAACTGTGGCCTTCTTGGAGTCAAGACGGGTACCTTCGCAGTCAAACAGCGTCACGGTGTAGTTGGGTATGCTCTTTGTGCCGTTGTTGACCACTGTTACAGCCACTGAGCCTGTCTCGCCGCTGTTGATCTGGTAAGGAGCCGAAATATGGCTTATGCCAAGATCCACCTCATAAGTGTCGGTCACGGTTACATTGTCGATATACAGAGGTGTGTTCAGGCTTCCCGAGATACCCTTGAATGCTATCTGTATGAATTCGGCATCCTTGAATTCGGCCAGGGGGGCCACGGCTTTGAGCCATGTCTTGTCGGCCACTTCCTCAAGATGTGAGTCCACGCTTGCGAAGAACACATCTTCGCCATGCTCGGTGGATACATATAACCGGAGGTCGGTTGGCGAATTTACGTTGTTGAGCACATAGAACACGAGCTGCGGATCGTTTGAACCTTTGACGGTGAATTTAGGTGTGCGCAAGGTGGCTGTTTCAAATATGGAACCTGCTATGAATGTCATCACGCCGCCGTCGGTGTCCTGCGGAGTAACTACCGAGGCATGCCCGTTGAGTTCCCATCGTGCATCTGACTCAGCCGAGCCAAGGGTCTGCATCCATGGGCCGGCCCCGAATTCCCCGCCTGCAAAAGATTCAGCATATGGAATTTTATAGGGTTCGCCGATAATAACGGGATTCGTTATGGCGCCGAGGCTGTAGCCTTCGTCATTGACAGCATATACTGCAAATAGGCACAGTTCCTGACGGGCTTTGAGCTGGGCGGTGTATTCGACCTGTGTGGCCTTTATTCCGGTAATAGGATCCTCAAGCACTTCCTGATCGCCGTCGATACGGTAGATCTCATAGGTGATTTTTTCAGGATCGACATAACCTCCGTGTTCACCTGTTTCGGAAGCTTCCCAGCTAAGGGACACTACACCGGGTGAGGTCTCTGTCATATTTAGATTCAGAGGATGCATCGGGCTGTCGGGACCTATGAACAGCGATTTTTCGCTATCGACTCCACGGCCTGCCGAGGAATATGCCACGGCAAGGTAAGAGGCCATGCCGCGCTTCACTTTTGTATCCGTATATGTGAGTTTTGTTCCCATTGCCGGATTCTCATAACTTTCAAGCAGGTCGCCGTCACGGTAAATCTCAACCTTGGTGACGCCGGAAAGAGATTTGCCGTCGAATGTTTCTGTGGGCACCGTCATTTCCACCGAAGCCCCTAATGCTCCGCGTGGAGATGGCGTGACAGTAAATTCGGGCGCGGCAGGCACTCCGAATGTTATGCCTTCCACCTTTACGTCCTTTATATGGAGGCGTAAACCGCTTTTAGAGGCCTCCATGCCGTGGAACCCGATAAAATAAGCATCGGCATCGTCAACGGTGAAATGTACGGTATAATCTTCCCATTCCCTGTTCACGAGGTCGCCGGTGGGTTCAATTAGGCGGCGAGTCATGCCTTCGCGTGTGGCGGTTTTGCCTATAGCCACTTCAAGCTGTTCGGGGAATGTGCCGGTTTTACATTTGAATGAGAGTGTATAGCGTTTGGATGTGTCAAGGCGCAGTGGCGGAAGGAGCATCCAGTCGTCGCGGCGCTGCGATTCAGTGCCGTCACCCTCAAGTGTATATGCCGACGGGTCGGTTTTGTACCAACTCCACTGGAACACTTTGCGACGGTCGGAAATCACGGTAATGAAATCGAACGATTCGGGAGTGGCAAATGATTCGTTGTAAGGTATTTCCATGGCACGCCCCAGAATGACCGGTTCTGAAACAGCCGGTTCGCCCTCCAGTCCGTCGACTGTAGGGGTTACAGTGTAAGTGTAGCGGCCAAGTTCTGAATCGCCGATATTGTCAGTGACGGATGTAAGGTTGGTTGCCTCGCTCACGGTTACATCACCGGGCTGGCGTACAACCTTGTAGCGCAGCATGTCGGGGTTGAGGTAGCCGTCGTGAAGCGATTCTGTAGGAGCGGTCCAGCTTATTGTGGCCTCGTTGTCGCTTGTGCGGGTCACATTAAGACCGGTTACGGCTTTGGCGGTGTCATTACCGAAGAATCCTGTTACTGTGGCGAGCGGGCTGCGGCCAGTGGTGTTGGTCGTGGTTACCGTGATAGTGTGCTGTCCACGGGCTTCAATAGTCACGGGCACCTGAATTGATGCGCCGGCATTGATGCTGCCCGATGTGTATTCCGTTCCGTCGATACTTACAGTGTAGGTGAGTGTGCCTGAAAGAGTTTTGCCGGAATAGGTCTTTGCGGGGGCTGTGAATGACAGGGTGCCTTGCAGTGAGCCTTGGGCAAAATCGGCTGTAAGATTGTCTATGGCTGCCGGAGCGTCGTCCTCGGCCAGAGGTGTTATTATATAAATGCCTGAAACCTCTTCGGAGTTGACGAAAGTACCTGCCAATGTGGCTTTGCCTGTGGATGTGTCTACGGTGAACAGCTTGCCTTGTCCGAGCACTGACTCTTCGTCATCGGCTGTGGTGGCCCAGTAGAGCACATTGTTCTTTATGTCGAATGTGGCTGACTGTATCCATATGTGGACTTTCAGGCCGGTGTCGCCTATGGTGGTGAGCGCACCCGAGACTTTGTCTACCTTGTAGAGAGTCGTTGTGTGGTCCTGTTCCCATCCTATTGCCCATATGTCGCCGTTGCCGTCGGCGGCTATGGATACAATGTTTTTATCGAACTGTGCGATAGTTTCTTTTTTACCTGTGGTGAGGTTGAGGCGTCCGAAGTCGTAACCGTTGCCTTCGCGCAGAAACGATCCGTACACTATTCCGGAAGTTTCATCGTATGTAAGATCAACAGGGATGTTGCCACGGAGTTCTGATTTTATTTCTTTTTCCTTGGCCCATGTGGTGGCGTCCCATACACGGTATGCCACATTATAGACGGTTTCATATTCTGTGTAATGTACGCCATAGTATTTTCCGTTGATATATACTCCGGCTGATATGTCGAAATCGTCATTTTCAGCCACAGTGGCCGGTGTTATGTTTGTAAGCGGCCTGAAAGAGGACATCTGATAGAATGTGTCGTCATATCCCCAGGCGTTGGAATAAATTACCGCGCCATATATGGTGGGGCGTTTTGATGAAGCTCCAGCCGGCTCCGTCACGATTTTCGGAGCTCTGGAATAAGATGGCCCTGCCGGTTGTTCGGATAAGGGCCGTTTGCGTGAAGATTCCCCCGAATCTGCCGCTCCAGCCATTAGTCGTGGTGTCACAGCGGCTCCGGCAGACAGAAGTGTACAACATGCTCCTGCTGCCAATAGTTTGCAAATACGTTTGTTCATAAATGGTTAAATGATTTGGTTGTTTTGTTTATAGAAGGGCGATGCAAATATAATGTTTCTTATTGTATTGTCAAAAGGGGATGATATAAAAATTCCCGCATAAGAATATCTTTAGCGTGTTTTGTTTGTGAAATTTGGCAATATGATGTTTTTGACATATATTTGCACCTGATAAATACGAACGGCATACGACAATGCCATAATCATCACACTTAAAGTCAGTGCTTATGAAAAAGCGTGCAAAAAAACTTTTTTTATTAACTTTTTTAGCCGGTTCCATAATTTCGGCTAACGCCGGACAAACGGTAGAGAATTACAAAGAGACCTTCAATGATCAGGGGTATACTTTCGTGCTTCCTGCCGGATGGAACCGCATAATTGACAAATTCGAGGGGGAGACGGTATCATACCGTGTGTTCAGCGCTTCAAGCGCCTATGAGGGGAAATCCATAGGATGCGAAACCCAGAATCTCGAAGATTATTATTCCGGCGATTCGCAGGATGTATATGATCTGCTTGTGCCTCCAGCTGTGAGCGGAGAGATAACAATGAAGATACGCCGCAGCAACAGCTATAATAAAACGGCCGGTATAAAGGTCTATACGGTTGTGAAGGACGGCGATGTCTATACACGTGGGGAGGAAATCGATCTGGGTGAATTCGCGTTGCCGTCGGATCTTTCGTGGGGCGATTTTTCATTAAGTCTTCCGGCCTCGGAATTCAAACTGATCGGTCTTCGTCTTGATGGTGTGGTTATAGATGATTTTGCTGCGTCGCAGGCAGAGATACCTGATATACGCGCTATGAAACTTACCGGATTTTCGGCTGTGGAAAAGAGGGCTGTGGCAGATAGTGAGGGAAATGTCACATTGTCGGCTACTGTAAATATTGAGAATACCGGAAATGTAAGCCTTATGCCCGGTGAGGATAATTACTCCATTACCGTTAAATCGTATAGTACCGAATTGTGTACGGTTCCTGTAACGGAAGCATTGGCTGCGGGCGATGCTATGGATTTTGTGTTTGACATACCCTACACACTGTCCAACCCACAGGCCAACCAAACGCTTTCGGTGTCGCTTAAAGAAAATGTCTCCGGCACCTCGTCAAGCTCGGTTTCATATGATCTGATAGCGTATGTGCCTATTTTCAAAGCCCGTGAAGGTAACTATGAGGTGAACAATGATCTCGGTCTTATCGAATCGGGAACTGTCCGCACGGTGTCGTTCAGCAATATAGGAGGTGCTCCGGTGGTTGTAGAGGGAATGACATTACCCGAAGGTGTGACATCGGATGCTGTTTTTCCCATGATGCTTCTTTCAGGCGAATCCAACGAGGTGGCGCTTACATTCAGCGGGCTCAACGGTGTGTTTGATATCGTAATTCCTATTGAATCCAATGGTAAGGCCGATGTATCGTCCCAGCAGATGCGTTATTACGGGGCAATGCCTCCGGAAGGTGTATATGTGGAGCGTTTTGAATCATCCAAGCTGCCTGACGGATGGGAGAATTATCCTGATTCGAAGTGGAATATAAGCACTATATCCGGCAACAAAGTGTTGTGTCATAGTGCTTCAAGTCCTGTGCAGAGTGTCATGTCACCTCGACTGGATTTCACGGAACCGTCTGAAATATGTTTTCAGGCTTGCAAATATGCATTAGGCGGAATGTTGAAAATAGCATATTCGCCAGACCGCATACATTGGACTGAGGTTCTGTCAGTAGGCGCGGATGGCGATGAAAAGCAATTCCCTTCCACCACACGCACGTTCAGCTATTTTTCTGCTCCGGTGCCTGCCGGACAATGGTATATATCCTTTACCGGATGTAATGTAGCTGTTGACAATATGTTCGGCGGAGTGCTGTCGCCGGCTGACAACGATATATTCGTAACTTCCGCTGACCTTCCCACTTCAGGTATGGTCAACTACCCTGTAAGTGCAAAGATCAATATACTGAACCGCGGATCGGATATTGTCGATGCCGGAGCCTATGTGATCCGTCTTATGCTCGGCGATGATGAGGTGGCCTCTTTTACTGGTGATTCGGATCTTGATGATCTGGCCACACAACCCACATCATTTGCAATTTCGTTCACGCCACATGATGTTGTCGACTCACAGCTGAGGGCTGTGGTGGAAATTCCGGAGTCGGATTATTCCGTGTCCACACTTCCGGTTGATATCGCCATATCGGGTGAAACCCTTATAGCAGAGAAAACTGTAGGAGAACCGCATTATGATTCGGCACATTTTAACGGCACTACTATAATAGTGACCAATTATAAGAACAGTATAGGGGAGACGGTTATCGATAAAGATGTTGTCGGCCTTGCTCCGGGCACAGTGATCAACCGTGTGCGTATTCCCTATACATATAGCGCCTCAAAAGTATTGAAGCCGAATATCAAGATGTGGCTTCAGAACACACAGGACGCTGAAACCGGCAGTCAGTTTACCGACACTATTGCCATGACCCAGGTGGCTGTGCTTGATGTTGAATTCGAAAAGACCGGAACCTATCAGCAGCCTTCATATCTTGATTTCGAATTTGTGCAGCCGTTTGTCTACACCGGTGATAACCTTCGTGTGACGATGCGTTCGGAATGCGGGGTGTTTGCCAGCTCTTCCCTAATGTCGAACTCAGGCAAATGCCTTGTGTCGAAAAGCGACACTTACAGCAGCTATAAAAATTCTCCCTCTGCCACCTATTATGTGCCTGTGTTCATATTTGGCCTTGATGTGGCCGCGCCACAGGTGGAAGGATCCGTATTGCGTGGTGATGCTCCGGCAGCAGGCGCGGTTGTCAGGTTTGAGTCAGATGATGTGCTTTATACAGCTGTTACGGGTGATGACGGTTCGTTCTCGTTCCCGCTCTATCAGTCGTCACGTGAGTATCAGGTAACGGCTATGATGTCGGGCGCTCTTGATTCGGAGCCTGTTATGTGGACCCTTGACGCTTCAACAGATCCCCTGAACCTTGTTATGCAGCCTAATGCAGTGCGTGGTGAGACTATTGACGCCATATCCTCAGGCGAGGAAGGTGTGATCATGACATGGGAACCTCTTACAGAATTAGGATCACTTGACCAGGGTGTTTATTATGAAATGTATCTTGATGGTGTAAAGGTAGATACTGTTGACGGAATTGCCCGGGACGCTGCATCCTATACATTCGCAGATGTAAGCGAAGGCGCTCATACGGTAGGTGTCCGTGCGGTATTCATGCCTGCCGATACCCCTACGGAGCTTGCTGAGATTGATGTGGACCATGTGCTTTCAGGTATCGCCGGAGTCAGCGATAACGTTGGTGATGTTTCAGTGACTGCGTCAGCCGGTGAGGTAACGGTCCGTGCGCCGGAAGGAAGTTCGGTAATGATCCATGATATTAACGGACGGCGAATTGCCGAAGGCTCTGTGCTGAAAGAGGGTTCCCGATTCAAGGCTTCCGGCATAGTTGTAGTGTCAGTGATCACTACTGATGGCAAGGTAAATGTCAAGGTCAGAGTTGACTGACGTTTCAGTGCACACATAAATAATAACCGCAGCTCAGTCAGGGCTGCGGTTATTTGTTGTGTAGTGAATTCAGCGTATTGTTACTTGTGGAGCCGGTAAATAGCGCTTATCTCGGTGGAGCATTCGCCGAGAGGCCCGTTGTTCTGTAAAACTCCGGTGGTTACACGTATGAAACTGATCTGCTTCAGATACACTGACTCGCCTTCGGCATTTACTGCCGATTCTATGTTGAGATAGCTTTCCGGAGTGTTGTTGGGATAACTGTCGGCATATCCTAGCAACGGGGTGAGATGGTATTGTCCTGTTTCCTGAATTACTTTTCCGTTGTCGGGTAATCTCCGGGCTGTAACGGTGACAGGGGCTGCCGTTTTCCATTGCGGAAAGAATGGCTGGGTATGGAATGCTGAATTCCTTGAAATCCATCCGCTGTTGCCGTCGGCAGCAGTCCACCGGATGTACTCGGCATCGGAGGCTTCAGGTTCGGGAAGATGGTATGTTACGGTGAATGAAGGTGTGGTTTCATTCCATTTTTCGCCACGCAGAGCGTACCATGTCGTTCCGTCCGGCGACACTTCCACTATCCCGGGTTCTGAGCTTGTAGGTATGGCGTTGCCAGTGATCTGGAAATCCGGTTCCCCGAGAAGATTGGTTATCGGAACGGATAACTCCATCGTTATTGTGCCTCCGAATGCACCGAGTGTGACAAGCGACAAAGAGTTTATGCTCTCCGAGGCTTTGCGCCGCATATCGGCTTCCGTATCGCCGGTTTCCCATTCAGGCAATTCGTTGACGAACTGTCCGGGGGCCGGAGAGTAATCTATTACAGTTACTGTTACCTGCTGGGGCTTCGGAAACACTACGTCGTCACCTTCCGAGGGATAGACTACTGTATCGTCACCGCCGCGGCATGACGTAATTAAAGTCATGGCCGCGGCGGCGATGTATATTGCTGTTATGTATTTCATTCTGATTATTCCACTGATTTGGAGAGGTGTGCTGACACAGCTTTCCATGCCAATACAGCTACGGCGGCTCCTACAAGCGGGCCTACAACCATGATCCAGAAGTCGCCGAATGCACCCGGAGAGAAAAGGGCTGGACCGAAGCTGCGCGCTGGATTTACCGAGCAGTTGTCAACCGGAATGCCTACAATATTCACGAGGCCGAGGGCTATACCTATGGCGAGGCCGGCGAATTTGCCGAAACCGTGACGGCTGTCGGTAGCGCCGAGTATTACGAATACGAAGAAGAATGTGAGAAGCATCTCGGCCATAAGCGCCATGCCGGATGTCGCACCGGGCTGGAGTACATTGGTAGCAAGATTATTGTTGCCGGTCACACCGCCGAAATTAAATTCGGGAGCCATGTCTACAAACCAGTAGAGGAAGCCGGCGCCTACAGCTGCACCTATGAGCTGGGCCACGACATAACCGCAGAATTCACCGAATTTCATTTTGCCGCCGAGCCACATGGCGAATGAAACGGCAGGATTGACATGACAGCCGGAAATGTTGCCGATTGCATAACAGAGACAGATCAGCACAAGACCGAAACAAACACCGATCCCGTAACCTCCTATGGAGGGGCCGGCAAGCACAGCACTGCCGCAGGCGAGAAGCACCAGAAACATTGTACCGATGGCTTCAGCTAACAATTTTTTCATAAACAATAAGTTTTAAGGTGATCTTATTTTGATAATAATGCAATGGAGCCGCGGCCGAAGCCTCGACTCCATTTATATTAACGTAAAATTCTAAAAAATGTTGTGCGATCTATGCGAATGCTAAAATCAGCACCTGAGCCGCTACCACACGCAGAAACATTGTTAGAGGATACACAGTGGAATAGGCAACGGCCGGGACATCGCTTCCTGTTGAATTGTTGGCATAGGCCAATGCCGGAGGATCAGTGTAACCGCCGCCGAACAAGCCCATTATGTAAAGGAAATTGACTTTATATATTCCACGGGCTATGCACCCTATCACCAACAAGGGGAGGACGGTTATTATAAATCCATACAGTACCCACCACATGCCGGTGGTGTTGAACACTGTTTCGGCAAAACCTGATCCTGACGATATGCCTACTGAGGCAAGGAACAGGCAGATGCCCAGTTCCCTCATCAGCAGGGAGGCTGACGATGAGGTATAGGTCACAAGTTTGAATTTATAACCGAAACGGCTTATGAGAATTGCCACTACAAGCGGGCCGCCGGCCAGGCCGAGTTTCATTCCGAATCCTATATTGAGCGATCCTACTATGATACCGAACAGTATGCCTACGAATATAGTGATCATGTTCGGTTCGTTAAGGCGTTTCATCGAGTTGCCGAGGCGTGATGCGAGACGGTCAATGTCATTCAGGTCGCCTACCACTGTCAGGCGGTCGCCCATCTGGAGCCGAAGCTCCTGCGAGGCGAGGAGATCTACACCGGCACGGTTGACGCGGGTGGCATTGAGGTGGTAACCGTTGTGAAGCCTGAGCTGACCGAGAGGCACTCCGTTGTATTTGCTTTTAGTCACAAGGATGCGACGGCTCAGCACAGGGGTGGGTGCAGCCTTGGCCCAGTCCATTTCCACAATAGGGCCAACTACGGAAGCAAACCGGTCATCGTCGGTTACCGAAAGGGCTGTGCATATTTTGTCGCCTACGTGTATGGTGGTGGAAGATACAGGTATGACGATATCCCCGTCCTTGTTAAGAAGGCGTGACACCACGAAATCGCATTGTATTATATCGTGCAGTTCGGCCAAGGTCTTGCCGTCAATAAGGGGATTGGTGACTGTGAATGTCACCACATTGGGCTTCAGCTTGGAGTTTTCGCGTTCCTGCTCAATCTCTTCGATCTCCTTGTCGACATTTATACGGAACAGGCCTTTGATCACGAACATGGACAGGATTATGCCGATTACACCGAGCGGATAAGCTGCCGCATAACCCATCGACATTATATTTATGGCTTCGGGATCGTCGGGAACAGCCTGTTGTGCCGCAGCGAGTCCCGGGGTATTGGTCACGGCGCCTGACATGACTCCCACCAAAGCCTCAATTGATGTGGCGCCCCCATTGATGAAATACAGGGCTATCACTATTGCCACGTTGAGGGCCACGCCGAGTGCAGCAAGGCCGTTAAGCCGCATTCCGCCTTTTTTAAAAGAGGAGAAAAATGCCGGGCCTACCTGAATACCGATCGAAAATATAAACAGTATAAGGCCGAATTCGCGTATGAATTTCAGGACTTCGGGATTTACGATGTAACCGAAATGGCCCATCACAATGCCTACGAAAAGCACGAAAGTGACTCCAAGCGATACGCCTGCTATTTTCATCTTGCCTAAGTAAACTCCTAATGCGATTACAAAGGAGTAAAGCACTATTGTGCTGGCGAGTCCTGTTTGTCCTGGCCCCACAAGGGACGTCAACCAAGAAATGTCCATTGGAATTAAGTAACCTTTTAGAATCCGTGAGGATTTGATTATAACCTATTGCTAACCTATATAGCCCCATAGGGTGGGGGCTTGTCTTTTTTGCGGCTGCAAAGTTAAGATTTTTAACGGGATTTTTTTACCTTTGTGAATCGAAAAATGAAAGGAATACGTTCGATACCGGTGTTTGCGGCAATGATTTTCATTGTCATTCTGTGTGCGTGCAGTTCAACAAAGCATGTGCCCTCGGGCCAATATCTGCTTGACAAGGTTGCAGTTGAGGTGCGTGATTCGGCAGGCAACGAGGTGGGTGAGATCGACCGGACCGAACTTTCCACTTATCTGCGCCAGACTCCCAACCACAAGGTGCTCGGTTTCCTGAAACTGCAACTCGCCACCTACAGCCTTTCAGGCTCAGATACCTCTAAATGGTATAACCGGTGGCTCAGAAAGATAGGTCAGCCTCCCGTGATATATGATTCGGCTCTTACCGCAGCTTCGGTGCGCCAGTTGCGTCTTGCCATGATGAACCGAGGTTACATGGAGGCTGATGTGACGGTCGATTCGTTGGCACGTCCTGACAAAAAGAAGATGGAGATCACGTATCATGTACAGCCCGGTGAACCGCACCGCATAGGGTCTGTGACCTATGAAATACCGGATTCGGCCATATCCGCCATAGTTATGGGCGATACTGCCGGATTGGATCTGCATGCCGGTGAGCGATTTGACCGTAATGTGCTCGACGGTGTGCGTGTGGCTATAACTGACCGTTTGCGTCGCAAAGGATATTACGCCTTTAATAAGGAATATATAACGTTCTATGCCGATACTGCCGCAAATTCCAAACTTGTGGATGTGACTCTGGTAGTGCGTCCTCCTATATCCGGAACTTCCACGGGAGAAGCGGATTCAACGGCAGTGCACCGGATTCATTACATAAGGAATGTGGTGTTCGTCACCAACTATTATCCCGGAGAGCCGCTTGCCGATGTGTTTACCAATGCGCGGTCAAGCGATGAACGCCAGGGATATATAACTTTATATGGCGATGACCGCTATCTTAAACCGGGAGTATTGATGGAGAAATGTTTTCTTCGGCCCGGTCACCGTTACGGCTCCCAACAGGTTGACCGCACATATGAATATATGTCGCAGCTCGGAATATTACGGACTATAAATATAGAGTTTGTTCCGGTACAGAGTTTTGAGAGCGAGGTGTGGATGGATGCCTATGTGCTCCTTACCCGAAATAAAAAACAGTCGGTGGCTCTGGAACTTGAAGGCACAAATTCCGAAGGTGATCTCGGATTCGGAATAGGACTGTCGTATCAGCACCGTAATCTGGCAAAAGGTTCGCAGCAGCTGTCGGTTAAATACCGCACGAGTTATGAATCCCTTTCAGGCGACCTGAGCGATCTTATCAATGATGCATATACCGAACAGGCTGCCGAGGTGGGGCTTACGTTTCCCCGCTTCATGTTCCCGTTCCTTACCCGTCGTCTTATCCACAGGCTAAGGGCTTCTTCGGAACTGTCGGCAACGTTCAATTATCAGGAGCGTCCCGAATATACCCGTGTGATAGCCGGGCTGGGGTGGAAGTATAAATGGAACAATCGATCCAATACCGAACGCCGCACATGGGATTTCGTGGATGTGAATTATGTTTATCTGCCTAAAAGCACCATAAACTTTATTGACGAGATAGCGCCCGACAATCCGTTGCTCCGTTACAGCTATGAGGATCACCTCATAATGCGCATGGCTTATACCTATCAGCTCACCAACAAGCAGACGCCTGTTTCGGTAGGCCCGGCATCGCGTAAGCGTCTACAGCCGGTAGTGTTCAGTGTCAGGGCTTCGGCCGAGACAGCGGGCAATCTGCTTTACGCTATATCTTCGCTTGCACATCAGAAGAAGCAGGGGGGTGTGTATAAGGTGTTCGGCACGCAATATTCACAGTATATCAAGGCCGAGGCCGATTATACTGTGGCCCGTAATTTCAATCCCCGCCATTCGCTGGCATTTCATGCCGGAGCGGGAGTGGGTGTGCCATATGGTAATTCGGAGGCACTTCCGTTTGAGAAAAGATTTTATGCCGGAGGCGCAAACGGTGTCCGTGGATGGGGTGTGCGCACGTTGGGTCCGGGAAGCTATGACTCCCGTAATTCGGTTAACGATTTTATAAACCAGTGCGGCGACATACGTCTTGATCTCAGCCTGGAATACAGGATGAAACTGTTCTGGGTTATAGAAGGCGCGCTGTTTGTTGACGGCGGAAATATATGGACCATCCGTAATTATGAGAATCAGCCCGGAGGTGTGTTCAAAATCGACAAATTCTGGAAGCAGATAGCTTTGGCTTACGGCGCCGGGTTAAGAATGGACTTCACATATTTTATCCTGCGTTTCGATTTAGGCATGAAAGCCTATAACCCGGCTATGAATCAGGAGCGATGGCCTCTTGTAAACCCGTCGTGGCACCGCGACGCCACATTCCATTTCGCCGTGGGTTATCCGTTCTGATCTCCGCGGTTGTTATGTAAAAGTAAATCCAATTGAATATATACACCATGAAGAAGTTAGTGATATTCGATCTTGACGGCACACTGCTCGACACTATCGAGGATCTGGGCGAAGCCACGAACTATGCGTTGCGCACATGCGGATTCCCGCAGCATGCGTTGTCGTCGTATCCCATGTTTGTGGGCAATGGAGTGACGCGCCTTATAGAGAGGGTTCTTCCCGAAGATGCACGAACACCGGCCAATGTGGAAACAATGCGCGGCCATTTTACGGAATATTATGACCGGCACTGTACTGACCATTCGCGGCCATACAACGGAATATCTGATATGCTGGCTTATCTTGACAGCAAAAATATTTCCCTGGCAGTGGCGTCAAACAAATATCACCGGGCGGTGGAGAAGCTCATAGGCCATTTTTTCCCGGATATAAACTGGGTGGCTGTGGAAGGGCATAAAGAGAATATGCCTGTAAAGCCTGATCCTTCAATAGTGTTTGACATTCTGTGCAAATGTCCCACTCCCAAAAGTGAAGTGCTCTATGCCGGTGATTCGGGCGTGGATATGGAAACAGCACGCAGAGCCTGTGTGGAGTCGGTAGGGGTGACATGGGGCTTCCGTCCTGTGCGCGAACTGCGTGAGGCGTTGGCTGACCATATTGTGACTCTTCCAGCCGCGATTATTCCTATTGTAGAGGAGCGTTCGCCTCTCGGTCAGGGATTGTAGAGGTTTGTGTCGTAGAAATCAAGAATGCCCATGGTGTAGTCAATCAGCTGTTTGCCGGGGCCGGATGGGTCAAGCGAGGTCGCTTCTTCGTAATCGTTCAGTGCCTTGCGGCGGTCGCCGACACTCCACCATGATTTGCCTCGGGCCACAAGTAGCCGGGCACGGTCCTGCGGCATTATGGAGTCATCTCCCAACAGTGTGTTTATCTCGGTAATGGCTTGTTGGTAAAGACCTTCGGCCATGTATATCTCGTATTTTTGCTTGACTGACATATTTTTTTTAATTTTGGGTCATGCAAAGATAACGTTTTTGGCGTTTATTTAAAAAGTATTACAAGTTAAAGGCTATGAATAAGAAACGCTTTATGACTTTGGCCGTTGCATCGTTGGCCGCAGTGTTGTGTATCAGGGGTGCGGATCCTACATCGACCTCCTTTACATCTTCGCAATGCGAGGGTACGCATATTCCGTATCCTGACGATGTGCAGATTGTCGCCACACCGGATTCACTTACTCCTGTTCTTATAAATTATGTGGGGCGTCATGGCGCACGCTTTCCATCGTCGCCCAAAAGCACACGTATGTTGCGGGGAGCGCTTGAACGTGCCGATTCGCTTAAAACCATCACTCCTCAGGGCCGTAAGCTGTTGGCTCTGACACGTTATGTGGAGGCGCGTTGCAAAGGCGCTTGGGGCGCTCTTGACTCATTAGGCATTGAAGAGATCCGCGGTATAGCCTCGCGCACGGCCCGCACATTTCCCGGATTGCTTAAAAACGGCAATATAACAGCATATTCATCGTATGCGCCGCGGTGCATAATGAGCATGGCCAATTTCACTTATCAATTGTCGCGGTTAGATAATACCATAGAGGTTACATCCGGATCGGGACGCCGTTTTTCCTATCTGTTGCGCCCGTTTGATGTGGATCAGGAATATATCGATTTCCGTAATGATGCTCCATGGGGTCCGACGTTGGATGCGTTCGAGCAGATCACACTGCCGCTTACTCCGTTGATAAAAGTCCTTGGCAAGGAATATCAGCCGGCGTCGGCCGAGGAGGCACGTGCATTGGTAATGGCCGAATATGGTTTTCTTAGCGGGCTGAGCGCCATGTCGGTGCCCGTGAATGTGATGGAGTATCTGAGCAAGGAGGAGTATAATGCCATGTGGGCTGTAGGCAATCTGCGGCAGTATCTGCGGCTTTCGGCTTCCACAATATCATCGGTGCCTGCTGAGATAGCTGCTCCGTTGCTGCTTGATATTGTCAATACCACTCAGGAAGCTGTAAACAGGTTCCTTGACAAGAAACAGGCGCCGGGACCGGTTGGTATATTCCGTTTCGGACATGCCGAGACTCTGATACCTCTGTTCAGCCTCATGCGTATGTCGGGTGCATATTATCTCACAAACTATTTCGATACGGTGGCCCTCCATTGGCAGAATTTCAATCTTACACCTATGGCGGCCAACCTGCGGCTGGTGCTTTTCCGCACAAAGTCCGGACGCTTTTATGTAAGGATCGACCACAACGAGAAGCCGGTGCGGCTTGACGGGGAGGACTCTCCGGTATATCTGCCATGGGACACCGCACGTGAACGGCTTACCCGCTTTATCCCGCTACATAGGCGCATATGAACACAGAATCAATCAAATAATAAGATAAATACCAATCATGAAACTATCGCATATTCCGGCAATTGCCATTGTTGCCGCCACCATGTTAGGATCCTGTTCAGGCAATCCGTCGTGGACTGTTAAAGGGACTGTAGCCGATGCGGACAGCCTTAAAATTATTCTTGAGGCTGCCGATAACGGTGTGTGGTATCCTGTAGATTCGGCCACTGTCGATAAGTCGGGTTCTTTCAGTTTCACCCAACCCGCTCCCCGTTATCCGGGAATATATCGTCTCAGTGCCGGTGGCCAGTATATTTATTTCCCTATCGACAGTATTGAAACAGTCACCGTAAGCACATCGGCCGGTACATTCGGATCTGATTTTGCGCTTTCCGGAAGTGAGGCCGCCGCTCTTACATCTTCGGCCGACAGTGTGCTCAACGCGGCCCTTAAAGTGCGCACTCCCCGTGAGGTTGTCACTGATTCGGTAATGAAGCGTTCGTTGGCCCAGAGCCTGCTTCAGGATCCCGCCGGAATAGCGGCCTACTATATCATAAGCAAGAGGGTGGGTGGTTTCCCTCTGTTTGATCCGGCTGTAAAAAGTGATCTACGCATAATCGGGGCTGTGGCCAATGCCTATGACCATTCGCGCCCCGGCGATCCCCGGGCACCTTATGTGAAGAATCTGTTTTTGTCGCATCGTCCGTCAGCCGGTACTGCAATGGAGGCGGGCGAAACGGGCCTGTTTGATATATCGTTATACGACAATGAAGGAAGTTTGCACAGCCTGCTTGATGTATCGAAAAATGGTAAGGTGACAGTGCTTAACTTCACTTCCTATACAGCCCAGGGGTCGACAGCATTCAATAATGAGCTTATGAAACTGTGGCGTCAGTACGGTCCTGAGCGCATAGAGATATTTCAGGTGGCGATTGACGAAGATGAATATGCCTGGCGTCAGTCGGCCCGTAATCTGCCGTGGACCACAGTGTATATGTCGCCTGCAGACGATGCCCGAGTCCTTATGAGCTACAATGTAATGGATATCCCCACCACATTCATTATCAACCGTAATGGCGAACTCGTTGAGCGTGTCGACGACATAACCCGCGCCTCAGCCTCTGTAGCCAAATATTTTTGATTTATAAGTAAATAATCAGCCCCCTATGGCTTGATAAAATCCATAGGGGGCTGATTCTATGTTGCTGTTTTTTATAATCTTATGCTGGTCAGCTGAAGAATTCCTCAAAGGCGCGGACTATGGATATGTGGTCGGCGACGGAGGCTGTCTCGCGGATGGAGTGCATTGCCCACATGGGGGCGCCCATGTCCACACCGCGGAAATCCACTTGTGATGTGAGCAGATTGCCGAGCGTGGAACCTCCCGCCATGTCGCTGTGGTTTACAAAATATTGCACGGGTACACCGGCGCGGCGGCATATTTCGGCGAATACTGCCGCGGAGTCGGCGTCGGTCATATACTTGCAGTTAGCGTTGATTTTTATCACCGGACCTCCGCCAAGTATCGGATGGTTGGTAGAGTCATGCTTTTCGGGGTAATTGGGATGAAATGCGTGGGCGTTGTCAGCCGATATGAGGAACGAATTTTCGATTGCTCTGAAAAAGTCTTCCTCAGTACCTCCGCAGCATGATGTGATGCGGCGCAGCAGATTGTGGAATGTAGGAGAGCATGCTCCCTGTTTGGTGCCGCTGCCGGTTTCTTCATTGTCAAAAACCGCTGCTATGCGGGTCATTGTGTGAGGCTTTTCGGCTTCTGACAGTAATGCCGTCAGCGATGCGTGGGCCATGCTGAGATCGTCGATACGTCCGGAATTGATGAACTCATGGTTGAGGCCTGAACGCATTGCCGGGGTAATATCGTAGAGTGAGAGATCGAAATCAAGAATCTCGTCGGGCTGGACACCGAGCTGGTCACATATCATGGTGAGGAGTATATTGTCCTTTTCCATTGTGTCGGATATGAGACCAAGCACAGGCAGCATGTCCTTCTGTTTTGACAGGGGATGTCCGTTCTCGTTTATGGCACGGTTGAAGTGTATGGCGAGGTGGGGAATTGTCAGCAACGGCTGTTCCCACTTTACAAGACGTGTGGCCGGACGGACCGGATTGTCGGTGCGCAGCATCACACGGCCGGCAATTGAAAGCGGTCGGTCAAACCATGTGTGCAGCAGCGGGCCACCATATACCTCGGTGTTGAGTTTAATGGCTCCTGAGCTTATCATCTCGGCATGAGGCTTTATGCGGAATCCCGGTGAGTCGCTGTGCGATGTTATCACCCTGAATCCCGCGTCCGGACTTCCGTTTCCGGGAATGAAAGCGAATATGGCCGAATTATTTTTGGTGATGTAATAGCGGCCTCCGGGTTTGAGATCCCAGTGTTGTGCCGGATCAAGGCGCGTGAAGCCTTGGCTGTCAAGCCGCTCGGCGGCAGTTTTTACTGCGAAAAAATTTACCGGTGAGCTGTCAAGAAACAGCATGAGGTCATTGATAAGTGTGTCGTTGTCGTGTTTCATTTTGTATGGTCGATTGATTATGAATTTTCAGCAAATGCAGCCGACAGGCGAGCCTGGACCAATGCAGTGTGTGCGTCGTCACCCCAGTTGGCAAACGGGTAGATCGAGATGCCTCCGCGGGGGGTGAATATACCTTTTACCTCGATGTAGCGGGGGGCCATAAGCTTTATCAGGTCTTTCATTATGATGTTCACGCAGTCCTCATGGAAGTCGCCGTGGTTACGGAAGCTGAAAAGGTAAAGTTTCAGGCTTTTGCTCTCCACCATGCGTTGGTCGGGGATATAGTTGATTATAATCTTAGCAAAGTCAGGTTGGCCGGTCTTGGGACACAGCGAGGTGAATTCCGGACAGTTGAATGTAACGAGATAGTCGTTTTCAGGATGTTTGTTCACGAATGTCTCAAGAATTTCGGGAGCATATGATTCAGGGTATCTCACTCCTGTGTTTCCTAACAGAGTTACATCTTTGAGTTCTGTTTCGTTGCGCATATATTCAGAGTTATGGATTGATATGTGGAAGCGGGCGGCGTGGGAATGCGTCGATAAAGCTTCCGGGTGTGGAATTGTATATTTTTATACCATGTTTATCCGCATATTCCTTTATTTCATGATATGACCGGAATGCGATGTGGAAACTGAGCAGTATTTCGTGTAGCCTGACGTTTTTATATACCGAGCTTACCCGTTTTTTCTCGCTCTCGGATTCCTTGTAGAAGTGTGGCTGTATGGAGATAACCTCATTCTGCTCGCTCACATCCAATGTCTTTAGCCATGAATGGTCGGCTCCTGTTAGGTATATTTCCTTGAAGCCGGCTTTTATGGCGCACATTATGGCCACAATCATTATGTTGCGCGGGCGCGGCATTCCCCGACCGGTGCCGAAAGCCCAGGTTTTCAGCCATTCGGCCCCTTCCACCGCCACCGGATTGAACTTCTCTACCGTGATGTTGGGGTTGTCAAGATTGAACTGGGCGTATTCAGCCGGAATGAAAAGGGTCATCGGCCAGTCAACTTTATGGCTCAATGTATCAATCAGCTTTACTACATTCGTATCAACAGTGCCGGAGAAGAAATGTGGATCGGCCAACGCATAATATTGTGGCTTGAGACTAAGAAATTCGGGTGTATTACCAGCAAAATTTACGGCCATCAATGGCAGCTTTTGCAGCAATGAACTACTTGTCGTTATTGTTTCCGCCAACGAAGGCCCGTTGCCGAGAATCACTAACGGCTGTCGGCGTTCACAGCTGCTTATTGTGCACCGGTGTGACTCCACCGCTATTTTTGTCAATGATTTAAAGGTGGAGCCTAAAGAGGATAGTGACGAGGCTATGCGGTCGGTAAACTTCATAACGGATCAGATTTTAGCATTTCCAAAGCATTGCCGGGTGTTATATTGGTTGCTTTGACAATACGGGTGCCGTCGAATGTAAGATCAAGCGTAAGGCTTTTCACCTTGTTGCGCAGTGACGGAACTAACTTCGATAGAGCTTTTACAGTGCGGAATATGGTTTTATTTATAATGTGCGGCGGTTTTACGCCTCTATGTTCCGCAATGGCTAAGGCTAATGCCGAAGCTGTGTGGTCGCGGCAGTCGGTGGCATTGAATGTTCCCGGATGTCCGGCCGAAGCTATCGCCATTTTAGCCAGATCAGCCGCATGGATAAACGACCGACGCCCGGTGCATCCATGAGGCATGAGAAAGCGCCCTTTGGATATGGCTTTATCCATCATGGCCGGATTGCCGTTCATGCCCCGTCCTATCACGCTTACTGCGCGTATTATAGTCAGGCACACGTTGTGAGCACTGCACCAGGATGTAAGGTATTCTTCAGCGGCAAGTTTGGTGCGGCCATATACCGTTTGAGGACGAAGCGGCGCCGATTCATCTATTTTCGATCCTTCCGTCAGTCCGTAAACTTGAACGGAGGATATGAATACAAATGCAGCGGGTGGCATGTCGTGGAGTGCGGTGCAAAGATTTCGCACCATTGCCAACCCTTCCTTCGGGTTGCGTCCCGGTGCTGCGGAATGTATCACACATTCAGGGTGTTCCGCAATGTAGGGTATATCTTTTGAAAGGTCACATATCACATCGTTGGCAGCGTTAAGCCCGAGCGTTATTGCTGACGATCCGGTTGGGACCGCAACATGTATATATGAGCCGATGAATCCATAGGCTCCTGTTATCAGGATTTTTTGGTATGCCGCCATCTAATGCGAAGATAATATGTGTAAGTGCAAAGGTAATAATAAACTTAGGCATATACTTGTTATGTCAGGGGAATTTTTTATTTTTGTGAATTGATAAATGTTTAAAATCCGCTATATGAAAAAGACGATTGTTTACATGTTGGTGTTGGTTGCATTATTGTTGCCGGTTTCGGCTAAAGGAATAGATATGTTCGGTGAAAATATCCCGATGAAATATCTGCCGAAGCAGACTGCCATAGTCAAGAATCCGGCTTCACCCTGCAATACCGGTGAAGAGCCTTTCTCGGTTTTCATAAAGAAGTTCAACGCCGATGCCGCTTTTCGTGCGGAGCGTACTAAAGTACATTGGACGTCAGTTTTTTACGATGACAGTCCAGAACAGGCACAGGAACATCTTAAATCTTTGAGCAAAACTGAAGTATTGACAGATTATTCCGCTCTGCCTGTGGCACCTCAGCCTTTGACTCGAAAACGAGGTGTAACCATGTTCAAGACATATTTCGTTGTGGGTAAGGACCGGGTCGGATTCTATGTTACAAGTGAGGGTAGTGAATTCGGATCGGGCGCAACGCTTGGTTTCATACGTGACGATGGAAAGTGGTATCTCACTTACGTACAGATTTGCGGATGAGGACAGCTGATTCTTCCACGCCGGTTCTTTTAGCTACCTTTACTGACCCTTTTAAGGCCAATGTGGTGAAAGGAATGCTTGAAAGCAATGGTATTCCGGTGGCGCTTGACGGAGAAACGGTGTTGTCAGTTCTTCCTATGCCTTCGGCTTTAGGGCCTGTAAGGATGATGGTGCTTCCTTCTGATTATTCCAAGGCCGTGGCATTGCTGCGGGAGCATGGAGATTGTAATTGATGATGAAATATTGTATAACCCTATAATAAACTGTTGATTATGAAATTTAGAGTTTTATTGGTCCCGGCGGTTATGACTGCTTTATGTCTGACGGCCTGTTCAGCCGGTTGTAATTGTAATGGTAACAGCGGAAGCGGTTGGACTTCAATGAGCTATTCCAATAGCGATGATGCAAACCCTATTATCGCCAGTAATAATATAGTTAGCCGTAACGTGAATGTAAATTCATTCAAAAAGATCCGGAGCAACGGATTTATTGACGTGGAATATATAGCTGATCCTTCTGTTTCGTCGCCGGTGGTAACGGTGCAGGGCCCTGACAATGTAATTGACCGCATAACGGTGAAGACCGATGGATCCGTGCTTAATGTGGGGGTAAAGGAACGCACCTCGATCAAGTTCAAGGGATCTGACGTAGCTGATAAAATGAAGGTGGTGGTAAAGTACAAAGATGTTTCCTCCTTCATCACTTCGGGTTCCGGGGATTTCGATATTTCCGGTAATTTTGCAGGACAAAATAGTCTTGAGATAAAGACTGCCGGCTCGGGGGATGTGGATCTGAAAGGTAATATTACTCTCGGGCAGCTTAAAATCGTTACCGCCGGGTCAGGCGATGTGGAATTTGAGAACGGACTTTTGAAATGCAATAAGTTTATAATCAGTACTGCCGGTTCGGGTGATGTGGAGATAAAGTCCGTTGAGGCGGATGAGATTCAGGCAAGCACCTCAGGCTCAGGCGATATGAAGCTGACCGGTAATACGCGTTTGGTAGCATTGTCTTCTTCCGGCTCTGGCGATATCAATGCCTCGTCACTTACGGCATTGACTGGGTCAGCTTATGCAAGTGGCACGGCTTCCATAAGATGTAATGTAAAAGATCTCTCGTCCAAATCATCCGGCATGGCTTCTATTGACAATCGCCGCTGATATTTCTGATCGTTAAATATTTATTCATTATGACCGGTATTATTGCCGGTCATAATTTTTTTGAATGTAATTTATAAAAGTGGCCCGGAGATCAAACTTCTCCGGGCCGTTGCAAGCTGTAAACAGAAGGTAAAAATCACTTTTGGAAGTGATATGGGGGTAGCTTGCGTGATGAGGATTATTCTTCGGTTTGTTTCTCGGCGTATTCCTTGAGAAGCTTCTCCTGTACATCGCCGGGCACAAGCTCGTAAGCAGCGAACTTCATCGTGAATGATGAGCGGCCGCCTGTTATGGAGCTGAGTGAGGTAGAGTAGGACGACATCTCTTTCAGAGGCACTTTGGCAATGATTTTTTCAAATCCGTTGTCACTCTCCATACCCATTATTATGGCACGGCGTCCCTGAAGGTCACTCATTACGTCGCCCATCACATCGCCGGGTACCATTACCTCAACATCATAGACAGGTTCAAGGATCTTGGGGCCTGAATTGCGGAATGCTTCCGAGAATGCGTTTCGGCCTGCAAGACGGAATGATATTTCGTTGGAGTCAACGGGGTGCATCTTGCCGTCGTAGATACATACCCTGACGTCGCGGGCATAACTTCCGGTGAGAGGTCCTTGCTCCATGCGGTCCATGAGGCCCTTTACTATGGCGGGGATAAAGCGTGCGTCGATGGCACCTCCCACTATA
>URII01000037.1 GCA_900547825.1 uncultured Porphyromonadaceae bacterium
GACAGACTTATACCGTGGGCGTGTGCCAGCTGGTCACCCACGACGCGCTGGACGCCGCCACCCAGGGCTTTATCGACGCGCTGAACGAGGCGCTGCCCGGTCAGGTGAAGATCGTGGAAAAGAACGCCTCCGGCGAATGGGAGGACAAAGGCTGGCAGAACGACAACGACAAGATCCTTACCCTTCACGCTGGCATACAGAACGACTTCCGTATCTCCAAAGCCGTTTCACTATTCCTTGATCTGCGCTACAGCCTTCTTGAAGGACACCGCGACGCTGAATATGTAACCTGGAACCGTATCTACGGTGACCTTCAGGCTTATGTTGGTGCCACTTACTACTTCCCCCGCCGCGAATGGCGCGCTCCGGTTGTGCCCGTTTGCCCCCCTGCAGAGGATTGCTCTGGCGTGAAAGCTCAGCTCAACGAAGCCAACGCCAAGATATCCGAGCTTGAGACACAACTCAAGGCTTGTCTTGACCGCCCCGCTCCCAAACCTGTAGAAGTTCAGTCCGGATCTGATCACCTTGCCACAATCTACTATCCTATAGGTGTTTCACGCATCTCCCGTCAGGATGGTCTTGTACTCAGCTCTTTGGCTCAGGTAATGATCGCCAACCCCGAACAGCGCTACACCCTTACAGGCTGGGCCGACAACTATACCGGTAGCGAAAGCATCAACATCCGCCTGCGCAACGAACGTGCTGAAGGTGTCAAGGCTGCCCTCGTAAAATATGGTGTGAATCCCTCACAGCTTGACGTAACAATCAACAATGGCAACCTTTGCGATCTCGGCGAAAAATGCGTTTCGCTTGACCGCGCCGTTACCATCGACGAAACAAAATAATCAGACCGGCAGTAGGTCCGCATAGGCCTATGCAGGTTCCTGATCCCAGAACAGAAGTCACGCCCGGACACTTTTACGCCCCGAGGCGTGACTTCTGACTTAATAAAACACATAACATACCATGAATTTAGCCACAATAGAAATCAACCGGCTCAGAATTACAGCCCGCCACGGAGTCTTTACCCAAGAGCATGACGTAGGAAACGATTACGAAGTCGACATACACCTGCGGTATCCTATCGACTCGGCAGTGCTGCGCGACAACGTAAACGCAGCCATCAACTATGCCACAGTAGTGGATCTCGTAAAACGCGAAATGGCCCACACATGCCAGCTGTTGGAAACTGTAGCCGACAACATACGCGGCAGCCTGACACATTCTTTCCCGGAAGTGATCGGCGGCAAAGTGCGGGTAGCCAAACTCACACCACCTATCCCCAATACACAGGTGGCCTCAATAGCCGTGACAGTGGAATGGTAAACAAGCCTCCGCTATTATTTGGTTAAAAAATATTAACAGCGAAAATATATCCGATAATTATGTTGCACAACATAATTATTCACCCTATATTTGCATCGTGTTTTTCATGGTATTAGATTTAAGGTTAACTAAGATTGGTTGTCGGGATGACAATCAATTTTTTTTGCACCTACCGCAAAAACTCACTCCCTACACCTACCTGCCCCAATCTATCCGAACAAAGAGCCCGAAAAGTCCGACTAAACATCCTACATCAGGTTAATTTCCCGACATGGGCTTGGATTACCCGGGAGTTTATTGTAATTTTGCACGAAATTTCCCTTTATAGGCTTTAGCAGCTAACGCAATGGGCAAAAAGAAACATTCGCTACTATCCACACTCGCCTCCCGCGTCACAGCCATGATCAGCGTGGCTATGGTGCTTACAGTGCTCGGCATACTCGCCTTGACAGCAGTAGCCGCACATGGCCTCACCGGAACACTCCGAAGCGAAATGGGATTCGTGGCAGTGATGGCCGAAGATGCCACAGCCCAACAGATCAACGCCATAAAGAAAATGTTCAGCTCCGACAGCCGCGTTGCATCCGTGAGCTATTCATCGCCCGAGCAGGTTCTTGCACGCTGGCAGCAGATAATGGGTGACGGTGACGACCCGGTGGAGCTTCTTGGAGCCAACCCGTTCTGTCCTGAAATAGAAGTACGGGTAAAACCGCAGTATGCTTCCGCCCAGAACATAACGGCCCTTACCTCACGCCTGACTTCACAACCGGGGATAGCCGACATACGCGTCCAGGCCGATGTGATTGAAAATGTAAATTCCACAATCACACGCGCCGGATGGATAATGGGAGCCATAGCCCTGGCCCTGCTCATAGTATCCGTAGTGCTGATCAACAACACCATAAGACTGAGTATCTACTCGCGTCGGTTCATAATCAACACAATGAAACTCGTAGGAGCCACCGGCGGATTCATCCGCCGTCCATTTGTGTCGGCAAGCATCGTCAACGGCCTCCTTTCCGGAATCATAGCCATAACTCTGCTCAGCGCCTTATGCGGCTACGCATTCACAGTGGAGCCCGGTCTTTCCGCCTTGATAAGCTGGCAATGGTATGCCGCTGTGGCAGCCGCCATAATAGCGGCAGGAATGCTGATATGCGGATTTTCAGCCCTTGTAGCCACCAACCGCTATCTCCGCATAGGCTATGACCAGATGTTTAAATAACACGAATCATTACATCATATCACCATCATATAAAATGGCATCAAACGTCAAATCAGCTTCTGTCAGGAAACCTGAATCGCAGTTCGAGACAGAGAAAACCACGCAATTCCCATTGGGACGCCGCAACTTCATATTCATGGCCGCAGCGGGAATAATGATAGTCATAGGCTTCCTGCTTATGCTGGGTGGCGGCTCCACCACCGAGGAGTTTAATCCCGACATATTCAGCACACGCCGCATAGTGGTAGGGCCTACAATAGCCTTCCTCGGTTTCGTGGCCATGGCTGCCGCAATAATGATCCGTCCTTCATCAGACGACAATCCCGAAGCCTGACAAACAAAACCACACAATAATTCATAACAGCATAATGGATTGTTTAGACGCACTCATAATGGGCATAGTGCAGGGACTTGCCGAATATCTGCCCATAAGTTCCAGCGGCCATCTCGAAATATTCCGTGAAATTCTCGGCCTCGACCTCGGAGGAGCGGAATCATTGGAATTCGATGTCGCCCTGCATGTAGCCACAGTGCTCAGCACCATCGTGGTGCTGTGGCGCGAATTTGCCCCGCTATGTCGGTCATTCTTCACCCTTCGCCGCGATGCAAACACAGTGTATGTGTGGAAAATACTGCTTTCATGTATTCCTGTGGCGATAGTAGGCCTCTGCTTCAAGGATGTGGTGGAATCATTCTTCGGACGCGGCCTCACCCTGGTAGGCGTGTGCCTGCTCATAACGGCTCTACTGCTTGCATTCGCACACTTTTTCCGCAATGCCCCCGAAGGACGGGTACTTGCCGGCAACCGGGGCGGACACGAAATCACATGGTGGGACGCATTCATAATAGGCTGCGCACAGGCCGTAGCCGTGCTACCGGGCCTCAGCCGCTCCGGCACCACCATAGCCACAGGCCTAATTCTCGGTGACAGACGCGACAAACTCGCCCAGTTCTCATTCTTCATGGTCATAATCCCTATCCTTGGCGAAGCACTGCTTGGCGTTAAGGACATTCTGGCCGGAGAATCGGCAGGAGTCCAGGCTGTGGGATGGCTCCCACTGCTCATAGGCTTCCTCGCATCTTTCGCTGTGGGGTGCTGTGCATGCAAGTGGATGATCGAACTGGTCAAGCGCGGCAAACTCGTATGGTTCTCGATCTACTGCATGATAGTGGGCCTGATCTGTATAATCTATTGACATGGACTTCATCACAGGCGAGACACTTTACATTGACAAACCGCTCAAATGGACTTCATTCGATGTGGTGAAGCGTATCCGCGGTGCCTTGCAGCACCGCCTTGGGCGCCGCATCAAAGTAGGCCATGCCGGCACACTCGACCCTCTCGCCACAGGAGTGATGGCCGTGTGCACCGGACGCAACACAAAACTCATCGACACCCTTCAGGCCGACGTAAAAGAGTATGTGGCCGAAATAACCCTCGGGGCCACAACTCCATCGTTTGACCTTGAAACACCCGTGGACGCCACATATCCCACAGCCCATATCACCCGCTCCCTGATTGAATCCGTGCTGCCGCAGTTCCGTGGTACAATAAGCCAGATCCCACCGGCATTCTCAGCCTGTAAGGTCGACGGCAAACGGGCCTATAAAATGGCCCGTCAAGGCAAAGATCCCGGGCTCAAGCCCAAAACCCTCGTAATCGACGAGATAGAAATATTGGAGTTTGACGACATGCGTCTTACCATACGGGTTGTTTGCAGCAAAGGCACCTATATCCGCGCCTTAGCCCGCGACATAGGGGCTGCACTCTCATCGGGAGGCCACCTCACCGCACTGAGGCGCACCCGGGTAGGCGATACAGGAGTCAACAGCTGTCTCACGGTAAATCAGGCCTTGGAGCTGATCAAAACCGTAGAGATAACAATGCCTGACGAAACACCGGTGCACCCGGAAGCAGATACACAACAAATCAAAACATCGCAACATAACGGATAAGTAATTTGCAAAATGAAACTCTCACAGTTTAAATTCACCCTTCCCAAAGAACTTATAGCGCAGTATCCCGCCGCGGAGCGTGACGGTGCGCGTCTCATGCTCCTTGACCGTCGTTCAGGCGAAATACAGCATCTCATATTCAAGGACATACTCAACTATTACGGCGAAGGCGACGTAATGATGTTCAACGACACAAAAGTTTTTCCCGCACGTCTCAACGGCAACAAGGAGAAAACCAAGGCACGCATCGAAGTGTTCCTGCTCCGTGAACTCAACGAAGAAAACAAACTGTGGGATGTCCTCGTGGAGCCTGCCCGGAAAATCCGCATAGGCAACAAACTCTATTTCGGCGACGACGAGTCAATGGTGGCCGAGGTGATCGACAACACAACCTCACGCGGACGCACTCTGCGCTTCCTTTACGACGGCCCCCACGATGAATTCAAGCGCACCCTCTACGGCCTCGGCAATACCCCTCTGCCCGCATATATCGAACGTGAGCCTAACGACGACGATGTTGACCGCTACCAGACCATATTCGCCGCCCGCGAGGGTGCGGTAGTGGCACCGGCCGCCGCACTGCATTTTTCGCGTGAACTCATGAAACGTCTTGAGATTAAAGGGGTCGACCCGCAGTTCGTGACACTTCACATCGGCCTCGGAAGTTTCCGCGAAATCGACGTGGAGGACCTCACCAAGCACCGCATGGATTCCGAACAGATGGAAGTCAGCCAGGCAGTTGTTGACCGCGTGAACCGCGCCAAGGACGAAGGAAAGCAGGTATGCGCCGTGGGCACATCAGTGCTGCGTGCCATGGAGAGCGCCACAAGCATGGGTGGCCACCTCAAGACCTACACCGGATGGACCAACAAATTCATCTTCCCGCCCTACGACTTCACCGTTGCCACCTCAATGGTTACGAACTTCCACCTTCCCTACTCCACCATGCTCATGATGACATGCGCTTTCGGAGGCTATGATCTTGTAATGAAAGCCTATAAAGAAGCCATAAAGGAAGGATACCGGTTCGGAGCCTACGGCGACGCCATGCTTATACGCTAAGCACTCCCGGAAATCCGGACAACCGGAACGAACATGGACAGCGACTATCTCACCATAACAGGGCCATCGGAAGCGGTCTACCGCGAAAAGATGAGCCGGTTTCTCGCATTTGCGTTTCCTGTCGGCACCCCCACGGAGGCTAAGGAGATAATAGCGCGCATGGCCAACGAATACCACGACGCACGCCATGTGTGCTGGGCCTATATGACAGGGCGCAGCCGAACCGACTTCGCATCAAGCGACAACGGCGAACCATCCGGCACAGCCGGGAAACCCATCCTCGGTCAGATCAACTCCGCCGGCCTGACAAACATCGTAATTGTGGTGGTGAGATATTTCGGCGGTATAAAACTCGGCACATCCGGACTCATAGGGGCCTACCGCGAAGCAGCCCGCATGGCAATAGAAGCAGCCGAAGTGATAACAGTCACCGAGATGGCCAGCCTCCGGATCACATTCCCCTACCTCGCCATGAACGAGGTGATGAAAATCATAAAACAGCATTCCATCACAGTCATGTCGCAGGAGTTTGACAACCTCTGCGACATGACTCTTTCCGTACCCGTAACCGAACTGGCCTTATGGCAGGGGCGGTTCACCGGGGCCGGTGCTGTTGTCGGCTGATCCGGAAGGTGCCGACACGCTCTTCCCGAATATCCCCGAAAGATACTTCTCGCGGAAACGCTCTAAAAGTTCCCAGAAATTAGGCACAAACAGAGTGCCCACCACCGCGTTCACAAACATGCCGAACACCACCGCGGTGCCCAACGACACGCGGCTGGCAGCCCCGGCACCCGTGGCAAACAACATGGGCATGACACCGAACACAAATGCCAGTGCCGTCATCATTATCGGACGGAACCTTATGCGGCCCGCATCCATGGCCGCCTCGCGTATATCCTTGCCTGCCTTGCGGAAATCAACAGCATATTCCACTATAAGAATAGCATTCTTGGCCGACAGGCCGAGCAGCAGGATTATACCTATCTGGGTATAGATGCTTATGCTCTGCGACATGAACATACACCCTATTATAGCACCGAGTATGGCCGTGGGCATGGATATCACCACCGCCACCGGATCGGTCCAGCTCTCATACTGCGCCGCCAGCACAAGTATGGTTATAACTACCGCAAACAGCATCACCATGCTTATCGTGGTGCCCGACTGCGTTTCCTGAAACGCCTCGCCCGTCCACGCATATGAATAATTGTCACCTAAAGCCTTTTCAACAATCTCTTCCATGGCTTCGATAGCAGTGGAGGAACTTGTGCCGTGGGCCGGAGTGGCCGTCAACGCCGCCGTCTCATACATATTGTAGCGGTTCACCGTCGAAGCCCCCATAACAGGTTCCACAGTGGTAAACGACGCAAAGGGCACCATATCGCCCGAAGCATTGGCTACCGAGAGCTTCAGCACATCATCTATATGCGAGCGTGCCACCCCCTCGGCCGCTATGTTCACCTGATACACACGCCCGAACTCCACAAAATCATTCACATAGCTTCCGCCCATAAACGAGGACAGAGCCGAAAACACCTGGGCCAAGCTCAGTCCCTGCATCTCCACCTTGTCGCGGTTGATATTCAGCGAATACTGGGGCACACCACCCTCGAAAAGCGAAGTCACCGAAGCTATGCGTTCATCTTTGTCAGCCGCCGCGCGTACCTCCCCTAAGGCCTGCTCCATCTGCATTGTGCCGAGATTGTTGATATCCAGAAGCTGCATTTCCAGCCCCGACGTCATGCCGAGTCCCGGAATGGCGGGAGGATTCACCGAAAATATCACAGGTTCCTCCAAAGTGGCCGTGATCTCGCCCACCCTTGCTATAATAGCGTCGACGCTCTCGCTTTTGGCCTTGCGCTGGCTCCACGGCTTGAGCGTGACGAACAGCGATCCCAAGTTGCTGGCGTTGCCGCCGCCCATCATGGAGGCACCGGATATCGATATCACATCATCCACACCCGGCACCGTCAGCAGGCTGTCGGTAACCTGCCGCATCACTGCCTCAGTGCGCTCAAGCGACGCGCCGGTAGGCAACTGCACCGAAGTCATGAAATAACCCATATCTTCCGAAGGCACATAGCTTGTAGGCCATTTCAGAAATCCCCAGAACGCCGCAACCGTAAGAGCCACATAAATTCCGATGGCCACAACAGGTTTCTTTAGAAAATGTCCCACTATCCTGACATAAGAGTCGAGCACCGCTCCATAACCCTTGTTGAACCACCGGTAAAGGAAGAACTTTGCAGGTTTGCGCGGGCGCAGGAACAAAGCACACATGGCCGGAGTGAACGTCAGGGCGTTGAAGCCCGAGAAAGCCGTTGATACGGCGATTGTCAGTGCGAACTGCTTGTAAAGCTCACCTGTGATACCTGATATGAATGCCGTGGGGATAAACACCGAAAGAAGCACAAGCACCTCTCCCACCACCGGGCCCTGAAGTTCCCTCATGGCCTGTTCGGCAGCCTTGCGGGGCGAAAGTTTGCCCTCATCCACTATTCGGGCACAGTCCTCAACCACCACTATGGCGTCATCCACCACTATGGCTATGGCGAGCACCAGGCCGAAAAGGGTAAGAGTATTGATTGTGAATCCCATAAGTTTCATAACCGCGAACGTGGCTATCAGCGACACGGGTATTGTGAGCATAGGTATTATCACCGTGCGCCAGTTCTGCAGGAACAGCAGTATGACCAGCATCACTATAAGGGTGGTCTCCACAAAGGTCACCAACACCTCGTCAATCGAGGCCGTGACGAAATCTGTCGTATCCATTATCACCCTGTAATGCACACCGGGCGGGAAATAACGCTGTAGCTCGTCAAGCTTGGCTTTGACATTCTTCGACACCTCGAGGGCATTGGCACCCGGAAGCTGCTTTATCCCAAGCAGCCCTGCAGGATGGTTAGATACACCGGCCGACATACCGTATGACTCCGATCCCAAGTCCACCCGCGCTACGTCATGCAACCTCAGCAGGGAATTGTCAGCACCGGTGCGTATCACTATGTTGCCGAATTCCTCCGGTGTCGTAAGGCGTCCACGCGAAGTCAGCGTATACTGGAATGCCGCACCGCCGGCATATGGCGGCGCGCCCACATTGCCGGCCGACACCTCCATGTTCTGTGCCTCTATCGCCGCCCGCACATCGTCAGGAGTCACGCCGCGGATGCGCATCTTTTCCGGGTCGAGCCACACCCTCATGGAGTATTCGCCGGCACCGAAGGCTGCAACACCGCCCACACCCTCAACTCGTGAGAGTTCGTTTACTATGTTGAGCTGCGCATAGTTTGTGAGATAGAGTGCATCATAATTGTGGGCCGAATCACCCTCTATCCCCACAAACAGCACGATATTGGACGACTCCGACATAACCTGTACCCCCTGCTGCTGAACCGCCGACGGAAGCTGCGGCTCGGCCACAGCCACACGGTTCTGGACCTTGACCATAGCCATGTCCAGATCCGTACCCACCTCGAATGTCACTGTGAGCTGATATGAGCCATCGCTCGACGAGCTTGAACTCATGTACATCATGCCCTCCACACCGTTCACCTGTTCCTCAATGGGAACGCCGATGGTCTTGGCCACCGTCTCCGCATCCGCGCCGGGATAAACAGCCGACACAATCACTGTAGGCGGCGTTATGTCAGGAAACTGGGCTACAGGAAGTGACTTTACCGTAAGAAGCCCCACAAGCACCATCAGCACTGCAAGCACCGTGGCAAATATAGGGCGGTCAATGAAAAATTTCGAAAACATGGCGTTCAGCGGTAAACAGGGTTCAACGTTTCATAACGGGCTTTACGGTCATTCCGTCGCGCACCTTGAGCATAGCCTTGGTGACATAGCGCTGGTCCTTAGAAATCCCGGATGTGACTATCCGCAGCGAATCGCGCACAAGGTCGCCTACCTTGACAGGTGTGTACACCACCTTTCCCGAATCGTTGACCACATATACATACCGTCCCTGTTGGTCCGATCCTATCGACGCCGCTTTAACCAGCACCGCGTCAGGAACAACCGCATAGGGGAGCGACACCGTGGCATACATTCCGTCCTTAAGCTCATTATAGGGATTTTCGAGGCGTATGCGAAGCCTCAGTGTACCTGTGGAGCGGTTTATATCAGGCGACACATACGTAAGTTTACCTGCATAGTCATGCGGCAGCTTAGGGTCAAAAATAACGGGCACACTGTCGTAATCAATCCCTTTGCGGTCATTGCGCGAGGCTATCATCTTCATGTACTGGTTGTCCTCCACATTGAAATAGGCATTTACCTGACGGTCATCGTAGATCGTGGCGAGATTTACAGGCGCTCCCGCTCCGGCAAGATAATCGCCGTCGGATGGCCCCGAGGTGGTGATATGTCCTGTAATGGGTGCACGGACCACACAATAGCTGAGATTGGTGTTGGCCGTCTGCAATGCCGCGGCGGCATTGCGTATGGCAGCCTCGGCCTGCTTCATGTTGCTCTCGGCCTGTATCACATCCATTTGGCTTACAGCATCGCTTTCCAACGCCTTTTTCATTGCGGCATACTGGTGCGAGGCATAGTCGTAAGAGGCACGTGCCGTCTCAAGCTGCGCACGTGCCTGCTGCACCGCATCGCGGTACTGCGTGTCCTCGATTGTGAATAACACCTGCCCCTGCTGCACAAGATCGCCGGGGTTATATGACGACGCACGCAGATAACCGTTCACTCTCGCCACAAGATTGACCGACGATGCAGCCGACAGATATCCCGGATAAGACTTTGACAGCACCACCGAATCCGTTTCAGGAAACGCCACCTCCACCTGTTCGGGCTGTTCTGACGCATCATGTTTACCGCCTGAACACGCTGAAAGGGATGCTGCCGCTATCGGCGCCACTATGATAATTGAGATTATTGCAGTTCTCATAGCCTACTCTTATATAGTTGATAGTGATTTTTACAGTTACAGGCGATTACGGTTCCCAGCCTCCTCCGAGAGCCTCATATATGTTGACCAAAGCCTGGAGGGCATTGCCGCGGGCTGCCACAAGGTTGTCGGCATATGAGAGCAAGGTAAGCTGGGCGTCGGCCACATTGGTGAACCCCGACAGACCACTCTTGTAGAGATCCACTGACAGTTCCAGTTCACGCGTTGACTCATCCACCACATCCTTAAGCAGATTGATCTGCCTGAATGTGTTGGTATAGGAAGTCATGGCATCGTCCACCTCCTTGAGCGCAGTCATAACCATGAGGTTATAGTTGTCGATACCTATCTGCATGTTCTCCCTTGCCTCGTTCAGCGCATAACTGCGCGAAAGGCCCGAAAACAGTGTCCATGTCAGCGTGGGGGCGATTGTATAAGTAAAGCTGTTGCTTCGGAAAAGATCGCCGGCATTGTGGGCCGCAGTGCCTATTGAGCCGTTGAGCGAAAGGGTGGGAAGAAAATCCTTCTTGGCCACTCCGAGATCAGCGGCATAGGAGGCCAACTCGTGCTCCGCCGCCACTATGTCAGGGCGGCGTCTGAGCAAGTCCATAGGCACTCCGGTGCGCACCAGCTGTATGTAATCCGGCATGGGACGCGCCGTGCCGAGCAGTCCGTACAGTTCATTCGCCGGCACTGCGGTAAGCACCGACAACAGGTTTATCGCACTCCTTATGGAGGTGTCAAGCAGCGGCAGTGATGCCTTGGTGGAATACAGCACCGTCCGGGCCTGGGCCACATCAAGGCCCTGGGCCAGCCCGCATTCCTTACGGGCTTCGGTTATCTTCACTATCCGCTCCTGCGATGCTATATGCTCAACGGCCACAGCTTCGCGTGCCTGATAGGTGCGAAGCTGAAAATAGGCCGAGGCGATATTGCCGCATAGGGTTACCATCGTGGCCGCATATTGCGCCCGGGATGCCTGCCACATTGACTTCTTGGCTTTGGCTTGTGAGGCTATCTTGCCAAACACGTCAATCTGCCAGTTCATGTTGAATCCCAAGGAAAAATAACTCTCGGTTGAGGCGTCGGCATGAGGGGAGATCATCGCACCCGAAGTGCGGCTCTTGGTCCAGCCACCGTCGAACGTTATCGTGGGGAAATATTGCGACCTCACTCTGTTGAGGGTCTGCCTGGCTATTTCCATCCGGCGTGCCGCCATCAGCACATTGTAGTTATTTTCAACCCCCATCGCCATGAGGGTGTCGAGCGTGGGATCATTGAAGCTTCTCCACCAGCGGTCCTCGGTAGGCACCGTCTGGTTGAAGTGTTCCGTATAGGCCCACCGCTGCGGGAGCGAGTCAGCCGGCTGCGGAAGCTGGCCGGCGGCTTCGGCCCGGAGCGGGAAAACACCCGCTCCGGCTGCTGCGAGCCACAACATCCCTTTCAGAAAAAACAGTTGTTGAACGTGAGTGAGTTTCATTTAAACCTCGTTTATAACTATAACCCATGCACAGGGCGAATCGTTCACTCACCGCAATGGTTTTTAACATTCTCCACATTACAAGCCTACTCCCCCGATATACAATATAGAGCGCCCCAATTCCGTTAAGAATATACTATGAACGCATTGAAAAATATAATCTTTATACTTCTCACGGCTCTCACGGCAATGGTGGGCGCCACTTCCTGCATCGAGGACGGCATATCCTCCAATCCAGCCCATCAGCCTGTGTTCTCGTGCGACACCCTGCACATGGGCGTCGTTTTTACGGATGAGGGCACCCCCACATACCGTTTCATGGTCTACAACCGCCACGACAAGATAATGAACATATCGTCGGTAGGCGTACGCAACGACAGCGGCACCGACATATTCCGCATCAATGTTGACGGACAGAGCGGCCGCCATTTCTCCAACATCGAGATACGCCCCAAGGATTCGATATATGTGTTTGTCGAGGCTACCATCCCCCCTTCGGGAAAGGATCTGCCTGTGGATATCCGCGACCATGTAGACTTCATCACCAACGGGGTCAGCACCTCCGTGGTTCTTGACGCTCAGGGTCAGGATGTGATACGCTGCCGCGGCGAAGTTATCTCGTCGGACACCCGTTGGAGTCCCGGCAAACCGCGCAAGATACTTGACTCCCTCGTGGTGGCCGAAGGCGCCACACTCACCTTGGAAGCCGGAGTGAAGCTTCTTTTCCACGACAAGGCCCGGCTCACGGTCCACGGCACACTCATAACCCTCGGCACCCCCGAAAACATGGTGGAACTGTGTGGTGACCGCACAGGCAACGTTGTGGGCGACATAACTTTCGACATAATGTCGAACCAATGGGAAGGGGTGGTGTTCCGTCCCACAAGCCGGGGCAACAGTCTAAGCCACACTGACATCCGCAACACCGCATGGGGAGTTCAGGTTGACTCTGTGGCCTCATCATCCTCAGCTCCGGCCCTGCGCATGCTCAACTGCCGTCTCCACAACTCAGCCGGCTACGCTTTCGTGGCCTACCATTCCGCCGTAGAGGCTGTGGGCTGCGAATTTTCCGACGCTTCCAACGGCGTGGTATGGCTCTCCGGAGGCGAACACATATTCAACCACTGCACGTTCGCCAACTATTATCTGTTCTCAGCCCTCGGAGGCCCCGCTATACAGTTCTCACACGTTGACGACGACACCGACGATGGCTCCGGCCTACCCCGCCTGCGGGCCGATTTCACCAACTCTATAATCTACGGCAACGGATCCGAACTATCCCATGATGATTTCACCGGGCTCCCCGTAACATTCCGTAGGTGCCTTTTCAAGAGCGAGGGCAACGATGATGACAACTTCATCAACTGCCTGTGGGACACCGATCCCCTCTACTTCACCGAACGGGAGGAATACATATTCGACTACCGCCTGCGCGACGAATCCCCTGCCCTCAACGCAGCCGACGCCTCCCTAACTCTCCCCTCGGCCGCCACCGACCGTTACGGGGTCTCCCGCCTCCCCACCCCATCACTCGGCGCCTACCAGGAATAATAATATTATTAATGCTATTTTAAAGTCCTCACATGCAAAAATTACTTTTAACCGCAATATGCATAATTGCATCCCTTCAACTTCCCGCACAGGATATTTCAACTAATGATGTTAATGAAACCGATTGGGTAATTGAGGAAGAAGTTGTTACTGAACCCGACGGCTTTATTATGGCATTCACGGAGAATAAGAAGTGGCAACTGCTCGGCGTTTTCCTTGATAAAAACGGATTGGGATATACGAAATAGCTGCATATTCCACACAATGTCAATGTGCTCTTTTGCTACGTAGCCGCAAAATTACACACTACCCCAATCCTCTCTTATGCGAAAACATCCGGTTCCGAAACCTTTCAAAAAAACCCAGCCCCTTCCGTTTAACACATTTTAAATGGGGGGGTGATTTGTGATTCATTTTTTCGTATATTTGCAAAAATAGTTTTACATAACGCCATCCGGACACTATGAAAAAGATTTTACTGACAACCGCCGCTTTGTTCATCTGCGCCATTGCCCCGGCGCAGAGTAAGCCATGTGTGTCGGACTCACTGCTCCGCACCTTCCATTTTGAATCCGATACAAAATGGCCGTTTGTGTACGTCAACGGCAAATACATCACCGGCTTCGGCGTACGGGATATGGACAACATACCCTACGAAAAAATTGAAAAGATCACTGTCAAAGACGATGAATACGGCAACCGAGCCATATTCGTCACCTATCCCGAAGCGGTGGTTGATTCAATCCACCAGTCGATGAAACATCTGTTTATATACGACGATCCACAAGTATTTTTCCAAGGCGACAACGGCAGCGGCGATGCGCTACTCCGCTGGATAAAAGAGAATCAGATCATACCCGAAGGCTTCAAGGGCAACGAACGCGTGATAGTGAAGTTCAAGATCAATCCCGACGGCACTGTGTCCGACGCAGCCATATTCCGTCCTTCAAAAATCGAGGCACTGAATCAGGACGCCCTGCGCCTTGTCAGCATAATGCCCCGCTTTAAAGTAGTCTATTACAATCCGAGGAGATTACCGATCCGTTACACCCTCCCAATACGCTACCGCGCCCCTGACCCGGAAAAAGCCCCCGAAGGCACCCTCCACATCCGCTAACTATTAAAATTGGATTCTGCCACCGTTATAAAACCATTCAGATGCACCAGACAAGATTTAAATTGATCATTCTTCGGGAGTATCGCTTTCTTGCTGCAATCTGAATATCTCTTTTTGCAATTCTATCTCTTCTTTCAATTGATCTATTGACGGTAAGTAGGTTAAATATCGTGCCTGAAACAAACGCTCATTATCGTGCAACACAGAATAACGGGCCATATCCTCACTTGTCTCAGAACAAAGTATAAGTCCTATAGTAGGATTATCACCCTCAGTTCGTTTAAGGCTGTCATACATACGCACATACATATCCATCTGCCCCACATCCTGGTGGGTGATCCTTGAAGCCTTAAGATCGACAAGTAGAAAGCACTTGAGAATATAGTTGTAGAAGACTAAGTCAATAAAGTAATCACCCATGTCAGTTTTGATATGTTGTTGACGGGCAACGAAAGCATATCCCTTACCTAACTCCATCACAAATTTTTGGATATGTGTGATGATAGATGATTCCAATTTGGTTTCAGAAAAATCTGAATTAGGCGACAGTCCTAAAAACTCTGCCACAACGGGATTCTTTATAAATTCCAGTTTATCCTGTTGAAATTTAGCTGTAATTTGCTCCATTTCATCTTTTACCTCCTGCTTGTTTTGCGATTGCAGAATACGATAATAATATTGGGATGCGATGTTTCTATCAAGAGTCCTCACACTCCACATCTCATTAACAGACTCACGCAAATACCAATCTCTGGCATTTTTATCCGTTACCCTAAGCAATGTTCTATAATGAGTCCACGAAAGTACTGATGAATTTCCACCCACTGAGTGGAAAATCTCAGGGAAGAATTTATAAAATTGAACAAACTGATATAGATTGCTCTTAGTGAATCCCTTACCATACAAGTTTGAAAGATAATCGGCAAGCCGTTTGATAACTTCTTTCCCATACTCAGCTCTATTCTCACCTCGCAATTCTTCATCGGCAATACGTTTGCCAAGCAGCCAATTACGTTGTACCATAGCAATATTGACCGCCTTATAAGCATAGTTACGCGTTTGCTCGATGATATTCTGTACATCCTTGAAAATATCACCTGTATTGCCACCCTTTAGTATCTCTATTTCTTGTTTCATGATACAAAGATAATATCAACTTTAAATAAATACTCCTTCATTCTTCCTTAATCGTATCTTATGATTAATCTTTTACTGCCTTAAGTCTTTATACTTTCTATATAGATAATATTTTGATTAAGTCATATTATTAAAACATACAAGATCCACTACAGAACTGCAGCGGATCTTGTATGTATAAATAGACGCATCGTTTACTCGGGGAGGGCGAAGTAGAAGATTACGGGATCGGCAATGCCGGGCACCTTTGTCTTTACAGCCTCCAGATGGCCGAGCCGCGAACGGTCCATTATTGAATCAACGCGGATATAATTGCGCAGGAATGCTTCGGCATCGGCCATTGTGAGCACCCGAAACGGATCGTTGGTGTCAACGCCCGTGCCGGAGGCATAGATCAGATCACAGATGTTCATGATGCGGTTCTCAAACGATCCGGCACGTGAACTGATCCGCGGCTGCTTGCTGGCCTTGGAGGCCACGAAACCGCGGAACAGCTGGCTCAGGGCCACAGGATTGGTGCGCAACACCTCATCAACAAGAGTAAGTGTGAGAGGCATGTCGGAACCGAGATAGGCCGAATCCACATCGGCATATGTCTCAGTGCGTGCATAGCCGGGCGTGAAAGCCTGTCCGTAATAAACCAACGCCATCTCCACGGGAGTCAGGAGCGTATCGCCTGCGGCAAAACGGTCAACAAGCTGGCGGCGCATCTCAGGCTGCGAGGTTGCCGAAGCCTTGATGCTGTCAAAATCCACGGCCACCGAGGCAGCCGAAACTGTCAATGCGGCAAAAAAGGCCGCTACGGTCAATATCAGATGTTTCATACACTTATTAACGTATGGAAACCTTATATGTTTCCGAGCCTGTGCGAACAATGTAAAGTCCGGCCGAGGGAACTGTTACCGAACCTTCGCCGGCAACCACACGCACACCCGAGGCATTGAACACATCTATCAGGCCGGAAGCGGCTATATGGCGTCCGTTGATGCGTAAAACGCTTTCGCCACTTCCTACCGAAGCTATACCTGAGTTGTGGGGAGCAACAAGCAGTGTAGGCCCGTTTATGTCGAATGTCACATCCACATTGCTGAACTCAGAAGCGGTATTCATATTTCCACCAGATAAAACAAGATCATATGTCTCGTTGAGATTCACAATAGAGGACTGATCATTTGCTCCGTAATCGATCACCTTCCAATCCGCCGTTCCTATCTTGAACTCGCCTGAAAACGATACATTCTCAATAGTATAAATTCCATTGGCTTTCTCGGTGAATTTCCTGTCTGTACCCCAGCTGTTGAACTCGCCGCGGAGATACACATCCCTTCTTTCTACCGGTCCGCTGCCAAGTTGCCAGCCAAGCCAGTTCACACTTGCCGTAAGACGTGAATTGAACAGATCCTTACCCTCCGAAAGATTGGAGTTGCCATACTGCGGCCACCTCTCCGCATTTTTAGCGGCGGCAGGAGTTATATAGGTTATGAAATCATTGATATAGGATTCGAGATTGCCATACTGCGTGTCGGCGAAAGTGGCCCATAATTCCTTTACCTTGTTCATGAATTCGGGAAATTTGCACATTTCTCCAATCCATGTTTGGCCGAACATCACATCCTGATATATCCAGTTTTTTCCATCACGCTGGAACGAGTTGCCGAAGTCCCACACCGGGCCGAATTTCCATTTTTCGCCAAAACCGCGCTGACGGTTCATGTAGCAGCTTCCGTGAAACGACTCGCCGTCATCCATTATCTCCTGCACTAAGTAGTAACGGGCCAATACATCGAGATCCACATAATCTTTCCATGTGGCCGAACTCTTATCGGAACTGTATATGGCATTGTTTATTGCAGTCATCTGATCGGTGAGATATGCCTCCTGTTCGGCAGAGAGTATTTCAGGGGTTTTGTATGTGAAAATTATGCGTTCGCCGTTGCCCTCGGTTATCTCGACATGCGGGTCAGCATCGTAATTGTCGATCTCCACAAGCCATCCGCCGGTGATATCCTCCTCCGGGCCGGTGATGTTGTCGGGCTGCTCCACTATATCCACACGGTTGGAATCCACACGAATAGTCTCGGTAAGGAAATACAGTCCCTGATATTCGCCGTTGAGCATAAGCTCCACAGGCTGCACGGAGGGGGTCCACGGAAGACCGAGCATGCGGCTCAGCTCAAACCCCACAGTGTTGCGTAGGAAAGCGAGATTGTCGTCGGCATGCGCCAGAAGAGCCCAATGCTTATTCTTCTTCATGCCGAGAAGCTTTGTCTTTGCCCCGAGTTTAAGTTTGTAAGGTTTCTTGTCGAAACCCACCCAGGTATAATTGCCGCGGCCGCGTATTTCGGTAGGAAGCTGGGCTTCCGGCGATCCCACAGCCTCGAAATCCGTCTGCATGGGATCAATGTAATATGTGGCGTTGATATAATCCTCCTTGGAGGTTATAGGCTGATTATTCTCGGTGGTGACGAACACCACAGGAATTGTGCCCGAATAGGTCACAGCTCCGGCCTGCATAGCACCTGCACAGGCAAGCACAGCGGCAGCCATAAGCCCTTTTATGGAAAAGCTTTTCATTGTAAGTAAATGTTTAAGATTTTATAATTACGTATAAATGAAATATATTGTTACTTTTATCTGATTCAGTCAGGAATAGGATCCTTAGGCATTGTGGCCCTCATCATCATGTAGCCTATTATACCTGACAGCAACGAACCCACAACTATGCCGAGCTTGGCATGATCAAGCAGATCAGCCCCATGGGCACCCATTCCGGCAAAACTGAGGTTTGCTATAAAGAGGCTCACAGTGAATCCTATGCCGCCGAGCATTGCCACGGAGGCAAGCATGGGCCATGTGGAACGCGAGGGCATGGGCGCGAGGCCGAGTTTGATCGTAAGCCAAGAGAACAGGAATATACCCACGAACTTACCTATAACAAGACCGCATATGATGGCGAGCGAAATGCCCTCAAACACTGAGATGGGATCAAGGTTAAGCAGGAATATGCCGGCATTGGCGAATGCAAACACAGGCACTATTATGTAATTCGTAACCGGGTTGAGAGTATCCTCAAGCTCCTGGAGGGGTGAAATCACTTTATCGGAAGCGGATTCGATCTGCTTGAGATAATCCATCTGCTCGTGGGAGAGTATGGTGGGTTTCTGAAGCTTGCAGTCATCCTCCACATGGAAATGAGCTATGGCATCACGTATGTATTTCACATACTTGCAAGGAGCTACCACCGGTGTTGCCGGTATGCAGAACGCCACGATCACACCGGCTATGGTGGGATGTATGCCGGAGTTCAGGAACAGGAACCACACCACGGCCCCTATGGTGATATAGTACATCTTGCTCATGATCCGGAACCAATATCCGAACAGAAGCAGGCATAGACATGCCGCGGCCCATAACAGAAGGATAGTGTTTATCTCCGTGGAATAGAACACTGCTATGACTATGATACCGCCTATGTCATCGGCCACCGCAAGGGTGGTAAGGAATATCTTGAGCGACACCGGCACCCTTTTGCCGAGCATTGCAAGCACTCCGAGCGAGAATGCTATGTCAGTGGCCATAGGGATGGCTGAACCGCTCTGGTAATCAGTACCGTGGGCGAATGCGAAGAATATCAGCACCGGCACTATCATTCCGCCGCAGGCTCCCATAATGGGAAGCAACGCCTGTTTGAACGAGGAGAGCTCGCCCACAAGTACTTCACGCTTGATCTCCAACCCCACAGTGAAGAAGAACACCACCATGAGCGCATCATTTACGAAATCGAGCATTGACATTGGATGTCCGGAATGCGCGAAAATGTTGAATTCGCCTATCTGAAGCCTTACAGGCTGATTCCAGAAGTCGGCGTAAAGTTCACGCACTCCCGGTAAGTTGGCCGCGAAAAGGGCGGCTATAGTGGCGAGGATTAACACATTACTGCCTGTGACATGGCGTTTGAAAGCCTGCCGGGCAGAGAAAAAAAACGAAGGCCCTGACGGTGATGATTGTGAGGTTGACATTTAGAATATTTTTTGATACGGTTTTTCTGTTGTTAACAGCCCACAAAAGTACATAAATATCCGGATTTTTCGCTAATTTTGTGGCCCGAAAAAAACAATCACCGCCGATGAAAAATATCAGGAATTTCTGCATCATAGCCCACATCGACCACGGCAAGAGCACTCTTGCCGACAGGCTTTTAGAGTACACCGACACAGTTTCGGGGAAAGATCTGCAAGCCCAGGTGCTCGACGACATGGAACTGGAGCGCGAACGCGGCATAACCATCAAGAGCCATGCCATACAGATGGATTACCCCATGGACGGGGAGCACTATACGCTCAACCTTATCGACACTCCGGGACATGTGGACTTTTCCTATGAGGTGTCACGTTCCATAGCTGCATGCGAGGGAGCGCTCCTGATAGTGGATGCGTCGCAGGGCATTCAGGCCCAGACCATATCGAACCTGTATATGGCCATCGACAATGACCTTGAGATAATTCCTGTAATCAACAAGATTGACCTTGACAGCGCCAAGCCTGAGGAGGTGGAGGACCAGATAGTGGAACTTCTCGGCTGCGACCGCTCCGAAATACTCCGCGCAAGCGGCAAGACAGGCCAGGGCGTTGAAGATATACTCCGCGCCATAGTGGAGCGCGTACCCGCCCCGGTAGGGGATCCGCAAGCCCCTTTGCAGGCCCTGATTTTCGATTCGGTGTTCAATCCGTTCCGTGGTATCATAGCCTACTTCAAGATCGAGAACGGCACCATCCGCAAGGGCGATTTCGTGAAATTCGTTTCCACCGGCAAGGAATACCATGCCGACGAGATCGGCGTGCTCAAACTCGACATGTCACCACGCGAAGAACTGTCGGCCGGCAACGTGGGATATATAATTTCAGGCATAAAGACTTCACGCGAGGTAAAGGTGGGCGACACCATAACCCATGTGAACCGGCCCTGCGAGGCTGCCATCGACGGATTCGAGGAGGTCAAACCAATGGTGTTCGCAGGCGTCTATCCCATAGAGACGGAGGATTTCGAGAATCTGCGCGCATCGCTTGAAAAGCTACAGCTCAACGATGCGTCACTCACTTTCCAGCCCGAATCGTCGGCTGCTCTCGGATTCGGTTTCCGCTGCGGCTTCCTCGGGTTGCTGCACATGGAGATTATCCAGGAACGCCTTGGCAGGGAGTTTGACATGGATGTGATCACCACGGTGCCCAACGTAAGCTACCGCGTGTTCGACAAGCAGGGCAACATGACCGAGGTGCACAACCCTTCCGGACTGCCCGATCTCACACTGATAGACCATATCGAAGAACCTTACATCCGCTCCACTGTGATCACTGCGGCCGACTACATAGGGCCTATCATGACTTTGTGCCTCGGCAAGCGCGGAGAGCTTGTGAAGCAGGAATATATATCGGGCAACCGCATGGAGCTGACTTTCGACATGCCGCTGGGCGAGATAGTGATCGACTTCTACGACAAGCTCAAGTCCATATCGAAAGGTTATGCCTCGTTCGACTATCATCTGCACGATTTCCGCGAAAGTCGTTTGGTAAAACTCGACATTCTTCTCAACGGTGAGAGCGTGGACGCCCTGTCAACCCTCACACATGCCGACAATGCAGTGACTTTCGGACGACGCATGTGTGAGAAACTCAAGGAACTTATTCCACGCCAGCAGTTCGACATAGCCATACAGGCGGCCATAGGTGCAAAAATCATAGCCCGTGAGACCATCAAGGCTGTGCGAAAGGACGTGACGGCCAAATGTTACGGCGGTGACATATCCCGAAAACGCAAACTGCTTGAAAAGCAGAAGAAAGGCAAGAAACGCATGAAGCAGATCGGCTCCGTAGAAGTACCTCAGAAAGCGTTCCTCGCTGTCCTCAAACTCGACTGACACAAGGGGCACGAACATTAACGGGAGTAAGCCTGTTGAATATATCGGACACAGATGTCCGCCTATATGTTTCAACTCAAAAGCTCCCGATTATGAACCGAATCCGACCGGTCGCACTGCCGTTGTTACTGTTGGCGCTGCTCTTTGCAGGAGCGTGCGGCGACGATGCGTGGAACGATCTCCCCTCCTCCGTGTTCGATTTCGTAAACCGTTATTATCCCTCCACCGAAGTGGAGTCGTATAACCGCGACAAGACCACCGGAGCGCAGACCGTAAAGATCCGCAACGGCGCCACACTTGTTTTCGACTCCAACAACCAATGGACCGAGATAAACGGCAACGGCGCAACGCTGCCCGCCATGATGCTGTATGACCAGCTACCCGGACCACTCTACAATTATCTTGAGGAAATGGAGGCCGTGGAAGGCGTCTATGCCATCTGGCGCACATCGTCAGGCTACACGGTGCGTCTTCTTGATTCGGATGTGGTCTATGACTACGAAAAGGGTATAACCCAGAATGTCACCGCTCCTTAGCGAGCCGAAAACTCAGCTTATAGAGCGGAAAATCAAACCTAAGCACAGCACCTTGGTCAATACGGGTGCTCATATCGCCCGTGACAGGTTCAAGAAGTGAGTCATACCACTCCAGCATGTAACTGTCGGCGAATATGGTGGGCCGCATGCGTCCCTTGACCATTCCTGCACTCCATGCAGCACCATTGGCCACCGCGCCGGAACAATATATTATATCGTAGCCCCCGTTGCCGTCAGCCACCAGTGCCAGACGGTAACGGCCACCCACAATTCCGCGCGAGGGGTCGTTTTCACGGTCAAGATATGTATAGAAACCTTCTGCCGGATCACTTGTCGCGTCAAACCGTGCGGCAAGCGATGTTTCAGTCCATCCGGTTATAAGATTTTTCCGGCGGTCAGGCCATGTTTCGGCACACATATATTCCACTTCGGCCTTCTTTCCTGTAACAAGACTCACCTGCGCGGATGGCGGCAACGGAGCGCTGAAAGAAGCCTTCACAGGCTCAGGCTCCCTTGATCCGACAAATATCGCCGGCATTGCATCGGCATACCGGTCAATCACAACAGTATTGAACCCCGATGGATCCACCTCCGGAAAAGCAATATGACTCACCGCCACAGAATTTCCCTCAACCCATACTTCCACCGAGACGCCCTCACTGCCGGCCGCAGGATCAACTTCGGCAGCTCCTACAGGTTTGACAACTACTTTCAACATGCCCCACTCCATACTCCATGGAACAGCAGAACGCACCCTGGCCTCAACGCTCACAGCCAATGCAGTGGAGTCCACATCCATGGAGACTTCTGTAGCACCGGCAGCCACTTCGGCATAACGCAGAGATGAGGAGCCACGCACTGCACCCGTAACGGCTAACGCCGTCAGTACGAAAACCGTTGCAAGGAAAGCTCTCATTGAATAAGATCAGTTACAGCGCCGACAAACTCGTCCGAAGGCATGTCCCACGGCAGCCAATGGATAGGAAATCCGCGCCGTTCCATTCCCCGGAACCATGTCATCTGACGTTTTGCAAACTGATGTATGGCCGTTTCAAGTCCCGAAACCATCTCCTGCTCCGTTATCTGTCCTATGACATAGCGGGTGACATATTTGTATTCGAGCCCATAGTAAATAAGATCCTCAGCAGATATACCCGAGGCAAGAAGCGACTCCACCTCGGCAGTCATCCCTGCCCTCAACCGGGCCTGAAGCCTTTCCGATATACGGCGCCGGCGCATGTCGCGGTCAATGGCCACACCCACTGTCACAGCCCCTTCCACCGGAGCGGGACGGGCGGCTTCGGCAGCTTCGGGATGCTCCATATAATATCGTTCTATCTCAATGGCTCTCACAGCACGCTTAACGGTGTCGACATCCGTAACGTTATGGAGAGTTTTCATGGAGGAAAGCATAGCTGTAAGCTCGGCAAGAGAGAATGACTCCAGCTCCTTGCGCAATTCCGTATTTTCAGGCACCTTAGGCAGATGCAGCCCTTTGAGCACCGACTCAACATATAGTCCCGTCCCTCCGCACACCACCGGAAAGCTGCCGCGCGAGCGCACTGCTTCCAGAGCCGCGTCAAAATCGCGTATATACTCAAACAGATTATATTTATGCCCTGCGGGACATATATCAATGAGATGAAACGGCACAGAACCGTATTCCTCAAGATCCTTTCCGGTGCCGAGATCCATGCCGCAGTAGACCTGACGTGAATCGGCACTGAGGATCTCTCCCCCTACAGCTCGGGCCACTTCCACGGCACGCCGTGTCTTTCCTGAGGCCGTCGGCCCCACTATGGCAAGCAAGGATGCTCTCATGGACGCGTCACACCTCTATGCCGTTGATTATCTTGCGCCAGAACCGTTTGAGACCAAACAGAGGCTTATCCTCATTGTTGGAGGATATGAAAAGCCAACGGCTGTCGTCGAAATCAACATCCCACAGCGGGAAATCGCTGAGACGGAACACCGGGTTATAGTTCTTTATCTTGTAACGGCGACGTCCGCGGAGGTCATAGGTCTTCCAGGCCATGGCTATGGTGTAGATACGGTATATCTCGGCGGTAAGCATGGGCGCTATCGAACGCGATTCGGCAAGCCTTTTGATATCATAGACCCTGAGCCAGCGGCCTTCGGGAAGCGAGGAGCCGGCAAGAACATCGCGGTCATCCACAAGCGCGGCGAAATGGACTATACTGCCATCGGAATTGCCATCCTGTGAGGTATATATATATCTAAGTTCCACTCCCTTGTCGATTCCGGTAATGTCACGGAAGTCATCGCGTGCCTGCTCCATGCCCACTTTCGGAACAAATTTACGCTGTATGACCGCAGGAGTATCAAGTACAGGATGTGTTGCATCGGGATCTACCGGGCTCAGATACACATAATCCCCGCATATCATTAAAAAACGTTCAACTGTAACCGGACTCTGTGAACGCACGCCGGCAGCCATACCCTGCGCATAATATCCGAGAAGCCCCGAATACCGCACTCCGGTGTATATGATACTCAACACAATGAATGCAATAGGCAGAACCACGAAAAAGAATCGGTCGGGACTGTTGAAATTCACATTTATGTAGAAGAGATAATAATAGGCCCAGCTTACGGCAGCGAGACCAGCCATAAGCCAGAAGAAAAGATTTATCTGCATGCTTCCCTCTCCTTTATAGATCATCCCCACAAAGCCCCGCTCGGCTGCCGTGCCGTAACGCATCACACAGTCGCGGCAGAACGTGAGCCTGGTTCCACGCATTTTAGCTATCGCGCCATAATATACGGCACTGGTGAGCACCACTATTGAGGGAACAAAAGGAATTTTATGATTCAGAGTCTCAGGCGCATGGATAAAGGTTATATATCCGTTGGCAAACAGGATATTTATAGCCAGCATCACAGCTCCCGAAAGGAAAAGGGTACGCACTGCGAGATGAGGCACTACATAGCAGCCCGGCATGGAGACATCACGGTTATAACGCACTAACCCGAACAGGATGAATGCCTCTACAAATGCCACCATTGGCAGCCATTTTGCAGATATCCATATGCTGAGCAACAACAGCAGCCCGAGCGATCCGGTGCCAATGATCCACGCCCACCACAGCCATATTATGGCAGAATCGGCCTTGCGGTTATTTTTATTAGAATCGGTTTGCATCGCCATATAAACAAGTGGATTCTCAATTCGGTTAATTATTTCTCAAAGATTACGGTTAAAATAGTCGAGCATGCGACCATAGACAACCCGGCGCATATCGCATGTCTTGATGGAATGGTTCTGGTTGGTGAACACCATCATGTCGCAGAATTTTCCCGCTCCCTGAAGGGCCGCGGCGAATTCAAGCGAATTCTCGGGATGCACGTTGTCGTCGGCCGTTCCGTGAATGAGCAGCAAGTCGCCGTGGAGCGCATTGGCACGCTGAATGGGGTTCGTGGCATAACCGGCAGCGTTTTCGGCAGGGGTGCGCATGTAACGTTCGGTATATACCGTGTCGTAGTATTTCCAGTTGGTCGGAGCAGCTACGGCAACACCGGCGCAGAACACATTGCGACCTTCGCTCAT
>URII01000038.1 GCA_900547825.1 uncultured Porphyromonadaceae bacterium
CATTCAACGCACGCTGACAGAGTATTGCTCTGCCGGGTTTCCCCATTCGGAAATCCACGGATCATTGCCTGCTTTCGACTTCCCGTGGCTTATCGTAGATCGCTACGTCCTTCATCGGCTACCAATGCCAAGGCATCCCCCTTGCGCCCTTATTAGCTTGACGCTCCATGTTCATCATCATTGTGATGGGTATGCCGCCGGGGTACCATTGTACTGAGGGCTTGGTGAGGTTGCGGAGGCTCGACATATATCCTGTCACACCGGCCTGGATGAGGCAGGCGGCGGTGTAACCGAGGCCGTAGCAGTAGTCGGCGTCGAAGTTCGAGGGGAAAGCGCAGCGTCCTTCATAGCCGAAGAAGTGGTGCATGGCGTTGAATTTACCGTTGAACTTGCCTTCGGCGCGGAGTTTCTCAAGCCGTTCGCCCACCATGAAGCTGATCAGTTTCTCGGTTTCGATAAGCGACACCTGTACGTTGCCGTGGGGGTCGCGGTCAAGAGTGAGCTGACGGGCCACGCCGTCGGGGAGCACAGTGTAGGCCTCGGCGTTTTCGGGCGAGAGGTTGTCGATCACAAACTGACGTTTCTCATCAGTGGCGTTGAATTCAGCACCGCGTTTTGCGAGCAGGTCGTTGAGCTCGGCTATGAGGGCCTTGAAGCGGGGTATGAATTCTATAAGGCCCTCGGGCACGAGCACAGTACCGTAGTTCTTGCCCTGTGCGGCGCGGCGAGCCACGATGTCGGCGAGTTCGTTGACAATGTCGCGGAGCTTGAGATTCTTAGCCTCTACTTCCTCGGATATGATGCAGTAGTTGGGCTGGGTCTGCAGCGCGCATTCCAGAGCGATATGGCTTGCCGAGCGGCCCATGAGTTTCATGAAGTGCCAGTACTTTTTGGCTGAGAAGCAGTCGCGCTGCACATTGCCTATCACTTCCGAGTAGGTCTTTGTGGCGGTGTCGAATCCGAACGATGCTTCGATCACATCATTCTTGAGGTCACCGTCGATGGTCTTGGGGCAGCCGATCACCTGCACGCCTGCGTTGATGCTCTTGTAGTATTCGGCGAGCACTGCTGCATTGGTGTTGGAGTCGTCGCCGCCGATTATCACGAGTGCGTTGATGCCGAGCTCTTTAAGTATTTCGAGGCCCTTGTCGAACTGTTCTTTCTTTTCCAGTTTGGTGCGGCCAGAGCCGATCATGTCGAAGCCGCCGGTGTTACGGTATTCGTTGATTATATCGGCAGTAAGTTCTTTGTATTTATGGTCTACGAGTCCGCCGGGGCCCATGAGAAAGCCGTAGAGGCGCGAAGCTTTATTTATCTTCTTGATACCGTCGAAGAGACCGCATATCACGTTGTGGCCGCCGGGGGCTTGTCCGCCCGAGAGGATGACGCCTACATTTACAGGCGTACCGGTGGCGGGAGCGGGGTTTTTCTCGAATGTAAGTTCGGGGAGGCCGTAAGTGTTGGGAAACAGGGCCTGGATTTCATCCTGGTCGGCTACGGAGTGGGTCTTTTCTCCTTTCACGGCCACAACGGGGCCGTTCAAAACGACAGGGAGCTTGGGCTGATACGATGCACGAGCTATCTGCAAAGGGCTTTTTTTCATCTTGATTATGTCTTTTTCCTTTTGGTTATTTTTGATGTCGTATAGCTAATGCCTTTAAGGCGGTGCAAATATATGAAATAATTTTTAAAAATGTCGGTTAAGCTGACAGTTACTTTGTGTCAGTTTTCAAGATACCAGCGGTATAGCCGTTCAATTCCTTCCGGCAGCTCCACTATGTGGTGCCAGCCCAAGGCATGGAGTTTGGTCACATCCGTGAGTTTGCGCATGGTGCCGTCGGGCTTTGACCTGTCCCATATTATCCGGCCCTTGTAGCCTGCTGTCTCCGCTATGAGCCGTGCAGCTTCGGCTATGGTTGTCTCATGGCCTGTGCCCACGTTTATATGGCAGTTGCGCACCTCTTTGGTTCCATCTGTGTATGTGTCGGCGAAATCCACATTGAGCAGCACATGCACTGACGCGTCGGCCATCTCCTCGCTCCACAGAAATTCCCTCAGCGGAGCTCCCGATCCCCACAATCTCACTTCGTTGGGCAGAATGCCGTATCGTTCAAGGGTTTTTAAAATTTCGGTGCGGTCACTTTCCGATGTAATCCCCTCTACCGGCCGTTTGTCGAGGTCCCGTCCCACCTCGGTCCAGTCGCCTGCTCCGAGGGCTTTGGCAAGGTGTATCTTGCGCATCATGGCCGGAAGCACATGGGAGTTCTCAAGGTGGAAATTGTCGTTCGGCCCGTAAAGGTTTGTCGGCATTACGGCTATGTAGTTCGTTCCGTATTGCAGGTTGAAGCTCTCGCACATCTTCAGCCCCGCTATCTTGGCCAAAGCATAAGGCTCGTTGGTGTACTCCAATGGGGAGGTGAGCAGGGCTTCTTCTTTCATCGGCTGGGCTGCGTCACGCGGATATATACATGTGGAGCCGAGGAAAAGGAGTCTTTTCACTCCGTGGCGCCATGCCTCGCCTATCACGTTCTGCTGTATCTGGAGATTTTCGTATATGAAGTCGGCACGGTAGCGGGAATTGGCCATTATGCCGCCCACTTTGGCTGCGGCGAGTACCACGGCTTCGGGGTGTTCGGTGTCGAAGAACCTCTTTACCGCCACAGGATCAAGCAGGTCGAGTTCCGAGTGTGTGCGCCCTATGAGGTTGTGGTAGCCGCGGGCTTTGAGATTGTTCCATATAGCCGAGCCAACAAGGCCGCGGTGGCCGGCGACATATATCTTTGAAGAAGTATCGATGGGTGTCATTTCACTATTCCTTTCTCAAGGTATTCGGCAAGATTGGTTTTCACATGCTCGCCGGCGCGTTCCACGGCCACCTTGGCCATATCGGACTCCACCATCTTTTTTACGAGCACGTCGAAAGGTGTTTTTGACGGGTTCCATCCCAAAATGGCGCGCGCCTTGGTGGGGTCGCCCCAGAGGTTCACCACATCTGTGGGACGGTAGAAGTCAGGCGACACTTCCACCAGTGTGCGTCCGGTGGCTTTGTCGATACCTTTCTCGTCCAGCCCTTCGCCTTCCCACCGGAGATTGATACCGGCATAGCTGAATGCCAGGGTGGCGAATTCCCTTACGGAATGCTGTTCGCCGGTGGCTATCACGAAATCCTCCGGTTTGTCGTTCTGCAATATCAGCCACATACATTCCACGTAATCGGGGGCATAACCCCAGTCGCGCAGCGACGACAGGTTGCCCAATTGCAGCTTTTCCTGTTTTCCCTGGGCTATACGGGCGGCGGCGAGAGTGATTTTGCGGGTCACGAAAGTTTCGCCGCGCCGCTCGCTCTCATGGTTGAAAAGTATCCCCGAGCAGCAGAACATATTGTAAGCCTCCCGGTATTCTTTCACTATCCAGAATCCGTAGAGCTTTGCCACGGCATAGGGGCTGTAGGGGTGAAAAGGAGTGTTCTCGTTCTGAGGCACTTCCTCCACCTTGCCGTAAAGCTCCGATGTGGAGGCCTGATATATGCGGCATTTGTCGGTTAGCCCGAGCTGTCTGACAGCCTCAAGGATGCGGAGCACTCCGGTGGCCACAACGTTGGCAGTGTATTCGGGTGAGTCGAAGCTTACCTGTACATGGCTTTGGGCCGCGAGATTGTATATTTCATCGGGACGGACTTTTCCTATTACTCCGAGAAGACTCATGGAGTCCGTGAGGTCGGCGTAATGCAGGTGAAACCGTGGATGTCCCTCCAGATGTGCTATGCGCTCGCGGAAATCCACCGAGCTGCGGCGTATTGTGCCGTGTACGTCATATCCCTTATCGAGCAGAAACTCCGCGAGATACGATCCGTCCTGGCCTGTCACGCCGGTTATTAAGGCTGTTTTTGACATTGGGCTTATAGGTATATGTAAGATTATGCCTCTGATTCTTTCCGGGCACAAAGTTACGAATAATATTTAGTAAATTTGTGCGTTTAATATAATGTTACATTATTTATTTAGAACTGTCCGATGCTGAAGAAACGCTTTGTCATATGCGCTGTGGCCCCGGCGCTTACCGCGGCTTTGTATGCTGCCTCCGGAGTATCCTTTTCAGGCAATATGCTTCCTGTAATTGAGGAGAAAGGATCGGCGCAGAGCGGCCTTGACCGTATTTTTGTAATCAACGGCCTTGACGGCGTTACAGCGGCATATACGGCATCCTTCCCGTCGGCTCCGGTCAATGTGCTTGTCTACGACAACAGAGGCGGAGGCTTTGCCACAGAATTTACATCAGTGGTCCGAAACGGCGCTGTGGTGACTCTTTCGGCCCTTCAGGGCGACAGGGGATATATCATTGAGGACGGCACTGACCGTTATTACTTTTGGGTAACGGATTATTCGGCGCATGAGCTTAGGCTTAATTCGCTTGTGCCTTCACCGCAGCAGGACTGCGATGTTGTCACTCTCCTTCTCGACGGGGATGCCTCCATGATCCCCTATTATTCCGTCAACGGCCGACGGATGGAGCTGTCGCGCGACATGAAACTGACCTATCATACGTTGGCTTACGATGAGGACAGCGGCAACTATGTAAGTAGCACGGCGGAAGAGACCCTTGATTATGCCAATCAGGAAATCCGCGTGCCCCAGCCGTTTTGCGACACTCAGTTCACCCTTTCAGGCGACCGGTTTCTGCGCGCCTGGAACGATGAACTCACTGTTATGACCGACACCTATGTGACATGTGCCGTCGATCAGCACACTTCGGCAGTGCAGACTACCCGTGAAATCGACAATGAGAAGCGTGGAGAGGCCGACGGCTCCTCCGAGACTCTCGGCGGATCAGCGCCGTGTGAAATCAAATTCACGGCAGCTGTGACCGATGCGGCCATATTCCGCGAATGGCAGGTTTCCCGCAGTCCGGAATTCGAGTCGGTGGATCTTTCCTACAATTCATTGGAGGAAGTGATGACATTCAACGACGCCGGCACCACCTATGTGCGGTTTATCTGTGCCAATGCCGACGGCACCTGTGAGTCCGTAAGCGACACATATCAGATCCTTGTGGGCGAGTCGGCCCTCGACTGTCCCAATGCGTTTACCCCCGACTCCAGCCCCGGAGTCAACGACATATGGAAAGTAAGCTACCGCTCTATTGTGGAATTCGAATGTCATATATTCAACCGCTGGGGGCGCCAGCTATATCATTTTTCCGATCCGTCGGGCGGATGGGACGGTAAGTTCGGCGGCAAGTTTGTGCCGGCCGGAGTATATTATTATGTGATCAAAGCCAAGGGGGCCGACGGCAAGGCATATAACCTGAGCGGCGACATAAATATAATATATCATCGCTGACGGCGCAACAATCCGCACTCATGGCGCATTTATAATGGCATGAGTTCTGTAACATCTTATTTTTATTGATTCAATCCTTGTCATGAACCGAAAGCATATTTACGGCACATTGTGTGCCATGGCCATATCCTCTTGCAGCTGTCTTTACGCTGCGTCATCCGACAGTTTCAGTCCGGTGGTTAATCCCGAAGTGCCGCATAAAGTAAATTTTGCCGGCCAGACATTCCATATCGATGATGTGGAACGCGCCGAGCGGCTCGACCGCGAACTTACGGCAATGACCTATACCCACGGCACCACTCTCCTTACCATAAAACGCGCCAACCGCTACTGGCCTCTTGTTGTGCCTGTGTTGGAGGCCAACGGTGTGCCCCGCGATCTGTTTTATCTCGCCTGCATAGAGAGCAACCTCAATCCGCGCGCCCTCTCTTCGGCCAAAGCTGCCGGATTATGGCAATTCATGCCCGAAACCGGACGTCAGTATGGCCTTGAGGTCAATGAATGGGTCGACGAACGCTATCATCCCGTGAAGGCCACCGAAGCCGCCTGCCGGTATCTCAAGGACGCCTATAGACGTTACGGAAGCTGGGAGTCCGTGGCTGCGAGCTACAATGGAGGCATGGGACGCATATCCTCCGAGCTCTCCAAGCAGGGTGTATCTTCGGCGTTTGACCTTTATTTAGCTGAGGAGACTATGCGCTATCCTTTCCGGCTGCTTGCCATGAAACTGATTCTCGAGCATCCCCGCGACTATGGATTTCGCCTTGACGCATCACAGCTTTACCAGCCGTTTGAATATGAGGAAATCGAGGTATCCGGGCCTGTCGACGACTGGGGACAATGGGCACTGGAGCATGGCTCGAACTATCTTCAGGTGCGCACACACAACCCTTGGATCCGTTCCCGCTCGCTCCCCAACAAGCAGGGCAAGGTCTACAAAGTGGCCATACCCAAGGCCGGCTCGCTAAAGCGGTCGGCGCAGCCGCATAAAGTGTATCTCAATAAATAATTGTCACGAATGCCCAACACATCAGATAATGAGAGCCTGCAGCCGATAGAGTCACTTACGGTGACCGGTGCGCGGGTGCACAACCTCAAGAATATTGACGTCACCATTCCTCACGGCACACTGACCGTGATAACAGGACTTTCGGGCAGTGGCAAATCCTCGCTGGCTTTTGACACCATATATGCCGAAGGCCAGCGGCGTTACATCGACACATTCTCCTCCTATGCCCGCAACATGCTCGGCAATCTTGAGCGGCCTGACGTGGACAATATATCGGGTCTTTCACCCGTCATAGCCATAGAGCAGAAAACCGTAAACCGCAACCCGCGCAGCACCATAGGCACCACTACCGAGATCTACGACTTCCTGCGCCTTCTCTATGCCCGCATAGGCCAGGCGCGGAGCTATCTTTCCGGCGAACCGATGGTGAAATACACCGAGGAGCGCATCGTGGAGACTATACTTGAGCGTCATTCGGGCCGCAAGATATATATTCTCGCGCCATTGGTGCGAAACCGCAAGGGACATTATAAGGAACTTTTCGAGCAGCTCCGGAAAAAAGGGTTCCTCACCGTAAGGGTGGACGGCGAGTTGCGCGAGATAACACTCGGCATGAAGCTTGACCGCTACCGCAACCATTCCGTTGAGTTGGTTGTGGACCGTCTCAAAGTGGCGGCTAAGGATGAACGCCGACTTCACGACACAGTGAGCGACGCTCTGCGTCAGGGCGACCGCCAGATGATGGTATGTGATGCCGACACAGGCGAGATTTTCCATTACAGCCAGCAGCTCATGGATCCGGTTACAGGGCTTTCCTATGCCGAACCTGCCCCGCATAATTTCTCATTCAATTCGCCGCAGGGTGCATGTCCTGAATGCAAGGGCCTCGGCTATGTCAATATCGTTGACCGCAAAAAGATAATTCCCGATGAATCCCTTTCCATTCACGAAGGGGCTGTGCTTCCGTTGGGCAAGTATAAAAACTCAATGGTGTTCTGGCAGATAGCGGCTATCTGTGAGAAATACGGCGCTACGGTCAAGACCCCCGTAAAGGATCTTCCTCAGGAGGCCATGCACGACATCCTCAACGGCACTACCGAACGTCTTGACATAAAGAACGACACCCTTTCAACCACACGTTATTTCGAAACTTACGAAGGGTTGGTCAAATATATAGAGATGCTTCAGAGCGAGGACGAATCGGCTTCGGCCCAGAAATGGAGCGGCCAGTTCTTTTCGCGTTGTAAGTGTCCCGAGTGCGGGGGGCAGAGGCTTAAACGCGAGGCGCTGCATTTCTTTATTGACGGAAAGAATATAGCCGACCTCTGCCGGATGGATATTACCGAACTCTACCGGTGGTCAACTGAGGTGGAGGAGCGTCTTTCGCCCACACAGCGCCTTATCGGCGCCGAGATTCTTAAAGAGATCCGTTCGCGCCTGAGTTTTCTTGTGGCAGTGGGGCTCGACTATCTTTCGCTTGACCGCAATTCAGCCACATTGTCGGGCGGCGAGAGTCAGCGCATACGTCTCGCCACACAGCTCGGCAGCGAGCTTGTAAATGTTCTCTATATCCTCGATGAACCTTCCATAGGCTTGCACCAGAGCGACAACCGGCGTCTCATCGACTCGCTCAAGCGGTTGCGCGACGCTTCAAATTCCGTAATAGTGGTGGAGCACGACAAGGATATGATGCTTGAGGCCGACTATGTGGTGGATATAGGACCCCGTGCCGGGCGTAAAGGGGGCGAGGTCGTGTTTCAGGGCACTCCTTCCGAGATGCTCGCATCCGGAACTCTCACAGCCTCGTATCTTAGCGGCAAGGAACGGATAGAGATTCCCGTTGAGCGCCGTAAAGGCAACGGCCATCATCTGCTGCTTAGGGGCTGCACCGGTCATAATCTGCGTTCGGTCGACCTTGATCTACCCTTAGGAACCTTTACCTGTGTGGCAGGTGTCAGCGGCAGTGGCAAATCGAGTCTTGTAAACTCCACCTTGCAGCCTATCCTTTCGCAGAAATTCTACCGTTCGTCTACGGCGCCACTTCCTTATGAATCGGTGGAAGGGCTGGAGTTCGTCGACAAGGTGGTGACTGTGGACCAGTCGCCGCTTGGAAAGTCGCCCCGTTCCACACCTGCCACTTATACCGGTGTGTTCACTGACATACGCAATCTGTTCGTGTCGCTGCCCGAGGCCAAGATACGCGGCTACAAGCCCGGACGCTTCTCTTTCAATATATCGGGAGGCCGCTGCGAGGCTTGCTCAGGCAACGGTTACCGCACCATCGAGATGAATTTTCTCCCCGATGTGCTGGTGCCCTGCGAGGTGTGCGGCGGAAAGCGGTATAACCGCGAGACACTTGAAGTGCGTTTCAAAGGTAAATCGATAGCCGATGTGCTTGACATGACCATCAACAAGGCCGTGGAATTCTTCGAATCCACTCCCGCTATCCTTCACAAGATAAAGGTGTTGCAGGACATAGGGTTAGGATATATAAAACTTGGACAGCCCTCAAGCACACTTTCCGGAGGTGAGAACCAGCGCGTGAAATTAGCCACGGAGCTGGCCAAGCGTGACACAGGCCGCACCCTTTTTATTCTTGACGAACCCACCACCGGGCTTCATTTCGAGGACATAAAAGTGCTTATGGGTGTGATTGACCGGCTTGTGGCCAAAGGCAACACCGTGCTCGTGATTGAGCATAATCTCGATGTGCTCAAATGTGCCGATTATATCATTGACATGGGTCCGGGCGGCGGTAAAAAGGGAGGTGAGATAATCGCTGCCGGCACACCTGAGGAGGTGGCTGCCGGCACATCGCCCACGGCTCCTTTCCTTGCGGCGGAGTTGACCGGCAGCTGACGCGGTTTGAATTAATCGGCTATGAATTTCTCGCCCCGGCGTATATAGATCCGGCCCGGTATCATTTCTGTGGCCACAGTGCCGTTGAGGTTGTAGACCATATTGTCCGGCGCAGTATTCCCGTCGGTAATTACATTGTCAATGCCGCTTCGGTCGTTGATAAGCCGAGCCTGATATTTGTTGGTATAGATCTCCCCTTCAGCGGTTATCAGTGTGTTTTCGGGAATTACCACGGAGTAATGTTTGTCAGGATCTATGCTGACGTTGCCGAAATAAGCGCTTACGCAATACTTTGCGGGTGAGGGTGAGTCAGGCTCCGGCTCTGTTATCACCGAGTATTCCGGAGTCACCTCTTTCAGTATGTCTCCATGTATGTTTTCCTCCTTGAGCAGCAGTTTTGCCCCTGTATTCAGAATCAGTGGGCAGTCGTAATAGAAACGTACCCATCCTAATTCGGTGAGCGATGTGTTGTCGGCCAGACTGCAATGCGAATATCTTATATCAGGTTCCGGTTCATATATGCCGTAACGGTAACCGCCGGTAAAGGATACCTCGGCGGCAGTGTTGTATATGTCATTGCGGAACCATGAGCAGAGTGAATTTTCCGGAAGTACCAAAGTATATTCCGTGTCTTCCTCAAAACGCATGGCCCAGTCTCCCTCTATCACTGCTATGCCTTTGTTGTAATTATTATCCTCGTCCACTACCCTGACCGCGAAATCCCTTACTTTTACGCCTTCGCGGTAAAGTTCGAAACTTGCGTCAGGCATATTGTTCCTTATGCCTGTATTATATCTGAAGCCTAAATTGGTCAGCCACAGGGTCGACACTTTTTCCTCGGGATCTATGGTAGGGGTTGCTTCGCCGAGATCGCCGGGTACATAAAAGTCAGCGGAAATCTCGTCATTCGTCACTGTACGGTCGCCAGCTTTGAATATTTTACCTGAGGCCACTGTCCATCTGTAATTCTTTCCTTTGGGCAGCTGTAACCTTGGTTCGAAAACGGCCTTTACCTCACGGTTGTTATAATGCCAGTTCGTTGTCAGGGGAGCCGACATCACGGTATTCTCTTCGTCCGAGATTACAACTTTCGCATCGTCGGCTAATTCCACCTCGCAGTCAAAACTTATTTCGATTGAAGGTATAGGATAATAACATTCCGGATGATTGATGAATGTGAATCCGCGTGGTTGCAGGGTGGCGGCTGCACTGTGTTGCGTGCATAACGCAGCAAGCAGTAGTGCTGCGGCAAGGGAAATAATGGCTTTCATAAGGATATGTGTTATTTGTCGTGCTGCAAAAATAATACTAAAAAATGGATCGAACGTAAAACAAGTTTTATATTATTGTAAATATGTTAGTTGAAATGAGTTTTCGGATGAAAATTACTTGGCGGTAGTATTGTAGGAGATTTTAAGAAGTATTACATTTGCGAATGTTATATAATCCAAACCTACCATAAACAAAAAACACAGATGCTTATGAAAAATTATCTACATGTATTCGGGTTGGCTGCCGCCGCGTTGATCGGCACTGAATCAGCCTATGCCGTAACCCCGCAGTTCCGGGAGACTGCCGGTATGCTTATGGAGCAGAAATTTGAGTCTCCCGTAAAGATTCTTTCAGGAACTCCGTTCCGCAAGGCTGACATTCAGGGTCCCGCCATGCGGTTGTCCGGACATTCCGCTGCTATCCGTGCCGCAGTAAACGCGCCCTCGTCGGTAAGCATGACAGATGACGGAAACACTATAGCCCTGGCGTGGAATGCAGTGTCAGGCGCCTCAAGTTATACCATATATGAGGCCGGAACCACAACCGGCGATGCAAAGAAATTGGGCACCACAGCCGGAACTTCGTTCACCATCAACCGCTCCACCGACATCGGTGAAGGCGCCATAACTCTTTTCGGAGTGTCGGCTACTGTCGATGGCGTGGAGAGTGCCATTGCTCCGTCGCCGGTGCTTACAACCGGTGAAATTGCTTCCTTGCCATGGACCGAGAGTTTCCGCAACGGCCAGACTGATAAATTCTTTTGGACCGAGCGCACTTCCGACCAGCAGTGGGGCCTTCTTACCGACGCCTCCGGACTTCCGTCGGTCGACGGCGACAACGGACTGTTTGCCTTTATGGCTCTTGAGGAAGGCGATTATATCAAGCTGCACACCGGAAAGATAGCTCTTGCCGGCAATGCCGCTCCCACACTGGTGTTTTACCGGTATTTCCGCCCCACGCAGGATGTATTGCTTACCGTTGTGGCGTCTTTCCCCGACGGCACATCGACAGAGGTGTTCCGCAGCGTCAACACAGGCAGTGCGGCCGCATATTGGAAATCGGAGATAGTTGACCTCGCAGCCTATAAGGGATACCGCTACTGCACTTTGTCATTCGAATTCAGATCAAATGATACATTCCCTTCGGGTGGTGCGCTTGTGGCTCTTGACGGCCTCCGGGTCATTGACAACAAGAATGTCGATGTGGCTGCCGAACTTTCCTTGCCGTCAAGAATTTTGAAAGGCCAGACTCTTGAAGGACAGCTGGATATCGTGAATAATTCGTTGAATCCCACTCCCTCGCTCAGAGTAAGCCTTCAGGTCAACGGCACAACTGTTGTCGACGGCCCGCTTTCAGCCACGCTCGGCGCCCTGAACCGCGGCGTTCTGCCATTCTCTGTCCCCACAACTTCACTTATGGAGGGTGATGTTCTGTCAGTTTACGCAAAAGTGACCGCAGAAGGCGATGAAGTGCCTCAGAACAATGAGAGCACCGTTCAGATACCTCTTGAACAGACATGGCGTAATCCGGTAGGATCGCTGCGTGCCTCACGTACTCCCGACAACAGCATGGAACTCCAGTGGGAGGCTCCGGCCCGCAACAGCAAATCCGTTACCGACGGTTTTGAGGACTATGCCCCTTGGGCAACAGAATTCGGAGAATGGACCACTGCCGACATAGACCTTGCTTTCCATGGCGGAGTGTTCGCCACCAGCGACTATCCGGGCCAGACCGAACAGTTTGCGTTCAAAGTCATGACTCCGGAAGAGATAGGCGAAACAAACAATGCCCGTGGCGGACGGTCATATCTCGGCGGAATATTCGGCGTGTATGATGATCCCGACGAAGGTGCCACTTATGCCAATTCCGATGCATGGCTCATTTCGCCCGAGCTTTCAGGCGAGGCACACACGGCCAGTTTCTATGCTGCGAGCACTCCTGCCTATAACGCATGGTGGGAGCAGTATGACCAGACAGATGAAACGTTCTATATCCTGTACTCCACCGCAGGCAACTCGGTGGCTGATTTCCGCGACTATTGCTATGCCGGATCCATATCCAACAAGAAGATCGTTGATGACGAGCATTATGTGAAAATAGAATTTTCCGTGCCGGAGGGCGCCCACTATTTTGCCATACACCACACTACTCCCGCGGGCGACGGATGTATGCTGCGTCTTGACGATTTCTCCTATATGGCAGGTGGCGTGCCTGTGGGCTACAACATTTATGCCGATGGAGAAAAGCTGACTTATGGCGCTGACGAAACTTTTGTTGACAAAACACCTCAGGCCGAAAGATATGCTGTGACGGCTGTGTACCGCGACGGCTCCGAATCCTTGCCTGTATTTGTGGACGCAGCTCCTGCCGGAATCGATATGACTGTAACCGGACCGGACAATAAGCCTTTCGATGTCTATAATTTGCAGGGTGTCATGGTGCGTAGCGGTGTTGTGTCGCTCGACGGCCTGGATCTCCCGGCCGGAATATACATAGCCAAGGGTCATAAATTCATAATCAGATAAGTAGTTAAATATGAAATTGAAATATATATTCGCGGCAATGTGTGCCGCTGCCGCAATAGGAGTTTACGCCGCTCCCGTAAGTCCTGAAAAAGCGCTTGAGATTGTAAACGGATCGCCGGAATCGCAAAAACTGCTGCGTGCGCTCGGCGGGTCCCCGTCGTTCCGGATCGCTGCTACCCGTCTCACTCCGGCTGGCGACGCCACTGCATGCTATCTGCTTACACGCAACAGCACTCCGGGCTATGTGATTGTGACCGGTGACGACGCTATCGGTACCGAAATTCTCGGATACACCTCTTATGGAACTCCCGATGACATGCCGGAAAATATGCGTGCATGGCTTGATGAGGCCGGACGTGCCATCGATTACCTTAATGCACATCCGCAGGCTGCGGTTAAAAAAGTTGCGCCGGTGTCCCGCAGGAGTGCGGTCGAGCCGTTGCTCGGCGACATACACTGGGGCCAGCAGCCTTACTACAACCGTAAGGCACCCTCCACATCCTATCCTATCGGCTGTGTGGCCACGGCGGTAGGACAGGTGATGTATTCCCACAGGTGGCCTCTGCGCGGCACAGGCTCCCACAGCTACACGTCCACCACTCACAAATTGGAGATATCGCAGGATTTTTCCACCTCTACTTATGCGTGGGACAAAATGGCCAATACGCTCGACAACACATCTTCGTCGGAGACTGTCGACGCCGTGGCTTCCATGCTGTATGATTTTGCCGTTTCTGTCGACATGGACTTCCAGGTAGGCGGCTCAGGTGCGTATTCCGAAAAAATAGCCGGCGCCCTTGCCAACCATTTTAGCTATTCCAAGGAAATACATTGTGCCAAACGTGATGCCTATATCGGAGAAGATTGGCTTGGAATGCTACACAATGAGCTTGACAACGGCTTTGCGGTTGTATACGGCGGAGCCACATCAGGCATGGGAATGGGCCATTCCTTTGTGTGCGACGGTTATAATGAGGACGGGCTCCATCACATCAATTGGGGCTGGAACGGATCAGGCAACGGGTATTTCGCTCTCAATGCCTTGGCCTACGACTATATCGACATGACCACCGGCCAGAGCATGAAGGACGGCTTCAACTATCATCAGGACATGATAGTAGGTATGCGCCCCGACCGCGACGGCACCACCTCATGGCGTGACTATGAGTTTTTTACCGAAGGTATTATGGCTGTTGATGCAGCCGGACAGCCGGCCGACTTCGAACCTGTCACTGTGACACGCTCACAGGAGGTGAAGATATATCTGTATGAGGCCTACAACATCTCCAACCGCGTCACCCCGGTGAGCGATCTGGGCATTCATCTTGTGGACGCCCAGGGCAATGAGGTGGCCAAGTTTGCCGGATATGACGCCATGCCGCGTGAATACCGCTATGGCCCGGTGCTTGATGAGCCGCTCTCTTTCTCCATTTCCGGCGAAATTCCCGACGGAGAGTATTTCATCGAACCGTACTTCATTATTCAGGGCGAGCAGCAGAGCCGTAAATTCACCACATCCACCGGAGCTGTGTCGCAGCTTCGTGTGAACGTGGACGGCGAGAATGTGACTGTTTCGCCTTCCGGACACTACGATCTCCGTGTAAGCAGTCTGACATGGACTCCCGAAAGGCTGGAAAGCGGCGTTCCCACCACCTTCACACTCACTGTGACGAATGAAGGAGAGACCTACGACGGTTGCCTGTATTTCCAGCTCAAGGTGAAAGGTGACAATGTTCCCCATCACTGGTACAATTCGCCTCATGTTGATGTGACCATTCCTGCCGGCGAGACCCGCACCATCGATTTCACCCAGGAGCTTGACTGCTACAGGAGCGATGCCTATGAAATTACGTTCTACAACCGCGATGAAAAGCCTTTCTACCGTATGGAAGGCCTGTCGATCGACGGCCGCGAGCCTGAACCCGAACTGTCCCTGACCAAAAGTGTCAAATTCATTCCGAAGGACTGGAATGTACCCGGCAACTGTATGATTCTTGAAGCCGAAGTACGCAACGACGGCGGCCTGTATGAGGGCACTATGTTCTGGGTTATGGTGGATCCCTATACAATGATGTCGGTTGACGCTTACGACGGCCGTGACCACGATGTAGTGATCGCCGGCAACGGCACTGTGAAGACAGTGCATGTTATGGGCACATTCGATTATGCCAACTCATGGCTCGTCTCGAATGAGTTCATCGCCGTGTTCAACCATGTGGCCACAAACTGTATGCAGGCCGGCTCGATTTCTCCGGCCAATTACAATCTCCATGAGTTCACTCTTGCCGGATCACCCGACAACAGTGTAACTTGGGATCCTGCCTGGGATCAGGAGAATATCGACCGTGGCCCCATGTCAGGAATATGTTCTGTACCTGCCGCATCAAAAGCTGACATCCGTGTAAGCTGCGCGGACGGTATAATCACTGCAGCGTTGCCTTTTGGAGCCACACTGAAGGCGCTTACCGTGTTTGACCAGCAGGGCCGTGCCGTGGCTTTTGGCCCGGAGGGCGCTGAAGGTAGTGTGACGGTTGACATAAGCAGTCTCAATGCTGGTGTTTATTTCGTTGCGGTGAGCACCACTGCCGGATCATCCTCAACAGCTGTAATGCGCTAATGCTTAATTCTACACCGGAGTGCCGGGCACTCCGGTGTAGTCAGTATAAACCTTATCATTAAGAGATTATGAATAAAATTTTTACTAAACCAATCCTGTCGGCATTCCTTGCGCTTTCAGCAGCCATGTGGGCACATGCCGAGATCGTGGAGAACTATTCCTACGATTTTTCAAAGCCCATTGATACCGAGGACCACGCTTTTGCTGTGGCATCGGGATGGGGCCACGTTGTGGAGTCATATACCGAGGGTGGCACAACTTATTGGCAGCCCTATACCTACAGCCAATATTCCGGACGCACTGCCGGCGCGCTTAACATCGGCAATGAGGAAGTGGGTGGCAACGTGTGGAACAAAAAGAAAGTCAACGACATAATCGTCACCCCTAAAGTTTCCGGACGCGTTTCGATGTGGATGAAATCGACATCCTATTCATCCTACGGAGGCGGAGGCGCCAAGTTCTACGCCATGAAGAAACTCGAGGACGGCACATATGTGCAGGGGGAGGAGTACACCGACCTGGCTGTGGGAAAATTTACCACAACCTGGCAGGAGATAGTGTTCGAGAACATTGAGGAGAACGCCGAATATCCTTATATCGGCATTCACGCCACACAGGCATATCTGTGCGATCTGTCAGCCGAAAAGGCCGACATAGACAAGCAGCATAAACTGTCCGTGCTTTCTGTCACTACCAATGCCCCGTCATCGGGCATAGTATGTGATGAGAACGATAATGTCAACCTGACTCTTACAGCGGAAGTGGCCAATGTCGGCGATTATTCCTATGGTGAGGATACCGAGAACCTGACTCTCGCTGTGTATCTTGCCGGAAACGACGAACCGCTGAAGGTGCTTCCCATAGGGGCTATAGCCGAAGGCGCCAAGAACACCGTAAACTGTGTCCTTGATCCCATACCTTTCAGTGAGATAGGTTCGTCGGCGGTTTTCACTGTACGTGAGAATCTGTCAGGCAACTCCAGATCCACATCACCCATTACCGTAAAGGAATATGTGGGAATTGTAACATTCCGTGTGGATACCTATAACGATGTGCCGGCCGATTATGTGCTTGACCTCGGACGTGTCAACGCTCCGGTTGACAAAAAAATGTATCTCTCCGGACAGAAGGGCACGGCTCCGGCCACAATCACCTCTGTCGAATGTCCGGTCGGATTCACCACCTCCCTTACCGAACTTCCTGTTGTGATACCCACCACGGGGCGCACCGACATAACATTCAGCTTCGATCCTGAAGGACTTGAACCCGGAGTATATACCGGTGAAATAGTTCTCACATTGGCTAAAGGCGAGCCTGCCAGGCTTCCTGTAAAGGTTGAGGTTATAGATCCGTCGCTGATATTCCTGCCATTTACCGACAATTCGGTGCTTCCCGGTGATATCACCAACCTCAATTCAAGCAATCTCTGGCGACTTGATTACTCGGGATCCGGATCATCGCGCAACAATTATATCCGTCCTACATCAAGCTACTCCGAAGCTGTGCTTGTGTTGCCGAAACTCACTTTCTCGGCCGACCACCAGCTTACCGTGGATGCAAAGTATTCCAGCCGCTCCACTTCATGTACCCTGAAGTTCGCTTATTCACCGGATCGTACCACATGGACGGAACTTCCCGAAATGACACTGACCCCTTACACCGAAAATCCGTTGACCTCCGACTTCCAGACTTTCACGGTGACAGGTGTTCCCGAGGGTGATTACTTCATCCGTATATCAGGCCGTGAGGCATGTCTTGACAACATTTACGGTCTTCCTTATGCCGTTGTGGCCCATGATGTGGAATTATCGGAAATAGGCATACCCGCTGCAGGAATGGTGAATAACCTGTACACTGCATCTGTTACTGTGCGTAACTATAAGCATGATGCGGAAGAAGCGGGATCCTATAATGTGGTTCTCGTGGCCGGTGACAAGGAATTTGTGGCTGATGAGAATCCGGAAATTCCCGGGTCTAATGGCACGGCTTCATTTGAGATATCCTTCACCCCGCATCAGGCCGGTGAACTGCCCATGCACATTGAGCTGCGTTTCAACGATGAGGCAGTTTTCGCAACCTCCGATGTGGCTGTTGCCATAGAGGAGGAACGCATCAATGCACGCCACATCATAACTCCCGAAAAGAACGGCTCTACCGGCAACGGATATGTCCTTCCCGTATCAAGGAACGCAAGAGTGGCATCCGAACAGATTTTCCCGGCAAGCTATATCAATCTTCCTGCCGGTACTAAAATAAGCGGTATCACCTTCATGGGTTGCAACCCCGGAGATGAGTATACCACACATCTTGAGGCTTGGGTGAAATTGTCGGACAAAACTTTGCAGAACACCGAAGCCACAACACCCCTGTACTCTACCGATGAGATGACAAAAGTGTTTGACGGTGATTATACATTTGCCAAGACCTCATTTACTGACGATTGGTTCTTCAACATTCCGTTTGATTCGGAGTTTGTCTACGATGGAGAAAGCAGCCTCGTGGTGTTCCTCCGTGCTGTCCACCCCGAGAATGAAACGGCCTCCAACATTCAGTTTGCGAACTATAACGACGGCACTTCCGACAAATGGAAACGCTACCGCCGCTGGTTCCTCAAAGAAGACGGATCTCTTGGCGATACCGACAACTGGAACCTCGGCTATGCCGCTCTTGACCTTGTAGTGGCTACTGGCTCTGTTACAGGTCATGTCACTGAAGGCGAACTTCCTGTAGAGGGCGCTCTCGTCACACTCCGCAGCGGCGATGTGGAATATTACGGCACATCCGATGCGGAAGGTGCCTATGCTGTTGAGGTTCTACAGGCTTCACGTGAATATACTGCCGATGTGCAGGCCGAGGATCTGTCGGCTTCCGAAGGGACGGTATCGTTTGCCGAAGAGCTTGATCAGACACTCGACTTCCCGATGCTTGTCACCAAGCTGCAATTGCAGGCCGGGACCCATGCAACCATAACGCTTCCTGATGTGACTGTAGCTCCCGCCGGTAAATACTATTTCTTCTATGGTGTGGAAGGCAGCAAATTAGTGTTCCATGACGTCAATCCGCTTAACGGCCTCCAGCCCCACATCCCCTATATCATAATTCCTGCAGAGGATTGTGAGGTAGACCTTTCTGCTCTTACATTCGCCGACGTGGCTGATGCGGTCACTGTGGAGACCTCGTCGTTCACAGGCACCTATTCGTCACGTATTCTACGCGAGAATGAATATTCTCCTATCAGTCTTATATCTGTGGAGAGCGATACTCCTGCCGCGCAGTCAGCAGCCAATGTGAATGTAGTTCCCGCTGCCGGAGCTTATCTTGTCACCGACATAGCGAATCCCTCGGTGGTGCTCCGCGATGTCACATCCGGCATAAACGGTGTCGGTCAGGATACCTTACGTCCCTCTGACGGGTCTGTATATACCCCCGACGGACGCCTTGTACGCGCTGACGGCACACTCAAAGGTCTTCCTGCCGGCATATATATCGTAAATGGAGAGAAGATATATGTACGCTGATTTTCACTGCATAGTGTAAGAAGCTGTTTACTATAATTACGGGCCCTGAAAGGTTGGCAATATCTTTCAGGGCCTGTTTTTTAGTTAAAATTGTAGGGTAAAAGATGTTGCAGGATAATGTTGTACGACAGGTTAAAAAAAGCATGACGAGAGGTTTATTATAGATTAAAATAATTATCTTTGCCACGGGTTATGAATCCTAACCCGCATAGATTTTTCACATTTCACACCTCCCTTTTGACCTGTAATTCACGTGAGGCGCCGAAGAGTCGTGCGTCGCTATTGTTCTTTATATGCATTACCCTAACCCTAAATAAAGCATGAAACTCGAAAATTCCTTTGCCGGAACACTTGAATCCGGCGACATTCTTATTCAGATCGAGCCGTCCGCTACCGGAAAGCTGAACATAGAGCTTGAAAGCAGCGTTATGAGTCAGTTCGGCGATCAGATCAGGAAAGTCATTTCCGAAACTCTCGCAGAGCATGGAATAGACTCAGCCACAGTGCGTGCCACCGACAAAGGCGCGCTTGACTGCACTATACGTGCACGTGTGGCTGCGGCCGCAGTGCGCGCCACCGGAATTGACGTGTGGGAATAATCCGTTGTCTTACCTTAAATCTAATCCGTTATGCAACGATTAAGAAGAACTATGATGTTCGTGCCGGGCAACAATCCGGCTATGATGCAGGACGCATTCATCTACGGTCCTGATTCCATAATGCTTGACCTTGAGGACTCCGTGACAATGGCCGAGAAGGATACCGCACGCCTGCTGGTACACAATGCCTTGAAATCCATTGACTACGGCGACACGGAAATGGTGGTGCGCATCAATCCTCTTTCCACTCCTTACGGAAAAAAAGATATAGAGGCTGTGGTCAAGGCCGGAGTGCATGTGATCCGTATGCCGAAAACCGAAACTGCCGAAGAGGTGCGTGAAGTGGAACGCGAGATCGAGCGCGTGGAGGAAAAACTCGGATGCCTGGGTCGCACCAAGATCATGGCGGCCATTGAGAGCACTCTCGGTGTTGTCAACGCTTACAGCATAGCTGTGGCTTCCAAGCGCATGATGGGTATAGCGCTCGGAGCCGAAGATTATTGTGCCAACCTCAAGGCACAGCGCACTCCCGAAGGATCCGAACTGCTTCTTGCCCGCCAGACTATAGTGGTGGCTGCCCGTGCCGCCGGCATCGACGCCCTTGACACTGTTTACTCCAATCTCAACGACATGGAGACATTCCGCAAGGAAGTGGAACTTATAAAGCAGCTCGGGTTTGACGGCAAATCCATCATCAATCCCCGCCAGATCGAGGTGGTGAACGAAGTGTTCGCGCCCAAGCCCAAGGAGATAGAAAAAGCCCTTACCATCATAGCCGCCATAAAGGAGGCTGAAAAGCGCGGTTCGGGCGTGATAGCCGTGAACGGCAAGATGGTTGACCGTCCGGTGGTGATACGCGCCGAACGCACCGTGAATCTCGCAATAGCTTCAGGAATATTAAAACAGGAGGATATAGCATTATGAGCACTATAAAAGAACGTCAGGCCCGGATTGATGAGATGGCCGCCAAGATGGGAAAGGAAACATATGCCGAATGTGCGAGTGAGTGCAAGAATGTACTGCCGCGTATGGAGTTGCAGAAAGAGGTTTCCAAGGTGGTGAGCCTTGAGGACGCCATACGCCGTTCGGGTCTTAAGGACGGTATGACGATATCGTTCCACCATCATTTCCGCGGTGGCGACAAGGTGGTTAACCAAGTAGTCGACAAACTTGCCGAGATGGGTTTCAAGGATCTGCATCTTGCGGCTTCAAGCCTTCAGGACGTGCATGCTCCGCTTATCAATCATATAAAGAGAGGGGTGATAACACGCATATCCACGTCGGGACTGCGCGGCGATCTGGCCAATGAGATTTCCCACGGACTAATGGACAAGCCTGTGGTGTTCCGCTCACACGGTGGCCGAGGCAGCGCAATAGCTACCGGCGATCTTCATATTGATGTGGCATTCCTCGGGGCTTCCTCCTGTGACCCGGCAGGCAATGCCTGCGGTTATTCACGGTCGGAGAACGCCAAGTCGATATGCGGTTCGCTCGGATATGCGCTTCCCGACGCCCGCTATGCCGACAAAGTGGTCATCATCACCGATGATCTGGTGCCTTATCCCAACACTCCCAATGCTATATCCGAACGCGATGTGGATTTTGTTGTGGAAGGCCCCGTGGGCGATTCGTCAAAAATAGCTTCCGGCGCTATCCGCGATACCAAGAATCCGCGCGACATACTCCTTGCCCAGCTTGCAGCCAAGGTGATTATCAACAGCGGTTATTTCAAGGACGGCTTCTCGATTCAGACCGGTTCCGGAGGTGCGTCGCTCGCTGCTGTGAAATTTATCCGCGAGAGCATGATTGAAAAGGGCATAAAGGCAAGCTTCGCTTTGGGAGGTATCACATCGCACATGGTCAAGCTTCATGAGGAGGGCCTTATAGAGCGTCTTATCGATGTGCAGTCGTTTGACCGCGTGGCTGCCGAATCGCTGATGAACAATCCCATGCACAAGGAGGTGTCGGCCAACGAGTATGCAAGCGCCGACGAACCCGGTTCGGCAACGCATTTCCTCGACATGGTGATTCTCTCGGCCCTTGAGGTAGATGTGAATTTCAACGTGAATGTGCTTGTGGGCAGCGACGGTATAATCCGCGGCGCCATAGGCGGCCATCCCGACACTGCGGCCGATTCGGCGCTTTCCATCATAGTGTGCCCGCTGCTCAGGGGTCGCATACCATGCGTGGTGGAGAATGTGACAACGTTGATAACTCCCGGATCCACGGTCGATGTGGTGGTTACTGAATACGGCATAGCCGTCAATCCGCGTCGTCCCGAGATAGCCGAACGCCTCCGTAATGCTGGCCTGAATGTTGTCGACATACACGACCTCAAGGCACGTGCTGAAAAAATCATAGGCCATGCGGCTCCGCTTCCTTTCGGCGACAAAGTGGTGGGAGTGGTGATGAACCGCGATGGCTCTGTAATGGATGTGATCAAGAATATACTCTGATTTATCCTGAATGGCGATGGATCAGGCTATCACGCTTCCACAGTTGCTTGCAAGCCGGGAGGACCGCTGGCACCGGCAGATGGAGCTGGTGCGCGACAATCCGGGGCTGACACTGGTGTGTCTCACCGTTGTCATGCCGGGCAGTGTGAAACGCACTGCGGCTTCGGCTGTTGTTGCCCGGGCGGCTATGGATGCGCTGAGAGATGAGTTCGGCACCTCCATACGCCAATGTATGGAGCGCGATCTTGTCACGGGCTTCGAGGCTTTTGTGCTTGTGGACCGTAGGCCGGACGAAACCAAGCGGCTTACATGCCTGATCGAGGATTCCCATCCGTTGGGGCGCTTGTTCGATATGGATGTGATCGACGCTTCGGCCACACCGTTGTCGCGCACAGCATTGGGATTCAGTCCGCGCCGTTGCCTGTTATGTGGGGCCGAGGCACGCTATTGCATGCGTAACGGCACCCACACCTTGTCGGAAATCCAGGCCCATATCAATGAAATGATCGATGGCTATGTACACCGATTATGAAATACGCCAGATACCGCTGTCGCTGAAACCGGCCCGCACGAAAGTGGAACGGTTTCTCGGCGACAACGGCCTGCGTATCGACTCGCTTGACTATTATGCCGGAGTTTTCCGACTGGATTCTGACGAGATGGTGGCCGGAGGCGGCCTCTGCGGCGATGTCATAAAGTGTGTGGCCGTGGATCCGGCTCTGCGTGACGAGGCCCTGACCAATCGCCTTGTGTCGCATCTTATGAGCGTGGCGGCAGGTGAAGGCCATATGTTGGTTAAGCTTTTTACAAAACCGGCCAACAAAACGGTGTTCCGGAGTCTCGGATTCCGGCTTTTGGCTGAGTCTCCACAGGCTGTGTTCATGGAAATCGGCCCGGATGGCATTGAATCCTATCTGACATATCTGCGCGGGCTAAGGCGTGAGGGCTCAGGCGCCGCCATAGTTATGAATGCCAATCCGTTCACTCTCGGCCACCGTTATCTCATAGAGGAAGCTTCGCGCCGTTGCGGCACATTATATGTGATTGCGGTAAGAGAGGAGCGCTCCCAGTTCAGCTATGCCGAACGCCTTGCCATGATCAAGGCCGGGTGTAGGGATCTCGCCAATGTGGTGGTGTGCGAGGGGAGCGGATATGCTGTCTCGGCTGATACTTTCCCATCCTATTTCCTCAAAAAGATAGATGATGCCACCGATACACATATAACTCTCGACCTTGACATATTCGCCACGCACATAGCTCCGGCGCTCGGAGTCACTGAGCGGTTTGTGGGGTCGGAACCGGATGACCGGCTTACGGCCCGGTATAATGAAATGATGAGGACGCTTTTGCCCGGCAAAGGAATTGCCGTTACGGAGATAGACCGGCTGCATAGCGGGAATGCTCCTGTAAGCGCGAGCGCGGTGCGCAGGGCGTTGGCCGACGGTTCGCTGTTGCGGGCGGCTGCCTTGGTGAGTCCCGCTACGGTGCCTCACCTTATAGCGTCGCTTGCCGTTGCGGCTCTCCGCAGTGAAATTGACGTCACACCTAAGCCCGGGCTGGTCGACCGCCATGACAGCGGCGCCCACACCGATATGGATCATGCGCTGATGTCGCGCAGCATTGATGCGCTCCATCCGTATTTCCTGCGGCTTGCCCGGATGGGTTATGGCGAGGTACTGCCTCAGGCGGGGGATCTTGCCGAGGTAGGGAAAGAGGGTGAGGCGGCTATGCTGAGGGCCACATCAGGGGTAAATACACATCGGGGCGCATTGTTCGCCGTGGGTCTTGCCGTGACAGCCGCCGCACATTGTTACTACACCCGCAGCACCGTAACGCCGCAGGAGCTGAGAACCCGCATTATGGAGCTTGCCGGAGGATTCGCGCCTCCGGAGCAAACTCATGGCTGGGAGGTACGCTCCCGTTATGGGGTAGGGGGAGCTTCGGCCCACGCACGCGCAGGTTATCCCGGGCTTTTCAGCCGGTGGCTTCCTTTTTACTCAGAACATAGAGATGATGAGAATGCGGATCTGAAAACGCTTCTTGCCATAATGACAGAGCTGGACGACACCAATATATATTTCCGCTGCGGCCCTGAGGCAGTGGCAAAGGTGAAACAGGAAGCGGGCGCACTGCTGGAAAATTTCTCGGTGTCGGCGCTCGAGGACATGAACAGGCGGTTCAGCGCGGAGCGCATATCGCCCGGGGGAGCGGCCGACATGCTGTCTCTGACTATTCTCATATATTCTCTTACGCATTGAATTTTATAAACTTAAATCTTCATAACACTAACCTTAAAAAACGATTATCATGGTAGAAATTATTGACAAAGGGGTTTATCTGCTTGATGGAACGCAGATAGTTACCGACGCCGCCGGCCTTCCGGCTCCCGATGAGGCGAGGGAAAACACCATAACTTACGGCATTCTCCGCTCACACGACGTGGACGGCAGCAAAGGTAAGAAGATGCGTATCCGTTTTGATGCGATGATGTCGCATGATATCACTTATGTAGGTATCATACAGACTGCCCGTGCCAGCGGACTTGAAAAGTTCCCCATCCCCTATGCCATGACCAACTGCCACAATTCGCTCTGCGCCGTTGGAGGCACCATCAACGAGGATGACCATGTGTTCGGTCTCTCGGCAGCCAAGAAATACGGAGGTATATATGTTCCGGCCAATCAGGCTGTAATACACCAGTATGCCCGTGAGGCTATGGTGAAATGCGGCAACATGATTCTCGGCTCTGACAGCCATACCCGCTATGGATCGCTCGGCAACATGGGTGTAGGCGAAGGGGGTGGTGAGCTTGTTAAGCAGCTCCTTTCCAACACATGGGATATCAATGCGCCTGAGGTTGTGCTCGTGTGGCTTGAAGGGGAACCCCGCAAGGGCATAGGCCCTCATGATGTGGCCATATCGCTTGTTAAAGCCGTGTTTGATAACGGGTTTGTCAAGAACAAGGTGCTTGAATTTGCCGGCCCCGGAGTGAAAAATCTGCCTATTGACTTCCGTAACGGAATCGATATAATGACCACCGAAACCACCTGTCTCAGCTCTATATGGATTACTGACGACGAGGTGCGCAAGCATTACGACACACATCGCCGTTCCGAGGACTTCAAGGAACTCAAACCCGGCAAGACCGCTTACTATGACGGTATGATCCGCATTGACCTCTCCAAGCAGGAGTCGATGATAGCGCTGCCGTTCCATCCGTCCAACGCATTCACCATCCATGAACTTCAGGCCAATCCCGAGGAGATACTCAAGGCGGTGGAAGAAGATGCCAAAAAACGTTTCGGCGATAAGATCTCGGTAAATCTCCGTGAAAAGATTGTTGACGGCAAGGTGATGGCCGACCATGTTCTCCATCAAGTCGCGCATGTCGGGCTTGATGATGAAGACCACCTTCGTAAAGCCCGCGCGCAGCGCGTCGAAAATGGAGTATTCCATTAAGATCTCACCGTTCGGG
>URII01000039.1 GCA_900547825.1 uncultured Porphyromonadaceae bacterium
CATACGCTGCTCAAGCCGGAAACGACGTGGGAGCAGATTAAGGGCATCTGCGACGATGCCATGAAGTATCATACGGCGACGGTCTGCATTCCGGCGAGCTATGTCGCGCGCTGCAAGGCGTATATGCAGGACAGAGCGGACAAGGTGGGCGTATGCACGGTCATCGGCTTCCCGACGGGCTATTCCACGACGGAGGTTAAGGTCTTTGAAGCGGCGGACGCGATTAAAAACGGCGCGGACGAGGGCGATATGGTCATCAACATCGGCATGCTCAAGGACGGACGCGACGACGAGGTTCTTGCCGAAATCAACGCCATCAAAAAGGCGTGCGCGGGGCATACGCTCAAGGTCATCATCGAAACCTGCCTGCTGACGGAGGAGGAGAAGATTCGCATGTGCGATATCGTGTCCAAATCCGATGCGGATTTCATCAAGACCTCGACCGGCTTCTCGACTGCCGGCGCGACCTTTGCGGATGTTGCGCTGATGAAGGCGCACATGACAAACGGCAAGGGCATCAAGGCGGCAGGCGGCATCGCCTCGCTGGACGACGCCTACAAGTTTATTGAGCTGGGCGCGACGAGACTGGGCACGAGCCGCATTGTCAAGCTGGTCAAGAATGAAGAAGCGACGGGGTATTGAGCTTCAAGCGCCGAACAATCGGCGCTTTTTCCGTTTTCGGGGCGGATTTGGATGGCAGATTTAGAATCCAATTCTCAATTTGCCGGAAAAACAGCGGAAAGCATGCGAAAATAAAAAATTTCACTCGGGCTGTGCCGACAGCATCCGTACGGCTATGCTGCCTATCTGGAAATGGCCGGTGCCGAGCGGTTTTCCGTCCCAGGCCGTTACGTTGACCACAGCCCCTTCCTCCAAGTCATCAGGCAGGGAGGCTATGGCTCCGGAAAATACCCACGGGTGAAACCGCATGAGTGATTCCTCTTTGCCGCGTTTAAGTGTGATTACGGGGTAATCCATTATTATTGTGTACCTTTATTGTGTCAGAGAAACGCACGGACTATATCCATGCCGTTGGCATATATCAGCAGTAGCAGAAGGAATGCCATGCCTATGTATTGTATTATCTCCATTACCTTGTCGGGCAGCTGGCGCCGGGTGATCATTTCAACGAGCACAAACAGCACATGCCCTCCGTCAAGTCCCGGAATGGGTATGAGGTTCATGAACGCAAGCACTACTGACAGGAATGCTGTGATCTGCCAGAATGTATACCAGCTCCACCGCTCCGGAAACAGTGAGCCGAGCGCACCGAAGCCTCCGAGACTCTGCACCCCTTCGCGTGAGAACACATGTTTCATCGAGCTGACATAGTTGCCTAAGGTCGATGTGCCTATTTCCCATCCTTTCGGAACTGCGGACAGCAGGGTGTATTCTTTCATCACCGTGGGGTATATCTTGTTGACGGGGCGCAGCTGGAAGCCGAGTTTGCCGTATTCATTGGGCGTCACCGCTATTTTCAGTGTGTCGGCGCCGCGTTTCACACTCACTGTAGTAGGCTTCTCCTTGAAGCGTTCAAGAGCCGGGGTAAGTTCGGTGTAGGAGGGGGTGGGGAATGTGTCCACAGCTACTATGTGGTCGCCGGCCTGCAATCCGGCCTTTGCAGCCGCCTCGCCTCCTACAAGCGCGTCCACCACCACCGGCACGCGGTAGGCCCAGGGCATTTTCACATCCTTGAGCTTGAAAATGAAATCGGACGGGATAGCAATGCTCACGGTGTCAGTGTAATTGCGCAGCACCTTCACTTCCTTGGCCTCCACTATGTCGAGGTTGAACGACGGGTCGGCCACATCAAGAGGTTTGCCGTCGGCACTGATGAAAAGGTCACCGTTGCGGAACCCTGCTGCCTGAGCTTCGGGAACGAAGTCAAACCCTTCGCGTGCCACTGAAAGCGGTATATATTCCTCACCCCAACAGGCGGCAATGCCGGTATATATGACTATTGCCACAATGAAATTGAACAATACGCCGCCGAGCATAACAAGGAGCCTCTGATAGGCAGGGCGTGAGCGGAACTCCCAGGGTTTGGGGGGAGCCGCCATCTGGGCCTTGTCCATGGATTCGTCGATCATTCCGGCGATTTTCACATAGCCTCCCAGCGGAAGCCACCCTATGCCGTATTCAGTGTCACGCCATGTGGCGCGTTCCGTACCGTCGGGGTTGAGTTTAGGATTCTTGCGTTTTTTCGGTTTCCATTTCACAAGGGAGAATCCGGGATTGAAGAAGAGATAGAATTTCTCCACCTTTATGCCGAATATCCGTGCGAATATATAGTGGCCGAACTCATGCAGCACTACTAACAGCGCTAAGGCAAGCAGAAGCTGCGCGGCTTTGATAAGGAATGTCTCCATTTTATGATTCTGTTATGGAAATGCTTGATGGGTTATAGAGCGTATTTTGTTTCGGCTAATTCTGTAGCCACCCTGCGTGCTTCGTCATTCGATGCTATGAAATCCGGCATGCCGGGTTTTGAAATCATTGCCACCCGGCTCAATGTATCTTCAATCAGGTCATGTATAGCCGGGAAACTGATGCGGTCGGCAAGAAAGAATGCCACAGCTATCTCGTTGGCCGCGTTGATGACACATGCGCGGTTACCACCCTCTCTAAGGGCACGTTGTGCGAATTTCAGGCAGGGGAAGCGGTCATAGTCGGGGACTTCGAATGTGAGCCGGGAGAGATCCTCGATTGTCAGCATACGTCCCGGCAGCGCCATGCGTTCCTTGACGCCTATGGCATAGGCTATAGGCAGTCGCATGTCAGGCAGCCCGAGCTGGGCTTTGACAGCTCCGTCGCGGAATTCCACCATGGAATGCACTATCGACTGGGGATGCACCACCGGAACAATCTTTTCCGCCTCCACATCGAAGAGCCAGCGTGCCTCGATTATCTCGAATGCCTTGTTCATCATTGTGGCTGAATCCACGGTGATTTTGCGTCCCATATTCCAGTTTGGGTGACGCAGGGCGTCGGCTGCCTTCACACCGGCCATCCTGTCGGCCGGCAAATTGCGGAACGGCCCTCCCGACGCGGTGATGATAAGCCTTAATATATCCGAAGGATTTTCTCCTGTGAGACATTGGTATATGGCTGAATGCTCCGAATCCACAGGCATGATTTTCATCCGGTCATATTCAGGCATTGAGGTGATCATGCCTCCGGCCACAACCAGGGTTTCTTTGTTGGCCAATGCTATGCGTTTTCCGGCACGTATGGCCCGTACGGTAGGTATGAGGCCGCTGTAGCCCACTGTGGCGGTGACCACCGTGTCCGTGTCAGGGCGTTCCACAGCTTCCGCCATAGCTTCCGGCCCCGCAGCAACGGTTATGCCGAGTGGTGAAAGTTCTGTTTTGAGGCGGTTGTAGAGATCCTCACGTGCTATCACTGCATGTGCCGGTCTGAACTCGCGTGCCTGCGCCACAAGAAGGTCAATATTGGATCCGGCCGCGAGCACACTGATGTTGAAGCGGTCGGGATGCGAACGCACCACATCGAGGGTTTGCGTACCTATCGATCCTGTGCTGCCTAACAGGGCTATATTGTTTATCGGGGTTGACACTCTGTTTTCAGAAAAGTTTGAACTCACAAATTTAGTAAAAAAATCCGATATGCTATCCAGTATGCCTTGTTCTGTGGTTTATAGTAGTGTGGGTTATGATATGAAGCGGGAGTGCCGGAAACGGCACTCCCGCTGGATGTATTTGGCTCTCCCAACAGGGGGATGGTCTTTAGTTATCGGATCACTACCTTACGGGCCTTTTTGCCGCGGCGTTCGATGTAGATACCGTTTGTTGGATTCTCTACCTGAATGCCCTGGAGATTGTAGTAGACGGCAGGGAGGTTTTCATCTGTTCCAATTGACTGTATGAATGAAGAGTATTCGCCTATATGTCCGGTGAGGTCGTAAATGCCGTTGTTTTTAAATTCAAGGTCATCGGTCTGATTTCCGGAATTATCGGTGAATATTATCATCATTTTTTTGCCGGCGGCGTTGTCTATGGCTACGCTTGCTTTGAAATATCCGCTCACAGCGTCGAGCTCAAGTTTTTTGCCGGGCCATGCTCCGAAGTATTTTGAGTCGCTGCCGGCTTCGTTGGCATCCCATACGTAGGCATATACACTGCCCCAGTTGGCCGAATTCTTGAAATAGGCGTTCCAGCCACCTTCGATAGGATCGGGGCCCGGGTTGTTGCCGTTCTTGAATATGACTTTGGTGGTTGTGGCGCCATTGTCGTTCATCACATACTGGCTGGTATAGTCAAGATCGTCGGTTTGTCCTGATCCATCCTTGAAGATTACATTTGTCATGCCGGCAGGAAGTTTGTACACCTTATAAGTGTTGCCGTCGGATCCTTTTACCGAAGCCATTGCAGGAGCGTCATCCCATGCTATGGGGCTGTTTCCGGTTGCCCAGTAATATACATTTGATTTCGAACCGTTGTAAGCGAGATTATAGTCACCTGTAATTGTTACTGACTCCGGATTAGGATTGGGGTTGGGATCCGGGTTGGGGTCGGGATTAGGATTGGGGCCTACACCGTCCTTCATTATCACGGCTATGCCGCTTGAGCCCACGTTGCCAGAGATAGTGGTGGCGGTGACGGTGAATTTCCCACCGTTGACCATGTCAGTATATGTGCCTGCAGGGCAGTAGCCTCCGCCATTGGTCACGGACACATTTCCGCTTCCTTTCATCACTATCACAGCTCCGCCATCCTCACGGGTCACACAGAATGTGTTTCCGTTGGCTTCACACCAGTCGGCACGGCCTGTCATGGCATTGCGGAATTTGTTTACGGCAGCGATATGCTTGCCCTCGTAGGCGGTGGTGCCTTTCCCTACCTTGATGTTGCTGAACCCTTTTGTCTTGGGACGGGCGAGATAAAGGGCCGTGGCGCCGTTGCGGCATGCAAATGAAGCGTATGCACGGTCTATCACGCTCTGATCCACGTTCTGTGACCATTCGTCGTTGGAATATGTGTCGTGGCTCTCACCCCAATACACTACCTTGGTATCGGGAACAGAGTAATTCACCACCCATGCTCCGCCGTAGCCCTGGGGTATGCCGCCGTTGTCCCTGGCCGCACCGTTGCTGTAACGGTTGTCGGTCACCGACATATATTGGGCGTATTCCTTTATTATATTTTCGTTGGGACCCGGTTCGTTGAGGATCTCGCCATAGTGGTACATGCCTGAAACAGAAGTTACTGAACTCCAGAAGTTGCAGCCTTCGGAAGGAAGTCCGATATGCTTGGCGGCATCCCAGCGGATACCTTTAACGCCGAGTGATTTCAGTTTCTCCACGTAAGCTTTGCCCCGTGCGCATACTTCGGCGCTTTCGGAATTTATGTCGCCGTAGTCGCCGAGCTGGCCGTGGGTAATGGAATTGCGGTCGCCGTAGTTGATACCGCCCTCCCAGCGTACACGTCCGTTGGCGTCCCACCAGGTATCATGATAGCCTGCTGTTTTGTCAACATGGTTGGCCACTACATCGACTATGACTTTGATGCCGTAGGTAGCTGCTTCCTCGCACAGCGATTTCAGATCCTGTTCCGAGCAGAAGCTTGATGATTTGAACGCTAAGTCGTAAGGACGGTAAAGATCATGCCATGATGACCCTGTGCGGATATCGCCACGCTGTAGCGGTGACAGTTGCACGGAGCCGAAGCCGGCTGCAGCGATACTCGGTAAAGATGCTTTGACCTCTGATATGGGCCAGTTGAAGCAGTGGAGGATGTTGCCTTGCTGTATGCCGTCGGGGAGCCCATAGCTGCCGGCAGCCACACCTGTGACAGGCAATGCTAACAATGCAGTCATGAACAGACTGGCTAATTGTTTCTTCATTGGTTGAAAAGGTAATAAGATGGTTATATAATGTAAGTAAATATCAGCTTTTTTGGCAGAAGACATTGCGGGACAATGTGCTATCCGTTGCCGCAAAGTTACATAAAAATATAATTAATTCCTAATCCAGGGTGTAGTATGGATTAGGAATATGAAAAATTACGTCAGTAATCGTAGTCGAGTACAAAATCGTCCACCCACATTATCGCTCCTTCGCCGCCAGTGAAATAGTCGCCGAGGAAGCTGGCCGAGGCTGTGACTATTATGTAGCGCGGCACGCGGTTGGTGGCCTTATATTCGAACTCGACCTCAAAGGGTGTGTATTGCGGTACATCGTGGCCCACGCGCATTTGTCCGTAGGCTATCACATGCGGATCGTTGCGGTCAAATAGTTGCCGGTTCTTGGGGTTGGTCCGTATCTCCAACGGGGCGCTCCAGTCGGCAAGGGCTATCCACACGGTGCAGGTGTCCGGTTCTCCTATTAGATGCTTGAATTCACCTTCGGCACGCGATATCGGGGCAGTCTTGTATTTGAAATAACCTCTTACTTTGGTTGGGCGTTCGGTGAATGGCCGTCCCATGTCAAGGATGCCGTTGGCACCGTCGGTTTTTACAAAACGACCGGTGAATATGTTGCCTGCGGCAAGTTTTCCGAGTCCAAATACATTTGCATATTTGGTTTCAAGCATGGCGGCATGCCCTGTACCTGACGAGGTGTCAGTGGTGGGGACGGAGTTGCTGCCTCCAGCTATTGCAGCCCCTTTGTTGCCTGTGTCCCAGAACGATTCGCCCCCTTCGGCCCACGGGTTCCATACTTTATCGTCGAGCCACCAGTTGTCCATTGTGCCGTTGGGCAGCTGAGGTTCCTGGCCTGTTGTGAAACGGATCTCGTTGCCGAAATCATCGTCGCTGAATGCACGGGCCACATAATTTGTCTCGGCCTTGAGGTGTATCAGCCGTCCGGTGAATGATCCGCCATTGGATGTCACCCAGTCGTCAGGCATTGTTATCCATTCGTCGGAATCGGCCTGACGGTACTGGAAGCCGTTGTGTTTCCCGGCTTCCGCCGATCCGTAAAGCCATGCCACTTTGGTCCACGGATCCACACGGTCGGTTGTTACAGCCGCCTCAATCTGGTCGATATAGATTGTCCACGCGGTTTCCTGTCCGTGTTCGGTCACTATTACTTCAACGGGGTGGGTAAAATCAACCTTTTTGCCGTTGAGATCCGGCTCCATTACAGAGCCTTCAGGTCCGAGTTTTATGGAGGTGACCTCAATGTCCGAAAGGTTCATTACTGAGGGTACGCTTGCCACTACGCGGTGCGCCACCATGTCGATGGTCGATGCGCCTATCTGGTTGGCTACGGTAAAATAGCGTTCCACTGGCCGTTGGGCAGAGATGGTCCACACATAGTCCTGATAGAGCGACAGCGTAACATCGAGCGGCTGCTCCAGGTTCATTCCCGAAAGCAGGGCTGTGGAGTCGGCCAGTTCGCCGCACGAAAGGGTGTAGGATATCAACTCCACATTGCGCAGATCGGCTGTCTCGGGCAGATATACCGTGACGGAGCGGTTCACTGAATCTATGGCTGCGTCGCGCGACTGGTTTTCAACCACGAATGATGTGAAATTGGGCTGTATGCGCGGATATGGAATATCGTCCTTTATGCATCCCGCCAGGGTGCAGAGAGCGATTGCGACTATTGCTGCGCGATATATTTTAAATGTGTACACCTAATCCGAAATTAATGTTGAAAATATTGAATCTGAAATTGGCCCCTGAGCTGAAACGGGAGCCGTCGTTTATGCCGTCGGTGGTTTGTTTTTCATTTTTCAGATACACACCGAACACGCCGAATGACACGTTGAACGACACGGCATCCATGATAAATACCGACACACCGGGCGAAAAATTCAGTTCGGCCTTGGTGGAGGATGTGCGGGTGTCACGTACTTCACCGCCTATGGTGCGCTTGAACCGTGACGCTCCGCCCACAAACCCTAGATCCACCTCATTGAACACGCCGAAACGTTTGGCGCGGCTCAGGCCCACATAGTGTCGGTAGAGTATCGACACTCCGTAGCTCTGCGAGTAATAGCTCACATCACGGATAGAGAAGTTTATGTCATCGTCGAAGTTTATGGAGAGACTCGACAGATCGGCGTTGCCTCGGGTATAGTTGAATTTCAGGCCCACCGATGAGTTGTTGGTGAAAAAGTAGCTCAGATAAGGGCGTATGCTGTACATCTTGCCCCGGAAGTCGAAATCTTTCAGAACGCTGAGTATCTCCACGTCCTTGGAGTTGAATTCGCCGTAGCTGGCAGTAAGGCCTACACTCCACTGTCCTTTGGGGATGAACAGGTAGTTGAACAGGCCGCGGTCGAATCGTCCGTAGTTACGTTCGGGAAGCACCATGGGCACCGTGTCGCGCCCTACAATCACCCGTTCGGCAAGCTCGGCCGGCGGCACTTTTATGCCTATTTTACGGATAGGGTATACCACGGCTGCCGAGTCGCCCGGATTGGCGTCGGCTGCATGAAGAGGCGCGGCGCATATCATAGCCATGGCCGCCGCTGTGAGAGTCAATAAAGTAGTTATCTTCATCATGTCGTGGCTTAAAGGTAAAATACTGCACCGAAGGATATCGAGAAGAGATTGATCCGGAAATTGGCCGACTTGGTATCGTACGATGCGTTATATATCCGGTCGGTAGTGGATTTGGTCTTGTTGTAAGCGAATCCGAGCACACCCACATTCACCTCTATGGCCGAATAGTTGTTGAGAAACATTATCATGCCGGGTGCTATGCCCACGTTGAACTTGAAGTTGCGTGAATAAGTGCCGGTGAGGTCATCGCCGCGGCCGTTGATCAGTTTGGATTGTCCTCCTCCTACCTGAAGCTGTATCTCATTGAAAAATCCGAACCGCAGGTTACGTCCCAATGAGAAATAGTTACGGTACACGGCCATGCCGAAATATTCGTGGCTGATGGAGTAAAGGTTATCCACGGTATATGATGTGTCGTCGCCGAGAACGAAATCAGCGTTGTCAAGTTGCGTGCGGGAGCGTTGGTAGGCGAATCGTCCGCCCGCGGCCATGTTGTCCTTGAACGCATACAGGAGCATGGGGCTGACCTTGAACGAATATGTGTCGCCGTTCAGGTTCTCGATTATCAGAAACTGGTATTTGTCCTGGTCGCTCATTGCATAGCTCACGCTCACCCCGGTGATCCACTGACCTTTGGGGATGAAGGTTACTGTTTCTATGTCGCGTTTGAATGGCTTTATGGAATCTGTTGCAAAAGTATTGGCTTGTATCAGGGAGTCAGGAGGTGAGGCCGTTCTCAGCGAGTCGGCCGGTTCGCCATTGGCATACATGCCGGAAATGGCAAGTGCCGCAGCGGCTATGAGGGCTTTAAGCGTATGTTTCATTACACGATATGTGTCAGTATGATAATCTCAGTTCCTTGATCTCAAGCATGCTTCCGCGTGAGCAGGAGTTTGTGAGATCATTGGTTGTTATTATTGTTGCCGATTCGTGGGCTATAGTGCCGAGGTTTTCGGACGATGCGCACATCACTTTTATTTTAGAGGCTTTGACTCCGAACATGGGGTAATCCAATGGAATGTTGACAGTGGAGAATCCCGATGAGGGGCTGAGCAATAGCTTTCCGGAGGCTATCACACCGTTTTCTCCCTCAATGGCCACTTCCACATAGCCGCGGTCATATGGAGTCTCAGGCCCGGGCAGATAACGGTATGTTACATTCAGCCCCGACGGGCGCGAGCGGAATGTTATCCCTTCGGTATATGTCTCCCCGTCGGATGGTGTATAGCCGTATGATCCTATGAATATCTTTCCGGCGGAACGGAATGCGATATGGGGCACATTGGGATTGTAGGGCAGATAGGGGCGTGATACCTGAACATAATCCGGAATGGCCTGCCCTTGCGGATCCCAGGCCACGCTTGTGAGCTTTACCGAGCATTCGCCTGTGATTATGTCGGATGCTTCTTCCACCGACGGCTGCATGTACCATGTGTTGTGTATGGCGGATTTGCGGCAGAATGTCTTGGCGTTTGTGTTTGCCCAGGGATAGTCAGGTATGCTTACTTTGAAATCAGTACGGTTCTGACGGTTTATCACCGGTGCTATTGTTTGTGAATATCGACCTCCGGAGGGCATTTCGGAGTATTCTATGCCGGGTTTCACATCATTGAAATCATAATTGGGTATCTGGCGGTCGTGCTCGGTTGTGATACCTGTTTCGGGACAGAAATCACCTGATGATGGATCTGTCATGACGGTGCCTTTGAGGCTGTAATGTGTGGCGGGATCAAGGCCGCCGGCTATAAGGGTTCCGGTGGTTTCATCGCGGCTTAATATTACGAGCCGTTTTTCTCCCGCATAGACATTGAGCAGCCTGGTTATGATGGATGTAAGTGATTCATCCTGTGCTTTGACCTTTAACTTTGCCGTGCATGCGAAAGCATCGGCATCAAGGGTAAAGTCGGGTGTCACACGGTTTATAGTGATTGTGCCTGCTATATTGCCGATATATACGGCTCTTACATGTACAATATGGTCGACTGACGGTGGAACACTGAATGTTATCCTGTAGCGCGGCCCCCCTATTGCGGTTACGGCATTTATCGCTGCAGGTGTCCAGGTGTTGTCGAGTCCTGACGGAGAAGTGAATATTGTAACCTTTTTTGCAGATTCTTCATCCGGTGCCAGAATGGTCATGTCGGCCATATTTATTCCGATTACGGCCGGTGAACAGCTTTCCACGCTTATTGTGACGGGATTGATCCGGACCTCCATAGTGCACGCCTCACTTACATGGCCCGAGCGGTCCACGGCTATAAGGCGTATAAGAAACAGTGATCCGGAAGGCGAATATGCCACTTCCGATATCAGTTTCCGGAAGCTTACGATACATGCCTCTGGCTGCTTTCCTTGAAATTCCGGGATAAGGCCGAGAGCTGACAGAACGTCATATTGGGCCGGATCGGGATTCAACAGATCGATATGTTGCGGCATGGCGGCATTGACACGCTCCGGCGCCGATACGGTGAGCAGCAGCGATCGCAGCGGCTGGGAGGATATGACCTCCATTGCCGCGTTGCTTTGCGGTTTGCGTCCTTCCTCGGTGGTGATAATTTCGCCGGGGTTCCATCCTGAGGGAGTTACAGATGGCGGACGCGTATCAAACAGAGCGTCATCTATAATCAATCTTGTAATATTTCCATCTGCGTCTATGTCAAGTATATTTCCTGTGGCTGTGAGGGTTACGATGGACGGTGTGCCACCTTTCCCTTCAAATGAAGCTGCGAGCACATATGTTGAGCGTCCGTCGGCCAAGCTGAGATTCAGTATGAGGTCAATGGTGCCCGGTTTCAGATACACGGGTGTGTCCGTTGCGCCGTTGAGTGTTATTATGTTTCCTGTAGAGGAACGCAGTTCCAGTGAGCAGTGGTCTATGTAGTCGTCAAGTTCACTGTCTATGGTAATGCTCACAGGGGTGTTGGCCAAGCGGCATTCTATTACCGGTTCGGCAGTGTCATCGGGTGCGAGGGTGAATTCGGTAAAACCTCTATAGCATGGTTTCCCTGTTCCCTCGATATCAACGGAACTGTATTCGGCGCTGATGGTATATGTCGCCGCGAGAAAATCCTCGTCAACAGGAAAGTCAGCCATGGAGTCCCATGCGCGGCTGAACCGGCCTTCCGAGTCGGTGAGGGATATGCTGAATTCGGCTTCTGGCGGAGAGGTGGGGCCTATGATCTTGATTACCGGATGTATATGGCCGGTAGGAGAACTGTATGATGTGGCGCTGTCAGTACATGCCCATGCCACTATCAGCCATATAAGCATTATAGAGCCAAGCAGGGGAGTCCGGTAGCGGTATATTGGTCGTAGGGTCATCAGAGAGATTTATATTGGCTTCAGAGAGTGTTACAGCTGTTTGCGCGGGGTGGTGGCGTAGAACGGTTTTATGTAGTTGGGCACACCGTAGGCCAGATCCATGAACTCGCCGCGGCGCATGGATAGCTCTGACAGTGCTGTCATGTCCGTGGCCAAAGGTTCGTCGATTTCAATGAAAACAGTACCCGGATGGTTCTCGAACAAGCCGCGTGCTTTTTGGGAGCCATTGCCGAAAAACGCTATTTTATGTCCTTGCTCCAGAAGGGCGCTGAACGGCTCGTTTTCGGTCAGGATCACAGCCTGAGGCTTCACCACATCTTCAAGCGAGAGGGTATGCACGGCAGTGTATACTTCCATGCGGCGCGCATCCACCATGGGCGCGAATAGTGTGTCGGGATCCATGTCGTGGGCGAACATGGCTTTGGTGGTCATGAGTTTCAGCGTGTCCACCCCGATCACCGGAATGTCGAGGCTGTAGGCAAGTCCTTTGGCTTCGGACAGGCCGATACGTAGCCCCGTATAGCTTCCGGGGCCTATGGAAACAGCCACAGCATCAGGCTTCAACCCTTTTTCCGCTCCATGAGCGAGGCACTCTTTTATAAATCCGCTGAGCATGGCCGCATGGTTGTGTCCTGAGAAATCTTCCTTGTGGACCAATATGAAGCCGTCGGAACATAAGGCCGCCGAGCAGGGCCCTCCCGAGGTTTCGATGTTTAAAATAGTGGACATAGCAAAATTTTGACCGCAAAGTTAAGGTTTTTAAGTGTTAATTGGCTAAATTTGCGTCAAAATAAACCTTACAGGCCCATGATTTTATCTATGACAGGGTTTGGCAAAGCCACCCATTCCACAGCCGACACGGATATCACCGTCGAAATAAAGTCGTTGAATTCCAAACAGCTTGATATAATGGCACGTGTGCCCGCACAGTTGCGCGACAGTGAGCTGGATCTCAGATCACGGATCGGCCAGCGGCTCGAACGCGGAAAGGTGGACGTCAATGTGACTCGTGACTGCCGTAGCGACAGTTCTGCACTTGAAATAAACATTCCGGTGGTGTCGGCATATAAATCACAGATCGAGGCTATGGGGCGCGAGCTGGGTCTTGAAAAGCCTGACAACTGGTATGATCTGCTGTTACATCTGCCCGACGCACTCCATTCACCGCTTCCCGCCCATGCGGGAGCCGATGAACAGGAAGCACTTATGGCTGCTGCGGGTGACGCTGTGGATCAGCTCATGGCTTACAGGGAGGTCGAGGGCCGCAAGTTGGAGGAATTTTTTAAGCTGCGTGTCGGCAATATAGCACGTTATCTTGAGGAAACACGTCCTTATGAGCAGGAGCGTGTGGTCCGGATCAAAGCCCGCATAGAGGAAGGACTCTCGTCGTTGCCTCAGGTTGAATATGACCGCGGACGTCTGGAGCAGGAAATGATATTCTATATAGAGAAATTAGATGTAAACGAGGAGCGCCAGCGCCTTGGGCAGCATCTTGCATATTTTCTTGAAACTATGGCAGGAAAGCCAGGTCAGGGAAAGAAACTCGGCTTCATTGCTCAGGAAATGGGACGCGAGATCAACACATTGGGCTCCAAAAGCAATCACGCCGATATGCAGCGTCTCGTTGTGAAGATGAAAGATGAACTTGAACAGATAAAGGAGCAGGTGCTCAATGTAATGTAACCGGATTTCAGGAATAGATTTACCATGGATAATCACAGTAAAGGAAAGGTGATAGTAGTGTCCGCTCCTTCGGGATGCGGAAAATCCACTATAATAAATTCGTTGCTTGACAGGGGCGATATCGACATGCAGTTCTCCGTATCGGCCACAAACCGCGCGCCGCGTCAGGGTGAAACGGAAGGGGAGAGCTATTATTTCATGACCACCCCTGAATTTCGGGCGGCAGTGGACCGCGGTGAGTTCGTGGAGTGGGAAGAGGTCTATCCCGGACGTTTCTACGGCACTCTCCGTTCAGAGATAGAACGCATAATTGATGCGGGACACAATGTGATTCTCGACGTGGACGTGAAAGGAGGGGTCAATGTAAAGCGTATGATGGGTAACCGGGCTGTAAGCATATTCATCATGCCTCCAAGTGTGGAGGTGCTGCGTAGCCGTTTGCTCTCCCGTGGTACTGATTCTCCCGAGGCCATAGAGGAGCGTGTGGGTAAGGCCGAGTATGAACTTTCGTTTGCACCTAAGTTTGACCACACGGTGACTAACGACGAGCTTTCGGAGGCTATTGAACGCACCCGTTCCATTATCACAGGTTTTATCGATTGACTGTAGTGGATTACAATCGTTTGTAAAATGGCTGAATATGAACTGACTGGGATTCTCGGCGGATCGTTCAATCCCGTCCATATGGGGCATTTCATGCTGGCTTCCTATTTAGTGGAGTTTACTCCGTTGGATTCGGTATGGCTTATGCTGTCGCCGTTGAATCCGCTTAAACCGCACCCCGAGGAACTTATCGCCGATATGCAGAGGCTCAGGATGCTTGAAATAGCGGCCAGATCGAATCCTCGTCTCAGCGTTTGCGACATAGAACTGTCAATGCCCCGTCCGTCATACACTGCCGACACTCTACAGGTGCTTGCCCGCCGTTATCCGCGCCGGCGGTTCAAATTGGTGATAGGCAGCGACAACTGGAAGATATTCAACAGCTGGCGACGACACGAGGAGATCCTTGACAATTATGGAGTGATTGTGTATCCGCGTCCGGGTTATGACACCGGTACGATTTATGATGACCGTGTGGAAGTGGTCAACGCCCCCATGGTGGAGCTGTCAAGCTCGTGGGTGCGGCGCACACTTGCCCGTGGCAAGGATCTGAGCTTTTTTCTGCCTCCGGGCGTTTATGACTATATAAAAGCCAATAATTTGTATCGACAATAATGGACGAACCGACTGTACTTACACCTAATGCCATTGCATTCATAGGCTTGTGCCGTGAATACTGTGTGGCTCTTGAAGAATCGGAGCCTTCGGGCGAGGACTCACGCAGTGAGTTTGTTGACAAACTGTTGCGCCTCTTGCCGAGGCTATATATCACTGCTTACGACCTTGGTGAGATGTCGGGCATAGAGCAGTCGGCTCCGGCCGACGCGCTTGACGAGGACCATTATAACGGCCTGCGTATGCGCATTGAGTCCATTATGGGTGAGGACGACATGTATCTTGAAGTGTTTCACGAGGACATGAAGTATTCCGATACGCCTATCGCAGCTTCTGTGTCGGAAGGGCTTGCCGATCTGTTTCAGGTGACTTACAATCTTATAGAGTCAGTTGCCGACGCACCGGTCGGACTCGTGGCTGAATACGTGGCCGCTGTGGCGGAGGATTTCCGCTCCTATTGGAGTCGCATCCTCTGCAATCTCCTGCGCCAGCTCAACCACGTGAAATTCTTTTCCTGACCCCGGTCCCGGCATTCATGTGAAAAAAGTGTGCAATTATTTTTTGCCACGCATTTAATTGGCTATATTTGCCGCAGTAACAGACCCAACATCATTACACAATTATATATTGAATCTTATGACAACTGATTTAGACTGGGGCAACCTCTCGTTCGGCTACATGCCGACCGATTACAATGTACGTTGCCATTTCCATGACGGCAAATGGGGCGAAATAGAAGTGTCGAGCGATCCTACCATCAATCTGCACATCGCAGCTACCTCCCTACATTATGGACAGGAGATTTTCGAAGGCTTGAAAGCTTTCAGAGGAAAAGACGGCAAAATCCGTATATTCCGTCTTGAGGAGAATGCCAAGCGCCTCGCCTCATCGGCCCGCGGCCTCATCATGGAACCTGTTCCCGAGGAGCTTTTCCGCGAAATGGTGATCAAGGCCGTAAAACTCAACGAACGCTTTATTCCCCCTTACGGAAGCGGTGCCTCGCTCTATATCCGTCCGGTGGAAATAGGCACGACAGCCCAGGTGGGTGTAAAGCCGGCCAAGGACTATGTGCTGATTATATTTGTAAGCCCGGTGGGCCCGTACTTCAAAACCGGTTTCAAGCCCTCCAATATCTGCATAATGCGTGAATATGACCGCGTGGCTCCCAAAGGCACCGGACGCTTCAAAGTGGGCGGCAACTATGCTGCAAGCCTTGAGGCCGGTGAGAAGGCTCATGCCTTGGGATATTCGGCAGTGCTTTATCTCGATCCCAAAGAGAAGAAATATCTTGATGAATGCGGTCCGGCCAACTTCTTTGCCATAAAGGACGGCAAATATATCACCCCTGCATCGGAATCAATCCTTCCCTCCATCACCAACATGAGCTTCCGCCAGCTTGCCCGCGATATGGGTCTTGAAGTGGAGGAACGCCATATTCCGGTGGAGGAACTTGAAACTGTGCAGGAGGCCGCAGCCTGCGGCACCGCCGCTGTTGCATCGCCCATAGGCGAGATCGACGACCTTGACACCGGCAAGAAGTATATCATAGCCCGCGACGGCCAGCCCGGTCCCGTGACTACTGCTTTGTATAACCGGTTGCGCGCCATTCAGCTCGGCGACGAAGAGGATGTGCACGGATGGAACACTGTGATCGACTGATCGACCGATATTATCCCGCCGGAACTCTCCGGCGGGATATTTATTTAAAACACTGCCGCTCTGTGGCCGCTCTGGCTATTGAGCTTAACAACCGGCTTACGGAGCCTCTTCCTGTCAAGGATGTGGAGGAAGCCGCCATGATTCATGACATAGGTATCTGTCTCACCGACGCCCCCTCCATAGGTTGTTTCGGAAAAGCTCCTTATATAGCCCATGGTGTGCTTGGCGCGGAACTGTTGCGCAAGGAAGGATATTCTGAACAGCTTGCCCGGGTGGCCGAAAGGCATACCGGCGCCGGCCTTACTGCCGAGGAGATACGAAGCCAGCGGTTGCCTTTGCCGGAACGCGATATGCTTCCCGAGACTATGCTTGAGAAGCTTATATGCTATGCCGACAAGTTCTATTCCAAAGGTGGCGATTTCCGCCGTAAGCCTTTTGATGCTGTACGTGCCTCCATGGCACGGCATGGTAATGATTCATTTCAGCGTTTCGATGCTCTCCACGCTTTATTTCACCATATCTGAAATTATTTTTTCTATTTACGGGATTTTCTGCGCCTTTCGGCTCTGAGCAAATGGCGCCGCAATAGCCATATGGCTACAAGCGTGGTTGCTATTATGCCGAAATAATACAGGTATCGGCCGGCGGCCAATTCACCGCGCCCGATGTAGATCATCACACCGAGATAGCATAGCAGCAGTGACGGAATCCATGTGGAGCGTTTCATAATATGTGTCATTCAGAGGCCGCGGTGCGGTAAGGTGAGTCGGCAGGGTGGTATTTACCGGATGTCAGCTCACGGTAGATCTGGAGGCAGGCCCATGCGTCGAGTGAGGCATAAAGCTGTTGAGGACGGGTCAGTGATTTGGCTTCCCAGTTGGTAAGCCGCTGGCTTTTGGAAATTCGCTTGCCGAACACTATGCCGTAGATTTTTTGTAGGCTCGCATCGGTGATATGATATTCGTGCACGAGTTTCTGTAATTCCACAAAACCCTGCGGCTCTATATTGCCACGGCGCCGGAGCATTGTGAAATCATCCTTCAGCGACAAACCTATTTTTGTTATGTCAGGCGACTCGATAAAGGTTTTCATGGCTGGTGTTATACCGGTTTTGTTCAGCCGGAACAGAAAAGCCCTGTCGTCAGTGGACACCTGCATAAGGGCGACTACATTCACCTGCCCTTTGTGGAAACTCGGACGCGTTTCGGTATCGAACCCTACAAGAGGGTGAGCCATAAGATATTCCACCGCGTTGTCAGCACCTTCGGCCGATTCGATGACTGCTATCTGCCCCGGGAAAACTTCTGTGGGCATTTCCGCCAACGACGCCTTGGGTAATGAAATATTGTAATCGTCCATAACAATGTTAAGCTAATCTGGTATCTGCAAAGGTACGAAATCTCCCCAACAACGCCAAAACCATAACGCCCGGAAGCATGCTGTTCCGGGCGTTTGGTTGAGTAATTATGGCAATGGACTGCCAATCTGTATGTTGTCCTGGATCAGAAGTTATAGCCTATTTTCATGTTGAAACAGCTTGTAGACCCGGCATGGTCAGGTGTCCAGCAATGGCCGAGATAGCCTATACCGAAATACCATTGGGAGAATCGCAGTCCCACCATCGGATTTACCAATACAGCACCCCAATGTGTGTCGTCAGTGTTGACTTCATAGCCTACATCAAATGAGAAGAACGGATCCAGGCTGCCTATTTTGCCCTCTATCTGCGCACGCACGAAAATAGGTATCAGCGGAGAGTTGTTGAAGTTCCATTTCTCAGTAATACCGAAACCGGCACCGAGTCGGATGTTCTTATGCACCTTGCCTGTTATGCCGCCCTGAAAATTGAATGCAGTGAATCCATCGCCTGCCTGTATGGGCTGAAATTCAACAAAAGGGGTAATGGCTGAAGCAGATACAATTCCTGCCAAGGCGATTACGACGGTCATTAATAACTTCTTCATTATAAAAAGGTTTTAAGTTAACGGAGGTCCTGGTTCACTATAGTCAACGTACAGCCGGGTAAAAACAGGAACTCCATAAGTCTTTACCCATCCCTCGGGATACGTTGAAGTCGATGTACAAAATTAACAATTTTTTGTCTTATAATGTTTTCAGGCGGATTATAATTTTACGGTCTATCGGAATAAGCGGCATGTAACCGGAAATTATGTAGACGCTTCCGGGGTGGTGTTGTAGACGATGTTTTTGAGGGGTTGCCGTGCGGTAGTCTACAAAAATCCTACTGCGGCTACAGCATATAATTATTCTATTGCCCGACTTATGGCAACGGTGTAATTTTGATTCGTGATTTGAATATTATGAACGTCAAAAGAACAATATTTACGTTGCTTTGTGGCATTGCTGCAAGTGCGGCCCTTCTGTATGCCGGCACCCGGGATGATGGAAATCCGGGTAACCGTTTAGATTTAAAGACCGATCTGCTGCACGATATTACCGGCACCATGGCATTTGGTGCGGAGCTGCCGTTGCTCAGATTTTACAGCCTTGACTTTTTAGGATTATGGAATTCGTGGACGTTTTTAGGCGATGTAAAATACAAGAGATGGGAAATAATGGCCGAACCTCGTTTATGGTTCCGTTCCGCCCCTCGGCGGGGACATTTTATAGGCCTCCATCTGTTTGGCGGAGAGTTCAATTATTCCGGAGTTACTATGCCGTTCGGATTATATCCATCACTTCGTGATAACCGTTATGAGGGATGGTTTGCCGGAGGAGGAGTAAGTTACGGTTACAGATGGAATTTTACTTCCCGCATAGGAATGGAAGGAGTTGTAGGTGTAGGGCTGGCTCATGTGGATTATCAAAAATACAGATGCGGACATTGTGGTGAACGCATTGGTTCCGGCAAGAGGCTTTACGTCGGCTAAACTTCAGGTACGATATGGGAACGACGTCACGGTACGCCCCTCTCTGCGGGCCGGGTTCGGTGATGCGGCATTTACAGTGGCACAGAGCGCCTTGAAAATGTATATAGGCACTTCGCCTTTGCTTTACACTCCCCAGGGCAATGCTGCCGGAGGCACTTATTCCGGGTTTACAGCTGTCCCCTCCGAGTGGTCCGACGGCTCATTCAAGCCGGCTCTGGCAGATGCTTTCACTGCATCCTATTCTGACAGCCATTATATGGCCGAGAGCCGTGTTGAGCATCCCGTAACCGGAAATGTAACATTCGCTCTTATCAGGCTTAAAGTCGCACCGCAGGAATTTTACGGTAATGCCTCTGCGGCAGCTGACGGCACATTTTATGTGATAGCCCGCAATGACAGAGCTACCGCTACATGGATCTTTGTTTCCGATCCGGATTACAATATGCTGTATTTTGCTACTGAAGCTGATGCGCTGGCATATAAGTCGGAGAAGATTATTTCGGATGACTACAAGGTGTTCTGTTATATGCGTGGCGAAGCCTATTACCGTGTGAATCTCATGAACGATACCGAGGCTTCGGATATTGCTGACAAATACTGTGTGATACGTAACAGTTTCTATCGTGTCAATGTGGCTGAGGTCAAGGCCCTTGGCGCTCCTGACGGCCCGGGTGTGGTGCCTGAGAACCCCGACACGCCTATCGAACAGGATTCATGGCTCGTGGCCGAGATATCTATCCGCCCATGGACTGTGTGCTCTCAGGATGCCACACTTCAATAACTTTGTAATTATGACAATGTGTCCGATCCGGTGTGCGAGGTGTTTGTGGCTTTTGTCGGTTATGATTGCTGCTTTGGGCGTCATGACCGGCCTGTCATCGTGTGTGCGCGACGGACGCGAGGAATGCGAATTTCCTTTGCGGCTCAGATTTGCCTATACGTTTAATCGTGAGAACCGCGATCTGCTGAAAGAGGAATTGCATGATATCAGAATGTATCTTTATGATTCAGCTACCGGGTGTCTTCTAAAATCAGGTTCTGTTGACGTGGACGCGTTGCCGGAGGATGGCACTTATGAATGGCGTGTCCCTCAGGGTCGGCATACGCTTGTATGCTGGGCCGGAGTCGGTGGCCGTTACCGGATAGAAAACGAAGGGCATATCAATAGTGCCGTAATGCAGCTGGGAGCTGATAATAGTCTTACAGTGCCTCCAGATCGTGAACATTTGTGGCACAGGTTGGTAACCGATGTTCTGGTAAACGGTGACGAGACCCCTTTCTATGATGTGGATATGCATAAATTGTCGAATGATATTGATGTGCATGTGGTGTTTGCTGACGGTATGGCGCATCTTCCTGTTGATGTTTCAGTCAACGCTTCGAATGCGCTGTATTCAGCATACGGAAATGTCATGGAGGATTCACCTTATGTGCGGTATGTGTCCTATGACACCGGCGAACGACAGTTGCTGACGGTTCTTGCCATAGACCGTGGCGATGATTCGCGGCTGCATGTCGTTGTGGGGGATAACGTGATCTATTCGGGATCCCTGACATCTCTTATTGCAAGTGCCGGTGATGTGGATTTCGATCTGGATGATGAATTCCATATCTCGTTTATGCTTCGGGACTCATCCGGAACCGAAACGGCTGTGGGTGTGGAGGTGAACGGATGGCATGTCATGGATTATAATGTGGCTTTAAAATGAAACGGATAACAATTTCTTTGTTGGCTGTCATTGCAGCTGTAGTGACCGGCTGCAATGCTGACCGCGACGGAGAGCCGTCTCCACTCCCGGTCGGGAGCAGCGGAGTTATGGCACTGCATGTTTCGGTGTCAGTACCTTCGCCGGCTTTTATGTTGGCAGCAGGTGGTGATATTGTGTCGGATTTTGCTGTGATGTTGTTCGCCGATCAGGGTGATGGCATAGCCGGAAGTCCCGGCAAGCTGGTTAAAGTGCTTATGCCGGATAATCTTGATGTTTCAGCTTCGGGTACGACTCTTTTTGATGTGAAGTTCAAGGTAACGGACGACATGCCGCAAAATCTTGTGCTTATCGCTCTTTCCGATGCTTCACGTTATATGGAGGCTATAAGGGAAGCGGAGCATTCCGGTGCCACTTTCGACGAGCTTGCAGCACTGCTTGTGGATAGTTATGGAGATCGTTGTTTACGGCAGGATGAGTCAGGTATCTTTCCTATCACACTATGGGGAAAAGCTTCGCGGGTGATAGACACATCATTGCATGTGCAGAACGTAAGCCTTGCTCTTCTGCGCGATATGGCTATGATTGATGTGGCGGTGGCTGACCCGTTGCGAGATGATGATTTGTTGCGTCTCGCCTCAGTGCAGGTATATAACGGTGTCGATGGTATATCGCTTATGCCTTTGCCGCAGAATCTGGCGGAATCAGGCGATGCGGAAGCGCCCACTGTCCCGTCCGTGTCGGGAATGCTGGGCGTGGAGCCTGCCAAAGCGGCTCAGTTCGATGACAATCCGGTGCAGGTAGTGACGTATTCCCCCGAGCAGAGATGTTCTGATGTTGCCGACCCGCTTATGAGGCCCGCTGTGATAATCGGGGCATATTATAAGGGTAGCCGCAACATAAGCTACTACCGGGTGGATATTGCCGACAACGGTAAGTTTGCTGACATACTGCGTAACCACCGTTACATGATCCGTGTGACCGATGTCGGGGCTCCTGGCTCAGATACGCCTGATGAGGCCTATCGTTCGGCGAAGGTGGGTGTGGATGCTGTGGTCATACCATGGACTGATTTCAGCATGGACGCCGCTTTTGATGGCCGTGATTACCTTGCCATGTCGCGGGAGGTTACATTAGGTTCCGGTGCTGGATCAATTTCCGAGCTGTCGGTCAAAACCAATGTGCCTGAATCGCAGTGGACAATCTGTTGGGCAGAAACCGGAGCCGATCCAGCCACTGCTGAATATGGTGCGCCCGGAGTGTTTAATCCTGATCCTTCCGGTTGGTTTGGGATTTCTGTGTCCGGACACGGTTCCGATACACACACGATCATTTTCACAACCTTTACCTCACTGCCTGACGAAATGACGATGCGGTCCCGGCAACTGTTCATACGATTTACCAATAGTCTAAGCGCTATTGTAAATATAGTGCAGAGTCAGGGCGATACTGGATCTGACGGTGACGAATGGGATGACGGAGGAAGTGTTCCCGGAGATATATAATTGCCTGTTATCCTGACAACAATCTTGTAAATTTAGCTAACACCTATAATATCAGAAATATAGCCGATTGAATGAAATGTCTTGAATTTTTAATTTCCGTGGCATTGCTTTTTGCTGCCGCGGCATGTTCCGACGATGAGCCGTGCCGTGCTCCCGAGCAGCATGGCAATGGTGCGCTTGATGTGAGTTTTCGTGTGGACGGTGACATGGAGGTTAGCCGCGGAGTTACGGCTATGGCTCATGAAACAGTCCTCAAACGTGTGCATATCCTGTTTTTCGACCCTGACGACGATATGTTTCTGGCATATAAATCGCTTACCGTCACATCAGGAAGCCGAAAACTGTCATTTGACCCTCCTGAGAATCTTGAGCCGGGCATAGGTTATAAGGTGCTTGCTGTAGGTGGAGCCGATTCTTATATGGAAGGCATAGCCTCTACAATGAACATGTTTCTGTTGGAATTCAGGGGGGCGTATGTGGATGCTGTGGGAGCTTTGCAGGTGGCGTGCTCGGATCTTATAACACGCAAAAATCCCGGAGAACTTCCTATGTTCGGATATTTCGTTGACAGCAGCGGAAACCAAAAGCCGTTTGAAATTGAAAAAGAGGATGGGAAGCTTACGGTTGAAGGGGAATTCCTGTTTTCGCGTGTTGTGAGCCGTATCGATATCCATAATCTGGTGGGTGGATTGCTTGATGTCCGTTATGCCAGAGTGGCCAACAACCGCAGCAGGGCGTACGTGTTCACTGACGGACTCAATGCCGGTGAAGTGTGTCCGCTCTCCACTGCCATAAGCAATCCGGCAGGTGACGGCAGTGACGGATATATGCCTGTTACATCCGATATGGGTGCCGGACTGCTCACTCAGAAGCTTGAGGCGTCGTTGTATGCATTTCCCAACATTGTCAATTCCACTGTACAGAACGACAAGGTCACCACATGCCTGCTTATAGCCGGATATTATACCGATCCTGAAACCGGAGTCAAGGATTCGGAACTTACGTTCTATCGGTTCAATTTGGCCAATGTAGGTGAAAGTCAGGTTCTTAAACGCAACACTTGTTATCGTGCCGTGATAAAAGGCGTGCGCCGGCGTGGCGCGCCTGACGAGCGGCAGGCTTACGATGATACAGCTCCGATTTTTGAATATGACGTGGACGATGAATGGGAGTCTACAGGCGACAATGTCGTTTCCGACAAGGATGGCAACTTCCTGCTTGTCAACCGTACTCACCTCACATTCTCGGGCGAGGCTTCCGATGCTGATTTCGTGGAACTGCGTTTGTCGACAAATGCCGAACTTGACTGGACAGCCCGCTGGGTTGATGAACCGGGCCACGCGAATGAAATGTTCTCGTTTGAAAAACTTTCGCCTCAGGCCATACGCTGCGGGCCACGGCAGTCCAACCATACCAAGTATGTGCGTTACGGGTATTTACAGATTGAGGCGGTGAACCGTACCACCGGTGCCCGGTTGTCACTTCCGATATATCTTATGCAGCTTTCTACCGAATTTAACGTGAAGATGCTTACTGTCAACGGCAACACCGGCACCTTTACTCAGGAGCTCAATCCTATGGGCGGATCGGTGCAGCTTCAGGTAGCTACCGGAAGCATTGACAATCCATGGAGCTGCGATGACGACGGGGGAACTCTCTCCTCGTGGGATTCAAGCGGTGTATCGTGGACCCGTCATGGATCCCACGGCACATATATCGAGATAACCGTGCCCGCCAATACTACGGGTTCCGACCGTTCGGCCACGCTTGTTGTGACACTTGACAATGATCAGGATGGAGCGGTGTTGCCGGTGACCATACATCTTACTCAGAAAAATTCGCCGCAGCTTATGGATATTCCCAATTTTCCGGCCGACGGACGCATTGACATACAGTGTTGCGACCTTGATACGGAAGGCAACAATAATGGTGTGATTGGGGCACGTAATTTTGTGGTGCGACTCACTCGTCCGGAACTGTATCGTTACAAAGTGACCACGGATTTTGACAAAAACCGCGATCTCGTGCTTTCCTCGCCCAACAGGGCACTGGTCACTGCCGCACATCCAGCCGGAGGGGTAGTAAATAAGGATGACGAGATTACCGATCTTGTCCACGGTTCGCAGTTCTGGATCAATCCGTTTCGTACCGGTCCTAACGATCCCATGATCATTGGTACTGTCACCGTCACGGCATATGTGCCCGATGACCCATCGGCGCCCACTGAGGAACGCTCGTTCACTGTAAGGCTGTTGAGTCGTGAATGTATTGTAAATGATGTGATTGTAAGTTCAAGCTCCGGAGGTTATATATTGTTGCCTGACCGTAACCTCGGCACTCCTTGCCGTCAGTTGGAGGGGTTCGACGAGCCGGTGGTTGCTGAATTCTACTCTTATCGTACGAATTACCGCATTACAGGCATGATACCGCCTATGGAGAACTCCTCGTTCTCGGGGAATGTCTATGGCCATACGGTACAGAGTTCAACTATTGCCGGTAAGGTAAACCGCAAGGTAACGCCTCCCAATTTCACCTCATTGCTTAATAATTTCCATTCCGAGCATGACGCCAGCGGCTACTGGTACACGGATTGGGAATGGCGCACTCCAACGGAGAATGACTGGCGGGATATTACCACGAGAGCACGCGTAAGCAAGGGTCGTGCGTTCATAGTATCGGAATTTCCGGCTATGGTAGATGGGAGGGAGATACCCGTAATATGCTGGATACATCAGTCGCGCGGACAGCGTTACAATGCCAATGAGACCACAATGTATTGCGACAGCCGTTGTCCCACAGCATATGCGTTAGGCAATCCGTCCGATCCTGCGTTCATGTCCGATCCTACTACCGTGGGTGTGGTGTCAACCGGAATAAATAAGACAATGTATGCCTCATATCGCCCTGTGGCGGTTCCTTCCGACGAGGAAGTGGCGGAATACAAGACCCGCGTGCTCGGCTAC
>URII01000040.1 GCA_900547825.1 uncultured Porphyromonadaceae bacterium
GGAGGTATCTAATTTTACTTCTCCTCCGAGCACACGGGCAACTAACCGGCATATATGCAGTCCGAGACCTGTTCCCTGAGTATAGGATCCGAGCTTCTCGAACCGTCGGAATATAAGTTCCTCCTTGCCTTCAGGTATTCCGGGGCCGGTATCTGTAACGGCGAACCACACTTTGTTGTTGTCCTTGTCTATGCCCCAGGATAGTTCTATTGTGCCGTGATAGGTGAATTTGGCTGCATTTGAAAGCAGATTCAGAAGCACTTGCTCTACGCGCTGCGGATCCGACCGGAAATTGATTTCATCTTCCTCCAGCGGCTTCATGATGAATTTTACGTCAGGCTTGATGCTGTTTGCTATGCTTGCGGCCGAAATGGAGGCTACGCTCTGCATGGTGATGATTTTAGGATCCACCTTCATAGCTCCGTTTTCAAGAGCCGATGAGTCAAGCACATCGTTAACTAATTTCAGCAACAGTTCGGCATTGAGGGTTATGATATTGGAATAACGTTCGAGATACTGTCTCCTCTCGTCATCCACACTGTCAACAATGAGCTGTGAGTAACCTACAATGGCGTTTATGGGTTCTTTGACTTCATGGCTCATGTTGTTGATAAACTCTGTTTTCTTATGATCCGCGTCATGGGCCCTGTCGCGTGCTTTAATCAGATCCTCCTGTGTGAGTTTGAGTCGTTCTCGTTCGGCTAAAAGAGCGTTGTTGCTCGCCGTGGCGTCTTTTATCATGCGGCGTATGCGCCGGTTTTGCCTCATAAGTATGATCACGAAACCCAGAAGACCCAGGAAAGCGAGCATGCTGTAGAATATGAACCGTTTGTGCGACAGGATGTCGCGTTCGCGCATTCCTGTTTCAAGTTTGCTGTTTTCGAGTTTCAGATCATTCACATTATAAAGTATCTGTAGCTCGCGCATACGTTCAACCGACTTTTTGTGTATATAATCCTCAAGGCAGTCGTTGTATTCAATCAGCGTCCGGAGCAGAGTGGCGGAGTCGCCCGTCTGGGTGGCAGCTGTTTTTAGGTCCCGCAACAATGACATTTTGACTAATTTATTGACAGGATTGGACGCCGCTTTCTGAAGCAGCGGAATAGCTTCGCCATATCGCCGTGTCGCCATATAGTAATAGATATCCGGTCTTGGGTTGCGGGCATAGTCCGCTGCCACTTCGGGGCTTTGTTCTGCAAGCTTCTGTATCTCGCGGTAGATTTTCTCTATTTCCTGAGGAGTCAGTGCGGCATGGTTGGAAAGCATGCGGCGGTAGATATTGTAGTAGCTTCGCGCATATTCCCTATGGTGGCGTCCCTGTTTATGGTAGTTTATTTCAAGTCTTCTGACTGTCTCCAATAATTTCTTGTCGGCCTGTATGGCTGATGCGTGATTGCCGTTAATGGTGCTGATGATGGCTTTTTCAACAAGATACTTGCTTCGCAGAGGACTCAACGGATTGGGCAGCTGCTTTATCAGATCGCCGAGTCGATCGAGGTAATCGTTCAGTAACTCTCCTTTTGTGCTGTGCCCTAATAGAATGCATATTGTGAACAAAGTTTCTATATGTTGATATAAATCCTTGTGTTCCGATGAAGTATATTTTTTTAGAAGCTTGTTAAGCTTCTGCCGCACTTGCTCTTCATCGTTGAGAGAACTCAGCATATTGATGCGTGCGAGATATGTGAACACCTCGGTTTCCTTTTTGTCATCTGATTCTCCCGGCATTTCATGAGCCCGCTTTTCGAAAATTTCCTGTAGCGAATCGTTGTTTGAATACATGTTGGCCAAATGCCTGAGGGCGTCAAGGGCGGAAGTCTGGTCGCCCGCACGCATAGCCGTGTGGTAGATCATTTCGCAGGTCTCACCCTGATCGCGTCGTGACTGTATGTCGAAAATATCGTATAGCAGTCGCACGCTGTCGGCAGGAGTGACAACAGAGGTCAGATCCTTCTTCAGCGATTCAACGGTTGGTTTATCTGCCGCCCGGGTGGTAAATGCACATAACGCGGCCACGATAATGACCGCTATTGTCACTGTTTTTCTCATGGATGCGTGGCGGATGTGTACGGTGTCGGGAATATATTTATTACATTTATGCAAATGTAAGCAAAAAAATCCCGATACCGTTCATCCGGCAGCGTTAAAATTAACGCCTCTTCTTATTCCTGCGTGCACGGGGACCTTCCTGATGCGGCTGGCGCCCTTTCTCCGAAGCCTTGCTGCCGCCTAACGGGCGCCCCTCTTCGTCTACAATTACAAAGTCAAGCTGTTTCTTGTCCAGATTGGTCCGGGCCACCTGTACTTTTACAATGTCGCCGAGTCGGTAGCGGTTGTTGTGTCGACGTCCTACAAGGCAGAAGTTGCGCTCGTCCAGATCATAATAGTCATCGGCAAGATCGCGCACCGGAACGAGTCCCTCGCATTTGTTCTCGTCAAGCTCCACATATAGTCCCCATTCCGTAACTCCCGATATCACACCTGAAAAGATCTCGCCCAGATGGTCCTGCATGTATTCCACCTGTTTGTATTTTATCGACGAGCGTTCGGCGCCTGCGGCAAGCTGTTCCATATCCGAGGAATGTTTGCACTCTTCCTCGAGCTTGGATATGTTTACGCTGCGTCCCCCCGCCAGGTACCGCTCCAAAAGCCGGTGCACCATCATGTCAGGATAGCGGCGTATAGGCGATGTGAAATGTGTGTAGTAGTCGAACCCTAATCCGTAATGGCCTATGTTGACTGTAGAATATACGGCCTTGGCCATGGATCTGACTGCAAGGGTGGAAAGCATGTTCTCCTCGGGAGTGCCCTTTATGTCCTCAAGCATACGGTTGATGGACCGGTTTATCTCGCGTGGAGTGCCGGTGGTCTTGATCCGGTAGCCGAAAGTGCGCGCAAGGTTGCTCAGGTCATTGAGTTTGGCGGCATCGGGGCAGTCGTGGATCCGGTATACGAACGCTTTGCCTTTTTTGTTCTTCGAGCCTTTGGCCATGCCTGCTCCTATGGCGGTGGCCACAGTCCGGTTGGCTAAAAGCATGAACTCCTCTATAAGTTTGTTGGAATCCTTCGACTCCTTGAAGTATACTCCTGTGGGATGGCCGTTCTCGTCGATGTCGAACCTCACTTCCGGACGGTCGAATTCCATCGAGCCTTCGGCAAACCTGCGTTTGCGGAGGGTTTTGGCCAGTTTGTCGAGGGTCAGTATCTCGTCCGCGTAATCCCCTTTGCCGGTCTCTATAACCTCCTGGGCTTCCTCGTAGGTGAAGCGGCGGTCAGAGCGGGTAACTGTGCGGCCTATGCGGCTTTTCACTATATCTGCGTTGGAATTCAATTCGAATATGCACGAAAACGTGAGTTTCTCCTCATCCGGCCTCAGGGAGCATATTCCGTTACTGAGGCGTTCGGGGAGCATAGGCACCACACGGTCTACCAGATATACTGATGTGGCTCTTTTCGAAGCCTCTTTGTCAAGCAGCGTGTCGGGCTTTACGTAATGTGTCACATCTGCAATATGTACGCCTACCTCAACATTGCCATTCGGCAGCCGGCGCATGGAAAGTGCGTCGTCAAAGTCCTTTGCATCCTTCGGGTCGATGGTGAATGTGGTCACGTCGCGCATGTCGATGCGGCGCCCTGTTTCCTCCGGGGTTATTCCCGCATCGATCTTCTCAGCTGCGTAGTTCACATTTTCGGGATAACGGTAGGGTAGGCCGTATTCCGCAAGGATGGCGTGGATCTCGGCGTTGTTCTCGCCGGTGCGTCCGAGTATGTCCACCACTTCGCCCTCCGGATTTTTGGCGTCATCGTCCCAGTGGGTTATGCGCACTATGGCTTTGTCGCCGTCAACACCTCCGCGCAACCTGTGGCGCGGTATGATTATGTCGGAGGCGAGGAATTTCGAATCTGTCTGTAGGTATGCCAGACGCCGGTCAACATGCAGCGTGCCTATGAAGGTCTGCTCTTTCGCCTCCGTGATCTCGATTACTTCTGCCTCCGCTTCCACACCTTTGCGGCGTGCGGCCACTATTACCCTTACTTTGTCGCCGTTCAGGGCATGCAGTGAATTGCGTTCGGCAACGAATATCGATTCTCCGTCGGCGTCGGTGATCACACTGTTTTTACCGTTGCTGCGGCGTACGAACACACCGGTGGTCACATTCGAGCGGCTCGGGGTCTTGTATTTACCCGGCTCCACCTGTATAAGGTCTCCGTCGAAGTCAAGTTCTGCAAGAAGCATGGCTATGGCCCGGTGTTGCGCCGGTGCGTCGGCACCTATGGCGTGTGCCACCTGCTTGTAATTGAATGTGCCGGAGTCACGTGAATTTATATATTCCGTTACTTTCTGTCGCAGAGCTTTGCCGCTGAGGGATTTTGCCTGTTTTGGTGATGCTTTTGTTGAACGTGACATATTTTCTATGGTATGTTTGTTGTCGTTGGTAATAAAGAAAGAACACCCGGCCGGTGCCGATGGTTGTAGTTTGTTATTGAACGGGGACGCACCTTCAGTGCGTCCCCGTTGATGTCAGTGTGTCAGGCGTCGATATTGGCGTAATTGGCATTGGATTCTATAAAGTCCCGTCGTGGGCCCACATCCTCGCCCATAAGCATTGAGAATATGCGGTCGGCCTGGGCTGCGTCGTTTATAGTCACCTGTTTCAGAAGTCGTCCGGCCGGACTCATTGTGGTGTCGCGCAACTCTTTGTCGCTCATTTCGCCGAGACCTTTGAACCGCTGCACTTCCGTCCGCTCGCCGTGCTTGGCTATGAATTGCTGCACCTGGGCGTTTGTCCAGCAGTATTCCTCCACATTGCCGCGCTTGCATTTGTAAAGCGGCGGAGTGGCCAGATACAGATAGCCCTGTTCTATGATAGGCCTCATGCGGCGGAAAAAGAATGTCATGAGCAGTGTGGCTATATGGCTTCCGTCCACATCGGCATCGGTCATTATGATGATCTTGTGGTAGGCGAGCTTGGATATGTTTACCTCCTTGGGATCCTCCTCGGTACCTATGGTCACGCGCATGGCCTTGAACAGGCTCGTGATTTCCTGATTGTCGTATATCTTGTGGTCCATGGCCTTTTCCACGTTGAGTATCTTGCCACGGAGCGGAAGTATGGCCTGGAATGTGCGGTCACGGCCCTGTTTGGCTGTACCGCCTGCAGAGTCACCCTCCACGAGAAACAGCTCGCAGTCCTCGGCTGTGCGCGACGAGCAGTCGGCCAGTTTTCCCGGCAGTCCGCCTCCTGATAGCGGCGACTTGCGCAGCACGTTTTTGCGGGCGTTTATGGCCGCATGGCGTGCCTGGGCGGCGAGAATCACTTTCTCCACTATCGTTTTGGCCTGTTTGGGGTTTTCCTCCAGATAGTTGCGCAGGGCTTCCGATACAGCAGCCGATACAGCTCCGGCCACTTCGCTGTTGCCGAGCTTGGTTTTGGTCTGGCCTTCGAATTGCGGTTCCATCACCTTTACGGAAATTACCGCCGTAAGCCCCTCGCGGAAGTCGTCTCCGGCCACTTCGATTTTCACTTTCTCGAGCATCTTGTTGTCCTCGGCATATTTCTTGAGGGTGGAGGTGAGGCCGCGGCGGAAGCCTGACAGATGGGTGCCGCCTTCTATGGTGTTGATGTTGTTTACGAACGAATACACATTCTCGTTGAAGGTGGTGTTGTAGGTCAGGGCCACTTCGACCGGAATGCCCTGGCGTTCGGTGCAAAGATGCACCACATCGTCAATGAGCGAATCCTTGTTGGAGTCGATGTATTCCACAAATTCGCGGAGGCCGTCCTTTGAATAGAACACCTCGCGCCGGGGGGTGCCTTCCTCGTCGGTGTCGCGCTTGTCGGTGAGGGTCAGGGTTATGCCCGCATTCAGATAAGCCAGGTCACGAAGACGGTTGGCAAGCGTGGTGTAATCGTATTCAGTGACATTGAATATCGAGCTGTCGGGCTTGAAAGTTATGGATGTGCCCGTATGGGTGCTCTCGCCTATGACTTTAAGCTCCGTAATGGGCTTGCCGCATGAATATTCCTGCATGTATGCCTTGCCGTCGCGGTGCACCTCGGCTCTCAGATAGGTGGAAAGAGCGTTGACACATGACACACCCACGCCGTGGAGTCCGCCCGACACCTTATAGGAGCCTTTGTCGAATTTTCCGCCTGCGTGAAGCACTGTCAGCACCACTTCAAGGGCGCTTTTGTGCTCTTTTTCGTGCATGTCCACCGGGATGCCGCGCCCGTTGTCGACAACCGTTATGGAGTTGTCCTCGTTTATAGTCACATCTATATAGCTTGCGTAGCCTGCCAGAGCTTCGTCAATGGAGTTGTCCACCACCTCGTAAACCAGATGATGGAGACCTTTTACCCCGATGTCGCCGATGTACATGGCCGGGCGTTTCCTTACTGCCTCCAACCCTTCAAGCACCTGAATATTGCTCGCACTATATTCTTTTTCGTTTTCTGACATATTTCCTTTCGTCTTCGTTCTATTTTTAAGCCTACAAAATTACCTAATTTCCCTCACTCCCACAAATGTTTTTTTGTTACACATTATTATATTTAGGATGACTGTCCGCGGTAAGGGTTAAATTGTGTGAAATGATTCGCGGCGCTATTGCATCTTCCGGAATTATGCCATACCTTTGCATCGCTTTTGAACAATCGGGGTGTAGCTCAGCCAGGTTAGAGTACGCGTCTGGGGGGCGTGGGGTCGGAAGTTCGAATCTTCTCACCCCGACAAAATGAAAAGCTTGTTTGCCTGCCGCCTGTTGGTGGCAGGCAAATTTCTTTGGTATATGCCACAACTTCGCAGCTCCCTGAACCGTTACTATCATGTGTCCCGTATCAGCCACGCCGCTTATGCCACAACGTCTGTTATTATTCATCATGGCCATATGTGCCGGCATCTATGCCTCGGCGCAGGCGTCTATGTCGGTATCATACGTGGGCAACAGCGACTTGCGCGATCATGGCGGCGATAAGGTGGGCGAAGGGGGGATGACTCTGACGCGCCTCAGCGCCACCTATCCGGTGGTCATGAAGCATGATTCGTTGAAGCGCATGACTTTCTGTGGTATCGGTATCGAGGGAGCTTATGCCGCTCTCCACAACAGCCATGGCGCCCAGCGCTACAATTCCGGCCAGATACTTGATGCGGCCCTGCGGGTGACCCATCTCCGCCCTCTCAAAGGCAAGTGGAGCCTTCTTGCCACACTCGGAGTCGGGGTATATTGCGAGCCGTCGCGTATTATGTGGGATTGTGTGCTTGCATCGGGAGGCGCCGGAGTGTCGTATAAGTTCAGCGAAGAGCTGAGCGCCGGTTTCGGTGCCGGGCTCACCAATTCCTATGGAATCCCCATGGTGCTTCCAATGGCTTATTTCAGCTGGAAACGTAAGGGAAAATTTGAATTCGACATCAATTTCCTTGGTCATCTTAAAGCCGATGTCGCCACATATCTGGCTCCGAAGGTCAAGCTGAGTCTCACGGCCATAGAGATGGGGGCGGTTTCAGCTGTGGTGGAGTCCGAGGGTAAGAAAAAGTTTTATTCGGCCCAGCTTATCACTTCCGGATTGAAAATCAATTATGAGCCGTTGCCTCGTCTGAATCTTTATTTCAGTGCCGGTGTGGCGTATGGGCGCACCACGAGGCTATGCGACCGTAAAATCAAAGAAATGTTCGGAAATTTCTTCAACTCCGGTGACAAAAAGAAATTCTCCCCCGCTCCGATAATTAGCATCGGAGCCACCTACGGTATATAATCAATGATTCTCTAAAAAGCTGACTAAGGATTTTACGGACGGATTTTGTATGCCGGATAATTGGGATTTACGATAAAAAACCTTACTTTTGCAGCGATTCTGTGAAAATACCGGGGATCTTGGAACTCCGGATTATCTGATATCATTGGAAATTAGAAGGCTTATACATTAGAAAAGAAATAATCTTACATTTAAATTTTTAATCAATTATTAATCATTCATTCTTATCAATGAAAAAACTTTCTAAGCTCTTTGTGGCTGGGTTGATGGGTATGGCAGGTCTGTCTGCATCCGCCGCTACTTTCATCGGTGACCGCGCCGACTTCCGCGACGAAACCATCTACTTTGCCATGACCACGCGATTCTATGATGGCGATGTGTCGAACAATGTCTACTGTTGGGATGGCAAACTTAACGTAAACGATCCCGAATGGCGAGGCGACTTCAAAGGTCTTATAGAAAAACTCGATTACATCAAGGCGCTGGGTTTCACCGCTGTGTGGATCACTCCCGTTGTAGAAAACGCCTCCGGCCTTGACTACCACGGCTACCACGCCATCAATTTCTCCAAGGTAGATCCCCGTTATGAGTCTACCGACTGCAAGTTTCAGGATCTTATCGACGCCGCCCACTCACGCGGCATGAAGATCATTCTCGACATCGTGCTCCAGCACACCGGCAACTTCGGTGAGGAACATCTTTGCCCCATGTTCGCCAAGGATTATACCCAAAACCTCGGCGACATAAACGCGTCGATGAAACTCCATCCGCAGTCCAAGCTGCCCGCAAACTATTTCTCTCTTCAGGCCAAGCAGCAGTATGAGTCACGCCTCGGCCTGATGAAGAATACCCGTGGCAAAAACGAGGATGTCCATAACTACTGGCATCACTATGCCCATTTCAATTGGGACGATCCTTCACGCTGGTGGGGCCAGATAGCCGGTGACTGTGTCGATCTCAACACCGAGAACGCAGCTGTGACCAATTATCTCGTCGACTGCTACACGACATTCATCAACATGGGTGTCGACGGCTTCCGCATCGACACCGGTGGCCATATTTCCCGACTGACTTTCAATAAGATGTTCATACCGCAGCTCCACGCCGCAGCCGACGCTCCCGCAGCAAAAGCCAAACGTGGAGGAACTCCTTTCTTCATGTACACCGAGGTGTGCTCTCGTGCCGAGGAGGTGATTTACCGCGGTGAGAACTACAACTGCTCCCCCTGCTATTATACTTGGAAAGAGTCAAAGGACTACGCATGGGACATGAGCGAGACCTCCTGGGACAATTATGTGGTGATGGAAGGCGAGTATGGCGACCATGTCAACGCCAAGTCAGTGCTTCAGGCCGGTGAGGACGATCTGGGCCATACCAATATGCTTAAATCCAACAACGCATGGCTCAACGGCAACGAATACCGCACCGAGGATTATTCGAAATATTCCGGACTGAATGTGATAGACTTCCCGATGCACTGGCGTTTCAAGGACGCCCGCAACGCTTTCGGAGTGCGCAGCGAGGACAATCTGTATAATGATTCCCGCTACAACGTGGTTTACGTCGACTCGCACGACTACGGTCCAAATGGAAACGACGGATGCCGCTTCTCATGGGGAGCCGATGCGCTTGCCGAAAACTTCTCGCTGATGTTTACATGGCGCGGTATTCCCTGCGTATATTATGGAACCGAGATTGAATTCCAGGCGGGCAAACCAATCGACAAGGGTCCGGATCTCGCTCTCAAGGATGGTGGCCGCGCTTACTTCGGCGGTTACATCACAGGTTCGGTCAACGTGAGTGACTTCGCCACTTACACCGGCGCTACCGGCAATATGGCCGCGACTCTTACACATCCCATCGCCCTGCATCTCCAGCGACTCAACAAGATCCGTGCAGCCGTGCCCGCACTCCGTAAAGGCCAGTACTCTACTGACGGATGCTCCGGCCCGATGTCGTTCAAGCGCCGCTATGTCGATGCAAACACTGACTCATACGTGCTCGTGACCATAAGCGGAAACTCCACATTCACCGGTGTACTCAACGGAACATATACCGATGTGGTGACCGGCGATGTCAAGACAGTGACCGACGGAAAACTCACAGCCACCTGCTCAGGCAAAGGTAATCTCCGTGCCTATGTGCTCTCTACGACAAAGACCCCCGCACCCGGCAAGATAGGTCAGGATGGCAAATATCTTTATGGATCCTCGCCTGTAAATGTGCCTCAGGGCGGATATGACGGCAATGAGGAAGCTCCCGAAACGACTACTGTCAAGCCCAACGGCGGTGGCGGTGGCGGTGGCGGCGGCACCATCGAAGAACCCGAAGTGCCCGTTGCTCCCTCCATGAGCGAAGGCGAACAGGCTGTATTCTTTGAAAACACTGCTGATTGGGGCGGGTATATCAACTGCTACGCTTGGAGCGGCGGTACCGAATATTTCGGTGCATGGGGAGGTACGGCAATGACATATCTCGGCAACAAGATATGGAAGATCACCTATACCGGATCGGCCGTGATACCTGAAACAGCCGGTGTCATATTCAACAACGGCGGCTCGCAGACCGATGATTTCAAATGGAAAAACGGCGGTTACTACAATGCCGGCGGATATGTCAAGACCATACCCGGTGCCGGTGAGATTGTAACACCTCCGGTAATTCCCGGAACGGATACAGATTACAAGGTATACTTCTCCGATAACGGCGGTACCCCCTGGGCTACAGTATACACATGGATATGGACTTCATCGAAGAATTATACCGGTGGAAACTGGCCCGGAACAGCAATGACACGTGCCACAGTCGACGGAAATTCAATGTGGTCATATTCGTTCACAACTGCCGATGACATGACCGGTGCCCAGATTATTTTCAACAACGGCAATGGCGGTTCCGGCAACCAGACCGAGAATCTTGAGTTTGTCAACAACGGTATCTATAACCGTGAAGGCCTGATTGGAACCGGAATATCCGACATTACATTCGTTTCCGGAATGAAGGTCTACACTATGGGCGGCGTGCTTTACATCAATGCTCCCCGTGCAATGCAGGTAGCTGTTTACGACTCCATGGGACGCTTCACGGTGCGTCATGTCAACGAAGGCCTCAACGCCATCAATGATCTGCCCCGCGGATTCTATATAGTCAACAACACCAAAGTGATTCTCTGATAGAATCCCGTTACTGAAATAAACCCGAGGGGGAACCGGCTGCCGGTTCCCCCTCGTAGTATTTTTATATATTGGATTTTATGGTAGCTTGTGCCGCTGTAGACACCGCTTTTTCAGCAGCGCGTTATTGAGGCTCCAAGGCGGTTGAGGCGTGCGTCGATATCCTCGTAGCCACGGTCAATTTGCTCTATGTTGCCTATCACGCTCGTGCCTTTGGCGCTCATGGCAGCCAGAAGCATGGCTATGCCGGCACGTATGTCGGGCGAGCTCATCTTGTTGCCGCGTAGCTCCACTTTGTGGTCATGGCCTATCACCACGGCACGGTGCGGGTCGCACAGTATTATCTGCGCACCCATGTCTATGAGCCTGTCAACAAAGAACAGACGGCTTTCGAACATTTTCTGATGTATCAGCACGCTTCCGGCGCATTGGGTGGCCACCACCAACAGCACACTCAGGAGGTCAGGTGTAAGGCCGGGCCATGGGGCGTCGGCAAGGGTCAGTATCTGTCCGTCAAGCGCGCGGTCCACCGTATAGCTTTCCTTTCCGGGTATGAATATGTCGTCGCCCTGCTGTTCAACAGTTATGCCCAACCGCCGGAAGCAGTCGGGGATTATGCCGAGATTGGAGTACGACACATCCTTGATTGTTATGGATGAACGGGTCAGCGCCGCCATTCCAATGAAGCTGCCCACCTCTATCATATCGGGCAGGCACCGGTGTGATGTTCCGCCAAGCGGTTTTCCTCCTGTGCCGTGAATGGTGACTAAGTTGGATCCTGTTCCCTCTATTTTCACCCCCATGCCTGAAAGCATGCGGCAAAGCTGCTGGAGATAAGGTTCGCATGCGGCATTGTATATGGTAGTTGTGCCGTGGGCCATTGAAGCAGCCATCATTATGTTGGCAGTCCCTGTTACGGAGGCTTCGTCAAGCAGCATATAGCAACCCTGAAGCCCTTTTGCTGGCGCGTTTATAAGGAACGCCCCGCGCCCGGCGTCATATTCGGTCTCGGCCCCTAAACGTGTGAATCCGAGTATATGTGTGTCAACTTTCCGGCGCCCTATCTTGTCGCCCCCGGGCTTGGCAAACCATGCTTTTGATATGCGGGCCAGCAGCGGGCCTACAACGAGTACTGACCCGCGCAGGGCCGCGCAACGCGCTATGAAGTCGGGCGAGTCGATATACTCCGTGTCTATCGTTGCGGCACAGAATGTATAGTCGCCTCTGTCATGGCGTGTCACCCTTACTCCCATGGCTTCGAGCAGGGATATCAGGTTACGGACATCGCGTATTTCGGGAATGTTGGTTATCCTTACTTCTTCAGGTGTAAGCAGGGTGGCGGCGATTACCTGTAACGCCTCGTTTTTGGCCCCCTGGGGGGTTATGTCGCCTTGAAGGGTGTGTCCCCCTTCTATCACGAATGAACTCATGTGCTGTATGATGGATTTTATTATCCGGTGAATTATATATGCATTACCTCCGGTGTGAGGGTTATGCCGAAGCGGTCTCTCACGGCGCGTATTATAAGCTGTTCAAGCCCTGTTATGTCGGCGCCTGTGGCTGTTCCCCGCGTGTTGATTATCACGAGCGGCTGACGGGGCCACACGGAAGCGCCTCCGCATGCAAGGTTTTTCCCTCCGGCCCGGTCTATCAGCCATGCAGCCGAGAGTTTCACATTGCCGTCGGGCAATGTGTGGAACGGTGCGTCCGCCATATCAATCCCTTCTGTGGCTGCGATGTTGCGGGCTGTTGTTGCGTCCGTCACGGGGTTTTTGAAGAAACTTCCGGCACTTCCTGTCACCGCAGGGTCGGGAAGTTTTGCCTGCCGCATGGCTATTACAGCCCGGCGCACATCGGCCGGGGTAGGGGTGCCCCGCATTGCCTCAAGTTCGCGTTTCAGAGCTGTGTAGCTTGTGCTCGGCTCTCCGTTGGCGCATAGTGTGAAAGTTACGGCGGTAACTATATAGCGTCCCGCTGTGTCAGGCTGTTTGAACACCGAGTGACGGTAGCCGTATTCCAGTTCGCCGGGGCTGAAAGTGCGTATCTCTCCGGTCGACATGTCGAATGCCTCCACCCGGCTTATAGTGTCGGCCGCCTCGGTGCCGTAGGCCCCCACGTTCTGCACTGCTGCCCCTCCGGTCTCGCCCGGTATCAGCGACAGGTTTTCAAGGCCCCATAATCCACGCTCCACGCTCATAGCCACAACTTCGTCGAGCACGGCTCCGGCTTCCGCGCGCACGCTGACCTTGCCGTCAGGATCCTTTGGCCCCACGGTCACTTCCTTCATGCCGCAGTGGATCAAAGTCGGCTCCACCGTTTTTTGAGTGAACAGCATGTTGCTTCCGCCCCCTATGGCTATGGCTCCGATGAGTTCGCCCGCGGCATGAAGCTGCCGCAGGTCGTCTATGGAACGGAACTCTATCAGCCGCCGTGCCACGGCGTCCACCCCGAATGTGTGGCGCTTCTTTAGAGGGGCATTCTCATATATCCTCGCCATAGCGCGCTGCGATATAATCCTTTATTATCTTGACTATGGCGCTGAAGCTGAGTTTCGAGGAGTCGAATGTGAGGTCGTAGCTCCGGGAGTCGCCCCAGGTCTTGTCAGTGTAGAAGTTATAGAAAGAGGCGCGGCTACGGTCGGTCTTCTCGGCTAAGGCCATGGCCCGCGAATGCGACTCCGCGTCGCACCGGCGAATAATGCGGTCGGTCCGCACCGACAGCGGCGCGTGTATGAAGATGTTGACACACCTCTGCATGTCGCGCAGCACATAGTCGGCCGAACGCCCCACTATCACACATGATTCCTTCGAGGCTATCAGCCTTATGTATTCAGCCGTGACCCGGTAGAGATCCTCGCGTCCCATTTGTGGCGAACCGCTCCAGAAACTCATGGCCGTGTGGCCCATCGACAATGGCATAAGCCCGTTGAGCAGCCCGGGTGTCTGTTCGTCGTTGCCCGCAAGCACTTCCGGAGCTATGCCCGAATGTTCGGCTGCTTCAAGTATCAGACGCGCGTCATAGAACGCCATTCCTAATTCTTCGGCCAGCATCCGGCCTATCTGGCGTCCTCCGCTGCCGAATTCGCGGCCTATCGTTATGACAAGGTTTTCTTTCATCTACATTGACATATAAATTTCTGTAAAATTAACCATTTCCCCACACTCCTCCAAAAATAGTTTGTCCCACCGCTCAAAAATATGTTATGGTTCTTATTTATGGTTTGATTCGGGAATAATATCGATTAGCTCTTGATTAAAATAAGTTAATTATGCCACCATATCGGATGCCATATGTTATATTTGTAACATAGAATTAAAAGTTGTTGATTATGGAAATTGTAAGTGCAAGAGAATTTAGAAGCAATCAGGGCAGATTCCTTACAGCGGCCAGGGCTGGGCGGTCGGTCATGTTGACTTCCCGTTATGGAAATTTCAAGATTATTCCCGTGTCGGACAAGGACGAGATCGTGGAGCGTGGTATACGGGAAGCTTATTCTGAAGTCAAGGCACATATGGAAGGCAAAACTGACCTTCCATTAGCTAAAGATGTTGTTTTCTGATGGAAGTTATTGCTACTAAGACGTTTATAAGGAGTGCCAAAGCTATTGCCAAGAGATACCGCAGTTTCAACGCCGACTATCAGAATCTTGTCAGCGAATTATCATTAAATCCCAATATGGGGGTGGATCTTGGAAACGGATATCGTAAAGTAAGGATGGCTATTTCTTCCAAAGGTAAGGGAAAATCAGGAGGATGCCGCGTCATTACCCTTGATCTGGTTGAAAGAAACGGTTGCCTGTATCTGATATATGTTTACGATAAATCCGATTATGACAATATTGATATTTCTGTAATAAAGGAGATTGTAGCAACGCTGGATTTATAGACCGTTTTGGATAGACTCGCTCAAAAATAATTTGTTTACGGTGTCACACATATGCTAAATTCGCGTCATATAATCAAACAGTTCGTGAAAACCGCTTTGACAGATGGACGCATTGGCATTCAAAAACGAGATACTTCCCTGCTACGGCACCATGGTGGCTCTGGCCCAAAGGATGCTCGGTGACAGGGACGATGCACGCGACACCGTTCAGGATACAATGCGTAAGCTGTGGGAACGGCACGAGGCAATTGACATAAAAGCGGGTGCGCAGGCGTTTTGTCTCACAGCAGTGAGAAACGCCTGTCTCTCGCACCTGCGCTGCCGCGGAAAAGTGGCGGTGGTGGATATTGAAAGCGCACCTTCGCTGGCCGACGGCTCCGCACCTGATCTTGACATGATAGCCGCGCAGCAGGCCGACATGGTCCGCCGTGCCGTGGATATGCTTTCGGAGCAGCGGCGCCGCATACTCCGTATGAGTCTCGGAGGGATGTCAAATAAGGAGATAGCTTTGACCGACGGGCTCACGGAAGCCAATGTGCGCCAGCTTCTGTCCCGTGCAAGATCACAGATAAGGGAAGTTATTGACAGATATAATGGAGAACATCGATGAAAACGACATTTGACATAAAGGAAGTGCGCGACGCGCTCGGGCGGTGGTACGACGGCGATTCGTCGCCTGCCGATCTGGAAATGCTTATAGCGTTTTTCAGCACATCATCTCCCATACCGGAAGATATGGAGAGCGATGCGGTCTTTTTCCGCTCATTGGTGCCGGAGGAGAATGCCGATCCGTTGGCCGACATGCCTGAGCTTGTCGACGAGATCAACACGGCTGTGGTCCGTGAACGTGTTGACGGCACACGGATCAGGCGCCGTGCGTGGTGGATGCTTCCGGTTGCGGCCTCCGTTGCCTTGGCTATTGTGTTTGCCGGGCGGCATAGTGAAGCTCCTCGCCTTGCCGTTAACGATCATATTGAGGTCCGTCAGCAGGATTCAGTGCAAGTGACAGAGGCTTTGGTAGCAGATTCGGTTGCTGTGTCGGAAGAAGGGTTACGCGGGCCGGTACGTCAACCTGTGGCTTCTCGCCGACGCTCGCCTCGGCCATCCCGCAATAACGCTGCCGCTTCGGCGGTTGCTGAACAGCAGGCTGCCGAGATAGACGCTCTGTTTGCACTCGCCGATGCCAAACTCCGTAAAGGAATGGAGGCCGTCAATGAATCGGTGCGCGAAAACCGGAAGCGTATCGATTGCAAGATAGAAAATATTAACTCTAAAATATCAGAATTGTTATGAAACTCCGAACTATTGTTTTTGCATTATTTGCCGCGGTGGCTGTCACCATTTCAGTTTCATGCACCGGTCAGCGTCTTTTCTCGGGACTCGATGACCTCAATGGGGTAGAGATCACCTATGTAAGCCCGGCTCTGATGAAGTTGGCACGACTTAGTCCCGGCTCCGGAGGAAATCTACGCAAATCGGCCACGAGCCTTGAAGTAGTTGAGATATCATCAAAATCCGCCAAGGAAGCCCGCAAAAAAGTTATGGCTGTTGTCGACTCTCTGAAACTGGAAGCCCTTATCGAGCAAGTCGATGAAGACGAAAAAGTCCGTATCCTCGTAAAGCCTGGAGCAAAAGAGGACACCTTCACCAAACTCGTGGTTGTGGACGACGACAAAGAGGACGGCCTTACAATCCTTGTAATGGACGGCGAATTCACCCTCAAGGACATTTACTCCCAGTACCCCATGACCTTCTGACCGCACCCATCCACACCTCCTCCCTCCCCGTCAATACACGCAAGCCCCCTTGCGTGTATTTCTATTAAGAATTTATGATCTCTATGATCAAGGCTATTTGGATTTTATCAAAGTGTTGAGTATTTTTGCAGTCGAATTTGATTAATTCCCGTTTGTAGCTTAGGGAATTGATGATACGTGTTGGGTTATATTGAGGAGGAGAAAAATAAAACCAATTAATGTTGCAATATAAATGATTAAGAATCAGTAAATTACCCCCCCCATATGCCATGCTCGTCCGCACGGAAGGCTGAGGAGGTGTGATGTACCGGCTTGGTACTCTTCTGCAGTTGTTTATGCGATATTCGCGGTCGCTGCTGTGTTTTGTTTTTGCAGAAGCTATTTTTATGAGCCAATAAGTGATGACCTGATTTATGGTTTCTTTCTTGACGAGGAATTCGGCTCGAAATATTATTCAGAAAGGATAGAGGGAATAGGTGATGTGCTGCGCTCGCAGTATAATGAATGGTTCAATCACTCAGGGCGTTTTCTGATACATACTATAACACAGATGTTTGCCGGTGTGTGGGGACGCACATGGTTCAGCATATTCAATGCCATTGTGTTTTTTCTCACTGCATTTTGTTTTTATCAATATATCCCGGCACGTGATGGTGGCCGTGGATTGTTGCCTGCAATAATTATTGTAATTGTATTATTGTATTTGTGTCCCGCACATGGAATATGGATTATTGCGGTATCTTTGAACTACTTATGGCCAATGCCGGTAGTGATTTGTTATTTAATGGTTCTAAAGAAACAAATAAGGGGGGATGTAGAATCCACAACAAAACCATGGGTAAAACTCTTATACGCAGTGTTGGGATTCATAACCGGTTTCACGCAGGAGGTATTCATACTGCCTTTGTGTATTGCCACATTCATCATATTTGTAAGGCGTATGGTCAAGCGGCGCCGTATTGGTTCATCATTGCTTGTCCTAATATTTGGCCTTTGGTTAGGAAGTGCATTGGTAGGTTTGGCTCCCGGTACATTATTGCGTGGAGGCGGATTGATGCACAATCCGGTTCTTATGGTATATGTGGGGTTGAAAATGCTTTTGTCCCAGGAAATATTCTGGTGTGCGGTAATTGTTGTTTTGATATCATGTGTCAGAAAGGTATGGCGCGAGAGACTTATTGAGACTTGTCGGCTTGAGTTGGTATGTATCGCTGTTGCTGTAGCGTTTGCAGTTATAGCCCACACTACTAACAATTCATTTATAGGTGTTCAGTTTTATTCGTTTTTGTTGCTGCTCATTTTGCCTTCTGTATTTTGGCAGAAAAGAAATCCTTTGCTCCCCCAAAAAGCTGTAAATTTCCTGACTTACGTTCTGTTTTTTGTTTTTGTAGTACATCAGGTTCTACTGGTTCGTGAATATGCCCGTTTCCGCGATCATAATCATTCTGTGATTGAGAAATATATTACTTCACCCGATGGGATAGTTGTCGCTGAACAATTGACGAGCCATTGGATTTTGCGGCCGTATCTGAGGGATTTTGTATATAATCTCACTAAAGGTCAGTATGGTTGGTGGGAAGCTTACACTATTCAGGTGGCTTATGGCAGCGAGGATAAGAAAATAAGGATTTTCAGCCCGGAGGCGGTCAAGAATCTGAAGGAGGGACTTACACGGCCATCTATTCCGAAAATTTCAGGCAGTGCAGTCTTCAGTCGTGTCGATGGGTTTTATGTAGCGTCTGACAGCTCATTGCGTACCCGAGGTTCTGCTATTGTGGTGAAATATGTCCGGGAAGATATCAGCCCTGACACTTTGGCCGTGGACTCTGTGGAGCTTATGTCCACACGTTGGGGCGATTTTAGGATTCTCCCTGATAATAATTATAAAAAGATAACCTCTGTGGATATGATAAAATGATGGGACAAGAAATATCAATGGAGCATTCAGTTAAGAACGATCGTCGTAAGGTGTCCGTACTGATCCCTTTTTACAATGAGCAGGAAGTGCTTCCGGTTCTCTTTGACCGTTTAGGCCGGTTCATGAACGGGCGTATGGATGTCGACTGGGAAGTGCTTATGGTCAATGACGGCAGCACTGACCGTAGCCTTGAACTCGTAAAGGCAAAACATTGTGAGGATAAAAAGTGGCGTTATGTCGACCTGTCGCGCAACTTCGGCAAAGAAATTGCCATGATGGCGGGATTCGATTATGTCACAGGTGATTGTGTGGTGGTAATGGACGCTGATCTTCAGGATCCTCCGGAGGTCATGGACGAGATGATAACCCTATGGCAGCAGGGGTATGATGATGTCTATGGACGAAGGCTCACACGTGGAAAAGAGCCTTGGCTCAGAAAATTCCTTACCATGCGCTATTATCATATGCTTCAGCGCGTCACACGTATCCCGGTGTTGCAGAATACTGGCGATTTCCGGCTGCTTGACCGTATCTGTATTGATGCGTTATGTTCCATGCGCGAGACGCAGCGTTACACCAAGGGTCTCTATTGTTGGATAGGATTCAGGAAAGCCGAGGTGGTATTTGATCGTGGCGACCGTGCCGCCGGCACGACAAAATGGAATTTTTTCAAACTTCTCGCCTTGGCTATAGAGGGTATCACGAGCTATACTGTGGCGCCGCTAAGGTTTGCTACCGTCGTAGGGCTTTGCTCGGCAGTCGGATCGTTTGTCTATATGCTTTATTTCCTTATAAAGAGTTTCATATGGGGTGACCCCGTGCAGGGTTTCCCCACAATGATCACAGTTTTGCTCTTCATGGGTGGAATGATACTGTTGTCGCTCGGAGTGCTTGGCGAATACATAGGCCGTATCTTCAACGAGGCCAAAGGCCGTCCACCTTATTTCGTACGTGAAGTGGACGGGATGCGTCCTCCCCGCTCTCAATGCCTCCGCTCTTGAGTTGTCGCGGGTTTCTGTGGAATGAGGTGAATTGTCACATTCTTGTCACATGGGGTGGTGCTGAGGGTGGGAGTTCATGAAAAATAATTCTTATCTTTGTGATTTAAAAGATAAGAAAATGAAAGAGGACGCTCTGAGTCAATTATATCTGAAAGACACTGCATTCCAGGATCTTATGCAGCGGCGCATTTTCAATGTGCTGTTGGTGGCCTCCCCTTACGACGCTTTCATAATGGAGGAGGACGGCCGTGTGGAGGAACAGCTCTACTTCGAATACGTGTCGCTCAATCTGAGTTCGCCTCCCCGTGTTACGCGCGTCAAGAATATCCGGGAGGCCAAAGAGATCCTCGCTCTCAAGAGTTTCGACCTCATAATCATGATGCCGGGAAGCGATATTTCCGAAACGTTTACCGGCGCCCGTGAGATAAAGCTCATGCACCCGTCCACCCCTATAGTGGTGCTCACGCCGTTCTCCAAAGAGGTGTCGCGCCGACTGGCCCATGAGGACTTCTCGGGCATTGACTATGTGTTCAGCTGGCTCGGCAATGTTGACCTGCTCCTCGCCATAATAAAGCTTCTTGAGGACAAGCTCAACGCTGAAAACGACATAAATCAGGTAGGTGTGCAGATGATCCTGCTGGTGGAGGACTCCGTGCGCTTCTATTCCTCAGCCCTTCCGCTGCTCTACAAATTCCTGTTGAAGCAGAGTCAGATATTCTCCACCGAGGCCCTCAACGAGCATGAACAGATGCTGCGCATGCGCGGACGCCCCAAGGTGATGCTGGCGCGTGACTTCGAGGAGGCAGTGGACATATATTCACGCTACCGTGAGAATGTGCTCGGTGTTATCAGCGACGTATCGTTCAAGCACCGTGGCGAGAAGGACCGTCAGGCTGGTGTAAAGTTTGCCCGTTACCTGCGGGCCCGCGATCCCTATCTGCCCATTATACTTGAGTCAAGCGAACCGGAAAACCGTATGCGTGTGGCCGAGTTCGACGGGGTGTTCATCGACAAGAATTCCAAGAAATTCCCTGTGGATCTCGGCGAAGCCATCACCAAGATGTTCGGTTTCGGCGACTTCATAATCAAGGAACCCTCGACGGGGCGCGACCTCATGCGCATAGGCTCGCTTAAAGAGCTTCAGTACAACATATTCAATATACCTGCCGAGTCGCTTTATTATCATTCGTCGCGCAACGATCTTTCGCGTTGGCTCTATTCCCGGGCAATGTTCCCGATTGCCGATATACTGAAATATCACCGTTTCGACAAACTCGAGGAAGCGCCAGCCGTGCGTCAGCTTTTCTTCGACCTCATAGTCAAATACCGCAAGATGAAAAACCGCGGTGTTGTGGCTATATTCGAGAAAGGGCGCTTCGACCGTTACAGCAATTTCGCACGCATCGGCCAGGGTTCGCTTGGCGGTAAAGGACGCGGCTTGGCTTTTATCGATTCGATCATAAAAAAGAACCCCGTGTGCGACAATTTCGACGGAATAACCATCAGCATTCCGCGCACAGTGGTGCTATGTACCGATATTTTCGATGAATTTATGGCCGACAACGGCCTTTATCCTGTGGCACTCAGTGACGCGCCCGACGCCGATATACTCCGTGAGTTTCTGAAAGCACGTCTTCCGGAGCATGTCATAGAGGATCTGCTTGCGCTCGCCGATGTTATCGACGGCCCTATGGCCATACGCAGTTCAAGCCTGCTTGAAGATTCCCATTATCAGCCGTTTGCAGGGGTATATTCCACATATATGATACCCCATGCCACCGACCGCCGCGAAATGCTCACCATTCTCACCGATGCCATAAAAGGGGTCTATGCCTCGGTGTTCTTTGCCGATTCAAAGGCCTATATGACCGCCACATCCAATGTCATAGACCAGGAGAAAATGGCCGTCATCATACAGGAAGTGGTGGGTGAGAACCATGACGGATATTTCTATCCGTCGTTCTCCGGTGTGGGACGCTCGCTCAACTATTATCCCATCAACGACGAGAAGCCCGAGGATGGTGTGGCCGAAGTGGCCGTGGGTCTCGGCAAATATATAGTCGACGGAGGTCAGGGGCTGCGTTTCTCACCCCGTCATCCCGACCATGTGTTGCAGACCTCCGAGCTGTCATTGGCCCTGCGTGACACCCAGCGTCAGCTTTATGCCCTTCGCACGGGCCGTCAGGATGTCCCATTCGAGGTGGACGACAGCTTCAATCTCGTCAGGCTCAAAGTGCAGGACGCCGCAGCCACAGGCGCACTGAAATATATGGTGTCCACTTACGACATCCGCGACAATATGCTGCGTGACAACGACGAGGGTCCCGGACGGAAAGTTGTTACATTCAATAATATATTGAAACACGGTGTCTTCCCACTTGCCGATGCGCTTACGTTTATGCTCACCACCGGAGCAGCCGAAATGGACCGTCCTGTGGAGATAGAGTTTGCCGGTATCATCAACCGCGATCGCTCTGTGGCAGGGAAAGGGCACCTCTATTGGCTTCAGATACGCCCCATTGTGGACCGCAAGGAAGTTGTGGACGAAAGCCTTATGGAACTTCCCGACGAATCCTTGCTGATGCGCAGCTTCATGGCATTGGGTCACGGAAATGTGGATGGGGTGGCGACGGTGGTCTATGTGCGTCCTGACACATTCTCCTCCTTATCCACACCCCGTATAGCCGAAGAGCTTGAACGCCTCAACCGCAGCCTTGTTGAGGAGGGCCGCGGATATGTGCTTATCGGCCCGGGACGGTGGGGATCGAGTGATCCTGCCCTCGGAGTGCCTGTGAAATGGCCTGCGATATCCGGTGCACGGCTTATAGTGGAATCGGCATTGAAAAATTACCGCATAGAACCGTCGCAAGGCACCCATTTCTTCCAGAACCTTACTTCGCTCGGAGTGGGATACTTCACTATAGATCCGGCTTCGGGCAACGGATTCTGCGACATGGCCTATCTCGATTCCTTACCGGCCGAGTATGAATCGGAGTTTCTGCGTGTGATCCGTTTCGACGCTCCACTTGCCATAGGCATAAACGGCCTGAAAGGCACAGGTGTGGTGGTGAAACCCGGCATTCTTTCAACATTAACAAATAAATATTAGCCTTATGTCAGTGGTAAGCAATATCAAGCGGGCTTTCGGTTTCTCCGTTGTCGACGAGGATGAGGATTACGATTCCGTCATGACTCCGGGTGAGGAGAATCTTGCCGTGTCGGGAATAGTAAATCCATTCCGCCGTGCCTCTCAGCCACGTAGCGTTGAAACTGCCGTGGAGCATCCCGAGCTTCCCGAAGGGCAGCCGGACATACCTTATCACGACAATAAGCTTCCGGGCCAGATATTCGATTCGGTCATAAAGCTCTTTAACCGCACAATGCCCGATTTCGTAAAGCGCTGTCTCGATACCGATTCGCAACGGCAGTATATCTTCAATTCCATTGACAGCGCCGTGCGCAACCATCTCGACTGTGTGTGCGAGGAGGCCCGCCGTTACGGCCTGCGCTGCCGCGAGGAGGAGCATTCGCGTCTGGCCGAAGAGGTAGGGCGGCTTACCGGCGCCACGGTAGGGCTTGAGGAAGAGCGGCGCGAGGCCACTCGTGTGCGTGCATCGCTTGAGAGGCGTGCGTCGGCACTTGAAAAGCGTGTCAATGATTTGGAGGAAATGCTCATGGAGGCGCAGGAGCAGAATGAGAAACTCACCCATAGAGTGCAGTCGCTCCAGAGGCGGTTGCGTAAATCACGCACCCGTCCCGACGACACCGACGGACAGATGAGCCTTTTTGAAGAAGAATCAGCAGAATAATATATTTAAAGAGCTACATAGCATCAAGCATCTCAATATGAAACGAATCATACTCTCAGCAGTATCGGCGGCAGCCGTGGTCATTACATCCGCACAAAGTGTGGCCGGCATGACGGACCTTGCCAAATATGTATATCCCGGCAATACGCCTGCGGAAGCTCCGGAAATGCAGTTTATGCCCGACGGAGCTTCATATCTTGAACTGAGCGACGATGGACGCCGCATAATCAGGCGCGAAACCGCCTCCGGCAAGGAGGTGGAGACGGTGTTGGACCTTTCGACCGCACGCGAAACAAAACTTGACCGCATAGAGGGGTTCGTGATGAGTCCCGACGGTTCTAAAATAATGGTTAATACGGCTGTGGAGATGATATACCGCAGGTCAAGCCGCGCCTCACATTATATATACGAGATACGCAGCCGTCTTCTTACACCTCTTTCCACTGCACACTCCACACAGCAGTCGCCTCTGTTCTCGCCCGACGGCCGCATGGTGGCATTCGTCGACTCATGCAATGTGTTCATAAAAAAACTTGATTACGGCACAGAAGTGCGCGTTACCTCCGACGGCGCCCACGGCCATGTTATCAACGGTGTGCCTGACTGGACCTATGAGGAGGAATTTGCCACCACCTGCTCCATGACATGGGCGCCCGACAATCTCACCCTATGCTATCTCCGTTACGACGAATCCGCAGTTCCGGAATATTCCTTACCCCTTTACGGAGGCGGATGTGACGGCAATAAGGATTACACCTGCTATCCCGGTGCGATGACATTCAAATATCCCGTGGCAGGCCGTCCGAATTCCGTGGTCACACTCCACAGCTATGATATAGAGACTCGTAAGACAAAACATATTCCCCTCAATGCTCCGGGCATAGAGTATATTCCGCGCATAGCCTATGCCTATAGCCCCGAGCGTGTTATTGTCACCGTACTCAACCGCGAGCAGAACCGGATGGAGCTTTTTGCCGTGAATCCACGCACCACAACCTCGCGTTCGCTGCTGGTAGAGCAGTCAAAAGCATGGCTTACCCCTTGCACTTACGAGAATCTTGCCCTCCTTCCCGAAGGATTTGTAATAAATTCCTCACGCTCAGGATTCAATCATCTCTATCTCTATAATTATTCCGGGGCACAGCTCCGTCAGCTTACTTCGGGACAGTTCGATGTCACAGCCTATTACGGCCATGACTCTGTAAAGGATCTGCATTACTATCAGTCCACCTCGGCCGGTCCTGTCAATCGTGTGGTGTCGCGTGTCGATGCAAAGGGGCGTGTCACTGCAATCTCCGGCACCGACGGACTTTCATCGGCACGTTTCTCACCGGCCATGAATTTCTATGCCCTGACCCACAGTTCCGCTGTGTCGGCACCGCTCACCACACTCTTTTCCGCTCCTGCCGACAAAAAGCTGCGTATCCTTGTCGACAACTCCGCATATGCCAAGACGTATGCTTCGGCCCCCGTCACTGAGTTTACAACCGTAGATGCGGGTGGTGTGGAACTTAACATGTCGGTGGTTAAACCTCTTGGGTTCGACGCTTCGAAACGTTATCCGGTTATCATGTATCAGTACAGCGGCCCCGGTTCGCAGGAGGTCCTTAACCGCTGGCATGCTTGAGAACGCCTACGCGCTTGAAGAAGGCGCCGCCATGCTC
>URII01000041.1 GCA_900547825.1 uncultured Porphyromonadaceae bacterium
TCAATGACGATGTCCCCCGGCGAAACAAGATATGTCAGCTACAGACATCAATATGACAACCAATACACATCTGCCGCTAATGCATATTTCCAATCAACAAACCCTTCTGTGGCTCGCGTTGATGAAAGAACCGGAGAAGTATATGCCGTTAATTCTGGAACGGCATACATAAATGTTTATTCAAAAGTGTCTTCTACATCACCTTATTGTCTTGTTACGGTAAACAAGGTAGAACCAACGTCTGTTTCTCTACCCAACACTTTAACTATGACAGTTGGAGAAACTAAGACATTAACCCCCTCATTATATCCTTCTAATGCTCAAACCTCATTTACGTGGACATCGTCCAACTCTGAAGTGGCAACAGTCAATTCCTCAGGATATATAAATGCTAAAAAACATGGTAATACAACTATACAAGTATATACGACTAATGGGCTTAATGCATCTTGTGATGTGACCGTCAATAAAAAACAACTGACAATTTCTTCAAATATTCAAAGCGGTATAGTCCGTAAGGGAACAGAATTAACATTAACCTCACCATATAAAGACGTAGAAATTTATTATACAACTGATGGAACTAAACCAACAGTAATGTCTTCAAAATATGAAGGAACAATTATAATATCGGATGATATTACAATTAATGCATTTGCCATTCTAGATGGATATATCGATAGCGAAGTACTTGCTTTGGATTTTGAAGTGACGTCACTAGATTTAACAGCCAACCAAAGTGCATTATTATATAATTATCAGCACATTCAGGTGGAGTTTAATGAGGAAATCAAAAAGGATATAAATTTCGATAAAATAACCGTTTCCGCTGATGATAGAGAAATTGATTTCTTAGCAATTATACAAGATGCATCTATCTATATTGTGTTAGATGAAAAGATTCCAGGAGTATTATATACGGTTTCGATACCAGCCCATTCCGTAATCAACCGATTGAACCAAACAAATTTCAATATAATTCAATCTTATAAATATAAAGTAGACAATAATAGAGTTAACTTTAAATCTATAGCCTGCGCTGGACAACTATATTGTTTAGCACTGACGGAAGATGGACATTTGTATTCGTGGGGATCTACAAGTGATCCGATTGGACGCGATTGTATAAATTATGAAGATGCGCAGACTCCTGCAATAATTGGAGGTCTGGAAAATGTCATAAAATATGGGATTAGCTCTAAGTATGGTGGACAATCGCAAACGTCCTATGCATTAACGTCTGATGGCGTACTGTATGCATGGGGTGAAAATGAGTATGGAGAATTAGGACAAGGAAATAGAGAATCTGTAAAATATCCAATAGTTATACAAAGAGGCGTTAAGGATGCATATGCGGCTAATCGAAATCTATTTTTTGTCAAAACTGATGGAACATTATGGGGTGCCGGTGATAATGAATATCATCAACTTGGAATAGAATCAAGCTCAACATATATATTTAAAAAGTTGTTAGATAATGTTTCAAGAATAGGTGGTGCAACACAAGACTACTGTTATGTGATAAAAGAAGATTCTTCATTATGGGGTAGTGGTGGGCATCATACCTCATACTATGATTGGTACTTGGGAAATGCATCAGGCACATCCAAAAATTTTGTCAAAATACTTGAAAATGTCAGAGAGGTATATGTATCTAGTGGATACGCTGACGTCTTTGCTATAACTAATGATCTATACTTATATGGCTGGGGATATAATGAGTATGGAGAACTTGGGCTAGGTCATAAAAATAAAATACTGACACCATCGATAATCAAAGATAACATAACCGACATCTCAATCACAGATTCGTATGTGTTAGCTATTGATGTTTATAGCAAATTATGGGCATGGGGTGATAATGAATACGGTTCGTTGGGAACGGGTAATAACGTTTCGACTTTGGTGCCGGTATTTGTACATGAAGACATAAAAAGCATTGAATGTATTTCACACTATTCCTCGGCAATAGATAATAACAACAATTTATTGTCTTGGGGCGATAATGGAAACGGATGGTATCATAATGGTGAATCGCTTTCAACAAAAAGTCGAGTTACCCCGGAACTCATTTTAACTAATATCAAGGATAGAGACACAGCCGTTAGGGGCGGTACTTACAACTATGCTATTGGATTAAACGGTTGTCTTTGGTACTGGACAATAAATCCTCCCAAAACGCCGAAAATGGAGGGTATAGATAAAATTAATCATATATCCTGTCCTAAGAATATTACCATTTATAAAGATAAATATGGAGTTATTCCACTGACCATAGATCCCATAAATGGCTATTTTAATAATATTGAATGGTATTCTGATAACGAAGATATAGTTAAGTGCACTTCTCAAGGACTTCTATTATCAAAGAAAACGGGCGAAGCGAATGTGTCTGTATCTGTTATTGTAGAGGGTAAATGCAAATATACATCAACAACCCATGTCATAGTAGTAGAAGATAATGACTCTGGTATTCTTGATACTATAATAGATAGCAGCAAAGACATTGAAATATACAACTTACAGGGTTTACCTTGTAAGGCTGTCGACATTAATAATATCCCGTCAGGAATTTATATCTTAAAACAAGGCAATGCTATTAAAAAAATAATAGTTAAGTAAGTTATGCAGATGAACATAATGTGCCAATTTATAGACAATCGCCTTTTATAGTCTTTTACAGCAAAGTTTGCTTGTCTAATTTCTGTAAATCCAAGCTAATTTTCTGACATACAATCTATTCGCATCTCTTCAACGAGGACGAGTATTAAGACCTGAAGATTTATATAAAACACTAATATCCAGCCATATAAACAAGATTAATTTGTCTGTATGGCTGGTGTTTTATAGCCTCATATGGCGAAATATGTTTGTGTTTTGCCGGGACATTTTTGATTTGTTTGTATATAATTCGGGATTGATATTGTATTTTTATATAGAGGAGGAATATCTATATAATTGACATTTATTATTGTAACTGTGCCGTATTGTTGCTCATATCTGTCTGTAACTTTGCAGAAAGGACTAAAGCTACTTTTATGAAACACGACCACACAACCATAATTACATGTGACAAGAAGCAGGTGCAGGCACAAGCACCGGTGATTGTGTCGGCAAGCCGAGCCACGGATATTCCGGCGTTTTATGCCCCGTGGTTCTTTGATAGACTTCAGAAAGGTTATGTGCGTTGGCGCAATCCTTTTTCGGGGCATGACAGCTATGTTTCATTTGCAAATACACGCTTCATCGTATTCTGGTCGAAAAATCCGGCTCCGCTTATTCCTTATCTGCCCGTTTTGCGCAACAAGGAAATTGGATGCTATATCCAGTTTACGCTTAACGATTATGAAGCAGAAGGGCTCGAACCCGGAGTGCCGGTGCTTGCCGATAGAATCGAAACATTCAAACGATTGGTTGATATGCTTGGCGTTGGCTCGGTAGTATGGCGTTTTGACCCGATGATACTTACTGACAGCATCTCCATTGAAAATCTTATCGAAAAAACCGTTCGCATTGGGGACTCGCTCAAAAGCTATACTGAGAAACTTGTATTCAGTTTTGCCGACATTGCGGGATATAAGAAAGTGAGGCGAAATCTATCGCAAGCCGGAGTCTGCTATCGTGAATGGGACGACGCTTCAATGCGAGAATTTGCCGCAAGACTTTCAGAAATGAATCTCAAAAAATGGGGTTATACGCTTGCCACATGCGCCGAAGCCATTGACCTGTCGGAATACGGTATCGAGCACAATCGCTGCATTGATCCTGACCTCATAGCACGCCTTTCGTCCGACGATGCTGTACTTCAAAACTTTCTATATGGAGCCAAGTCCGACTCAGGACAACGTAAAGCCTGCGGTTGCATCCTCTCAAAAGATATAGGCGCATACAACACCTGCCCCCACGGCTGCCTATATTGCTACGCCAACACCTCCCCGGCATCAGCCGCAGCAAACTACCGTACACATAACAACAAGCCTTTTTCGGATTCAATATTATAACTTTCAAGAGTATGCATTTTACCCCTCGAATTCTCAAATCAACATATACATTTAACGAAATTCTCCAATCGGCTAAAGATTGGTTTTCGTTTTTGGACGAATCAAAACAAGCATCCTTAAAAGAGGCATTGGATCATGGGACAGCACATCTGACCACATCTGCCGAACCAAAAGCATATATAGCGGCATACGGAAAAATTCACCAGGCCAAACTATTGCAGGCATTTAACAAACTTCCCTTAAATATCTGGTCAGAAAGCAGTCTTTCCGTTGTCGATTATGGATGTGGTCAAGGTATTGCCGAAATGGTATTAGCTGATTTCCTTGCCTCTGAATGGATCGATAATGATTTTATAAAGGATTTTATTTTAATAGAACCTTCCATAAAAAATCTTGAGCAAAGCGACCGCTATGTAGAGGCATTTTACCCATATGCTAAAAGAACCGTACTTTGTAAGAGTGACAATGAGATTACTGCTGATGATATTGAGCCGAGGTGTGAAACCGTTATACATCTATTTTCAAATGTTATAGATTTAGAGGACTTCGACGGCGAAGGTGTTGCAGCACTATTGAGTAAGGACAAATCGCACAACAACATTGTTGTATGTGTAAGTCCGTATTATCAAGAAGCCTCTCGTGGAAAACGAATGGCAACATTTGGAAAGATGTTGCAAGGCTACACTCGTCATTACAAATTTGAAAAACATACTGATGAATGGGACAAACCATATAGCTGCCAAATTCACATCTATGTCAGTTCTTATTATTGATATGAGTTGCCTGATTCTTTAGATTATTTGTTTGTATGAGAATATCCGCATTGGTGTTTTATAGCCTCAGATGGCAGAATATGTTTGTAATTAAGTCAAGAAATATTAACTAAACCATTGATAGCCAATATTAAGATCGCTTTTCAACGAGGAGGTATATTAAGCTTTGATTTATAAAACGCCTAATGCCCAGCGATATAAACAGTCATTAAGTTTATGTCGCTGGTGTTTTTATATCCTCATCCGGCCCTGTGATTCACTATATAACCTCGATATGATTGTCGTTTAGAGTACTGAGTCAATTCATATGGTGACGTTCAGTTCCGCCAATAGGCTATGCGTGTGTTGGATGAACCAAGGAGGGGTTAAATAAGTTTTATCGTATGAAAACCCTCAAACATATGAATAAATGAAAGATACCTCTCCCGAATCATTATTGGTTGCCGACCAGATAGTTGACATGATGGCTAATGCCGGTATAAAACATCTCTATGCCATAACCGGCGACAGTCTCAATCCGCTTACCGATGCTATTACCCGCGACGGCAGGATTCAGTTTGTCCATATGCGTCATGAGGAATCGGCGGCATTCGCGGCCTCGGCCGAAGCGCAGCTTACGGATCGCCTGGCATGCTGTGGCGGAAGCAGCGGGCCGGGGCATGTCCATCTTGTCAATGGGCTTTATGATGCCATGCGTTCAAATGCGCCGGTGCTTGCCATAGCCTCGACATGCCCATCGGCGGTGTACGGTACAGAATATTTTCAGGAAACCGACCCGACACTTCTGTTTTCCGACTGTAGCGTATATAACCATACCGCCGTAACTCCGGCTCAGGTGCCCCACATGTTTCAGGCAGCCATGCAGGAGGCCATATCCAAAGGTGGAGTGGGAGTAGTGGGACTTCCCGCCGATGTGGGCTCGCTTCCGGCCTCCGGTTCCGTCACGTCAATGAATGCGTTGCCCACTCTAAGGTTGCCGGAGCCGAGTGAAGATGAGTTGAAAGAGTGTGCCGCAATAATCAACGCAGCAAGCACAGTTACCATCTATGCCGGGTCAGGGTGTGCCGGAGCTGTCGACGCCCTGATGAAGCTCGCCGATGTATTGAAGGCTCCGGTGGTAACTACTTTCAAATCCCGCTTTCAGCTCACAGCCGATTGTCCCAATTATATAGGTCATTTAGGATATCTCGGCACATGGGCAGCCGTGGATGCTGTGAAAAATGCGGATGTGATCCTGCTTCTTGGAATGCACTTCCCTTTCCCCGGCTTTTTCCCCACCGACAAGAAGATTATTCAGGTCGACATACGTGCAGAGCGCCTGGGGCGGGTAGCGAAAGTCGATCTCGGAATACGTGCCGATATGCGCGGCTTCCTCTCGGCATTGCTTCCGCTTGTTGACACTAAATCCGACAGGGATTTTCTCGACGGAGCTCTGAACGATTATGCACTTATAAAGAACAAGTTGAATGAACCCGTTCTGGCACGTGGCATAAAAGGCAAAATAAGGCCCGAATATCTCTTTGACATAATAAACAGCCTGGCCGACGATGACTGCATATTCACTGTCGATACCGGCATGAATGTGGTTTGGGCGGCCCATTATCTTACTCCGGCGCGGCAGCGGGCCATGATAGGATCGTTCACCCACGGCTCCATGGCTAACGCCATGCCGCAAAGCATCGGTGCGGTCATGGCTTGTCCCGGGCGTCAGGTAATATCACTGAGCGGCGATGGCGGATTGTCGATGCTCATGGGCGATCTGCTCACCATAATTCAGTATCAGCTTCCTGTAAAGATTCTTGTGGCCGACAATCGTGCGTTGGCTTATGTGAAATGGGAAATGGAACTGGCCGGATATTCGCCGAGTCAGGTTGATCTGACAAACCCTGATTTCGCACAGATGGCGCGGAGCATTGGATTCAGTGCCGAGACAGTGTCGGAGCCCGACATGCTCGAGGACGCCGTCGGCCGATGGCTTTCCGCTGAAGGCCCGGCTCTCCTTTCGGTCACCACCGATCCTGATGCGGCCTCGTTCGTGTTTGACAGGGATATGGTGGACGCCGCCACCCCTTCCTCCCCGGTAGCAAACTTCACTATCCCCGGTTCAATATAGTTTCTTCGCCGGCCGCTTACCTCACATAACGGATATACGCGCCGTAGCCCTCTTTTTCCATGTCGGATAAGGGGATGAACCTCAAAGCTGCCGAATTGATGCAGTAGCGGAGTCCGCCCTCCTGGCGGGGGCCGTCGGCAAACACATGTCCTAAATGCGCGTCCCCCTTGGTGGAGCGGATCTCAGTTCTGTCCATCCCGTGGCTCAGATCGCGCCGGCTGGTTACAATGTCAGGCTGTAGGGGCCGGGTGAAGCTTGGCCATCCGCAGCCTGACTCAAATTTGTCGGACGAAGAAAACAGCGGCTCGCCGGTGGTCACATCCACATAAATTCCTTTCCTGTGCTCATTCCAGTATTCATTAAGGAACGGCGGTTCGGTGGCGTTTTCCTGTGTCACGGCGTATTGTATTGGGGTGAGCCTGCCGCGCAGCTCCTCCTTTGATTTTGTTTTGTAATCCGCATTGCGGCCGGTGTTGAATTCAGCTGTCATATTTCTATAACAGATACTTGGCTGCGGTTGTTGGCTTGCGGTTATCTCACCAGATGTTTTACACGACCGATAACCCTGGTGCCGGAGAGCTTTTCAATAACATACACCCCTTTGGGCAGCCCGGATATTTCCGGGACGTCGTTAAACTCGCCGATACACCTACCTTGCAAGGTATACACCCTTATCCCGGTCACCTCATCACCTTGAACAGGTATATCCGTTATCCCGGCAAAGTCTTTCGGCAGCTCTATGGTCCGGGTGGTGCGCCCGAAAGCGTTCGATACCTGGATGTCTATCCACACGTCATAGCCCTTGAGTATTTTCACAGTCTGACGGTAGGGCGACTGCTCCCACCGGTGGCCGGCGTTCTGTATGGCGTGGTCAAACTCATATTCCACAGCCACATGCACCCACGGTGATGAGTTACCGGCATAATCCACCTCAAATGTCAGCTCATACGAGCCTTCATCGCTGGCGGAGATATAGTGCCGCGGTTCGCTTACATACGGTGTCAGTATCATGGGGATGGACAGCTTTGCGATTACCGGCATTCCGTTGGCCTTCGCCGAGGCAGTGACTGTGGCTTGTGCCGTACCCTTGGTATGCTCTATCTGGTCAGGCGATAGTTTTGTAAGCAAATCATCCGGACATTCCGCCACAAACCGGTCGGATCCGCCAGTTTGTGTTATGATTACCTGCTCCCCGCCATTGCCTGTCAGCGGCAGAGCCATGCTCCAGTTTATGTCCGACAACTCGTCGCCTTCCCCGCAGATAAGCTTGAACTCCGGGCGTCCGTAAAGATAAGCCTGATCATTTCCGGTCAGCTCTATATAGGGGGCTGAGGCCATGGCAACAAACGGCAACAGCATTGTCAGAATATAAAAAATCCGTCGTTTCATCCCATCTGTCATTTCATGAATAACGTCCTTCCCGTTTCCGTTATTATCCCAATTGACCAACATATTTAAATAAGTCAGATATGACCATTTTTCATCTGATTTTGCCGGTTTCGATTTCGGATTTTAGGAATTGAAAAATGTATACAGCGCCTTGATAGTAGAGGCCGCATGCGGGATCGTTGAGTTAGGATCCATCTTGCCAGACGCTGTGGAACATAAACAAAGCACTTGCGGCCGTTGGGTAGGCGCTGCAAGTGCTTTGGGATGGGACGGCCGTTAAACGGGCCGGCTATTTGTGGTTATTTTACAAGGGCTTTGAGGGTGCGGGTGCCGTCGGCTGTGATTATGTAGAGGCCGGGGCTGAGGGTGATGGTGCCGCCTGCGTTGAGCGATGTGCGGCGCACAAGCCGTCCGTCGGGGGTGAATATCTCCACTGAAGTGTCGCTGAGGGCTGTGAGCATTCCGTTGGCCATCACAATGGGTGAGGGTGTGGTGGTGTCTACGGTGCTGATGCCCGATGCTCCGATTTTCTCCACCTTGACGTCGTCAATATAAGCGGCCAAGGCGTCGTCGGGACTTGGAGTGGCGGCGTGGAAGCCTATGTGGAACCGGTCGTCGGCCGGCGAGTCAAACACTACTTCGCGCGTTTCCCAGTTGAAATCCGTGTCAGGTATAGTCTCAAGCTCATGGAGCGTGAACACCATGTCGTCGGGTGTCAGGCCGAGACCCATCTTCACCTCAAGCTGTTCGGTGGCTATTGTGCGAACTTTGAATGTGAGGCGGTACTTGCTGTCAGCTTCCAAATGGATATAGGGTGATATCAGCCAGTCGTCCTTGGGATTGTTGTTGTCGTATATGCGGAAGTAGCCGAAATCCCACTGGTATTCCCAGCTGTGGCCGTCATTGTTTGAATCCACCACGGTCCACAAGTTGGCGGCAGTAGCCGTGCCGAAATCCTCCTCATAGGGAGCCTCAAACGGTGTGCCAGTCATTATCGACTGAGTGGTGAGCGGAAGTCCGGATATATTCTCATCCACATAAGGCATTACCTCATAGCTGCATTTAACAGGCTGCGTGGAGGTGAAAGTGTCGTGGAACGGCGATACGGCGTCCTCCGAAATGACTTCGAATTCCGGCAGCCGCCGTACACGGTATTTGACCGTTGTAGGATCCACATAGCCGCCATGTGCTCCGGCTGTGGGGGCGTCCCATATCACGATGAACTCGCCTTCCTGCTCTCCGCGCACTAGTGTGAGGTTCTCCACATAGCGGGGTGCGTCCGGACCGATATACAGCGGTGCCATACGTGCGTTGTCGCCCACACCGTGGGTGTTGGCCAGCGTCACTTTGAATTCATAAGTCCCGGCCTCTGTTACTGTTGCGGGAACTTCGGTGCGCACTCCGGGTGCAGTGGTGCCGGTTGCAATGGTCTTGTCGTCCGAAGTCACCGTGTAGTTGATCTCACCGGTAAGCTGTCCGCCTCCATGGGTGAGGGTAGGGGCGGTAAAGGTGATTGTGCCGCTCAATGAACCGTTGGTGAACTCGGCGCTAAGATCCGACGGCGCTCCGGGAGCTTCCGGTGCCGCTTCCACATCGCCGGCCCAGAGCGAAACGAACTCCTCGCCGCCCGTGAAATCCTTGACCTTGCTGGCCGATCCATTGGCAGGATTCACTGTATAGAGCGCCGATATGTTGTCGTTGCACGCCGCCCAATAGATTGTAGAGCCGTTCGGATTGAATGTCATGGACTGCTCGTACTGCGGATATATCCCCGTCGAACCGATGTTGGTGAGGTTGGCATTGGTGGTGTCTATCTTGTAGAGATAGGAATTTGAGGCTATGGCATAGAGTTCCCCTTCGTTGTTGAAAGCCATGGCCACTATGGAAGTGGAGCCGTAGCCGAAATAGAGGCTGCTCCCTATCTTGGTCATGGTGCGGTTGGACATATTCACCTCGCCGAGATAATATTCCGTGCCATAATAGCTGCTTTCCGCAAACACGGAATAGATCTTTTTGTTTACGGGATTGTATGCCAGCACCTGCCCTTCCTTGGCTATGGAGTAAGCGCTTCCTATGGCGGTCACCAGAGTATAATTGTCGGTCGTGTCATAGACATATACCCGATACTCGTCGCCATAGTCACCTGTTTCCTTGCTGAAGCAATAGAAGCGGTCTTCGGTCTTTACCGATCCGCAGTTGGGCACTGCCTGTGGTTCGGCCACTTTTTCCATGCCCTGTGTTTCCCCCGATGAAAAAGAATAGATGGAATTGTCGGCTGATCCCGTGTAGAGTTGGCCGTAAAGTGTTATGGCCTGTGGCTGTGCCAACGCTGCGAGCGGGAGCGACAAAAACAATGTGAAAAATTTTCGCATAAAAATGTGTTGATAGTTAGTATGGTTTTATTTAATGAATGAAGTTTATTCTTTGAAAAGGGTGCGCAGCGAGCCGAGCGACGACAGCACCGAGCTTGCTTCGTAGGGCATGAATACAGTTTTGTTGTCTTTGCCCGATGTCATTTCACGCAGAGTGTCGATATATTTCATGGCGAGCATGTAGGTGGCCGGATCGGTCTTTCCGGCCGCCACAGCCTCGGCCACACGCCTTATAGCTTCAGCTTCGGCCTCCGCGTTGAGTATTATGGCGCGGGCCTCACCCTCGGCACGCAGTATCTCCGACTGCTTGTGGGCCTCGGCCTCGTTGATGCGCGAGGCTTTCTCACCCTCCGAGCGCAGTATCAGCGACTGCTTCTCGCCCTCGGCGTTGAGTATCTCGGCACGTCGGTTGCGTTCAGCCTGCATCTGTTTCTCCATGGCCACGCGCACACTTTCCGGAGGTGTGATGTCCTGAAGCTCGACGCGGTTCACCTTCACGCCCCATTTGTTGGTGGCGTCGTCCAGAATGGCCTGAAGCTTGGTGTTGATGGTGTCGCGCGAGGTAAGCGTCTCGTCAAGTTCAAGCTCGCCTATCACATTGCGCAGCGATGTCTGAGTCAGTTTCTCGATAGCGTTGGGCAGGTTATCGATCTCGTATACGGCCTTCTTGGGGTCGGTGATCTGGAAATACAGCAGGGCGTTGATCTCAGTCGTGACGTTGTCGCGTGTTATGACCTGCTGCGACGGAAAGTCATACACCTGTTCGCGCAGATCTATCACGTTGGTGGCCACGGTGCGGATATAATTCCTTCCGCCGGCCGATTCCACCCGGCGGGTGTAGATGGTCTTGGGCCTGTCCACAAACGGGATTATGAAATTCAGGCCCGGTGAAAGCACGCTGTGAAACCGTCCGAGACGTTCTATAACACGGGTTTCCGACTGCGGCACCACTTTTACACCTGCCGAGATGATCACTATGGCGAGCAATATTATTATGCCGAGGATAATGTAAGTTGTCATAATTATTCGGGGGTTGAAAGTTAAGAAATCGTTTATTTGTTTATTTGGCTGCTCTATGGTGTCAGTCAGCCGGCGTTACAGTGAGGATGATGCTGTCGTAGGAGGTCACCGTCACTTCGCTGCCTGCGGCTATGGTCTTGTCGGCTGAGGGCGCCTTGACCTGCCAGTTGTCACCGTCGATGCGTGCACGGCCCAGCCGGCCCGGATGTATGGCGTGGGTCACTGTGGCGCGGCGCCCTAACAGCGCGTCCATGCCCGTACGGGCTTCACGGGCTTCGGTGCGGGCGTGCCAGCGGCGGAACAGCGGCAGAAGCACCACATAGCCTATTACGCTGAGTGCGGCCATAGCCACTGTCTGCCAGGTTATGTCCAGCCCTAAAAGGGCGCAGGTCATTGCTCCGGCGGCTCCGATGGCGAGGCATAGAGCCCACATCATCTGCGTCAGGACTTCAATTATGAGCAACACGGCTGCTGCTATGAGCCAGATAATCCATGGTTCCATAATCATTCCGGTTGAGAGATATTGAGAATATAAGACGGAGTCAAATATACGGAATTACTCGATATAATCCAACACTTTGCCCTGATTATGAACAAAAAATGTGCATGGCATACTTTGCAGTCATTCTTTTATCGCGGACAGATGGTTGAGGCATACACAATAATATATAAAAACTTGTCGAGGAATTGTGTTAAAAAAGACCGTCGATTTATAAATATCTGAAAAGTTTTATTAGTTTTGCAAGTGATAAAGCATTATCGCATCATTACTAACCCGAATTTAACAAACCACTTTTTAAAAATTATCACATGAAAAAGATTTTACCCGTTTTCTCTTTCCTTTTCGGCAGTGTGCTGACTGCAAGCGCCACAGCATGGCTTCCCACCCCTGTCATAACCGGCGAGACAGTCGGTGACAACGGCGTGGATATTGCGTGGACCTATGATGACACTGAAGAACCCTGCAATCATTTCCAGGTTATAGTTTACAAGATGCACAAAGCCACGCAAGCGGAGAAATTCGTATTTGCCGAAACCGATTTCAAGCATATTGAATCTGCCGGCACTATGAAAAAACATGAGGAGCGAGGCGCTATATGGGACTATCTCCCCGAATGTCCCGGATGGTGGGTCAAATATCCCCAGTATATGAACGGAGCCATCGGCATCGACACATTCCAGTACTTTGCCGGCAGCGATAATGAGGACATATTCGGCGGAGCCTACCTTATATCGCCCGACTACGATTTCACGCATCTCACAAATCCCACTGTCAACGTAGAGGCCAACCTCGCCAACGAGGCCACCAGCGTGACCGGCGGTTTCGTGCTCTGGGCCTGGAACACCAACTGGTGGGATCCCGACAACATCGACTACAAACCCGTCTACGGCACCGATACACATTACTCCGATCTGTCCAACGCCTCATGGGCAAACAAAGCCGAAGCCCTGTCATTCCCCAATGTCGATGAATACACCGATCCCGATCAGATTGAGGAAATCGAAGCCATTGATAAGTCACGCTCGCGTGTGATGTTCTACGGTCAAGGCTACAGCGCTTATTGGATTAACAATTTCAAGCTCTCTGTCGACATGGAACCCGGCGATATGTTCGACTACGGCGCAACCATACATGAGGTGGAGGGCCGCAATTTCACCATCGACACCACCGGTGACACAGCCAACGACTATGTCTACGCCTATGAAGTGCGTCCCGTCCGTCTCGAATATGACGAATACCGCAATGTCACCACTGTGCGCGCTATCAACTATGCCTATTCGACACCCCGCCATATCATCGGCGATTTCGCCGGAATTGACGGCATCGCCGCAGATAAGGCCGACACCGAAATCACTGTCCGCAACGGCATGATCGTTATAGACGGTGCCGAAGGCCAGACCGCCAAGATATTCAATGTAGCAGGAAAATGTGTTTACAGCGGTTCTGCCGATGCTCCCGTCGCTCTCGACCGCGGTATATATATCGTGAAAGTCGGCGATACTACAGCCAAGATCGCGCTGTAAATCTTTCCTCTAAAAATTAATCACGGTCCGGAGGCTTTAACCGGCTTCCGGACTCTTTAATTTCAGTCATTAAGACATATGAAAAAATTATTTTTCCTTGCCGCTATGACGCTTGGCAGCGTCCTTACCCTCACGGCAGCGGACTATACATTGCCATTCTCTCTCACCCCCTCGGCAGAAACTTTCGCCGAATGTGTCACACTTGACGAGAATCACGACGCCACTCCCGACGGCATGGGCGGTTGGGCATTCTCCGGCAACCCGAAATTCTCGTTCAAGTATACTTACAGTATGGCCAATCAGGCGGATGACTGGTTGATCCTTCCCGCCGTCGACTTCGGCGACTGCCGTAATGTCAAAGTCTCATTCCAGATAGAGACATATTCCGACAAGGAAGACTTTCAGGTGATGCTCGGCCACACGCCCACCGTCGATGGCATGACGCAGACAGTGATGACCCAAAACGACTTCTCGAAGACTTCGTTCGGCGAACTGTCGGCTGAAGTGGAACTACCCGCCGACGGCAACACCGAGTGGTATCTCGGCTTCCACGTCACAAGCCCCAAATTCCGCGGATGGATATATCTCAAGGATATCCGCATTGAGGCCGCACAGACCGTTGTGACAACGGCCAAGCCTGTGGCTCCGGTCATTAAATCCGGATCCGTTACCGATCTCGATTACTCGGCGGTAGTGACTATGCCCGCGCTCGACACCAAAGGCGAGGCGATCACAGGCACTATGGATCTCCGCATTCTGGTGGACGGCACACTCGCGGAAACGAAAAACGGCTGTGCTGCGGGCTCCGATATTGACGTGAATCTCACCCTTGCACCCGGTGCCCACACCATCACATTCCTCGCCGTTCAGAACGGTATAGAAGGCGAACCGGCAAATGCCACGGTTGAAGTCACGGAGCGTGTATCCGTGCCGGCAAAGCCCGTGATCTCAGGCGTTGTGATGAATTTCCTTGACCTTGACGCTACAGTTACAATGCCCGTGCTCGACACTGACGGCAAAGCAATAACAGGTGCGATGAGCCTACAGTGCAAGGTCGACGGCACTGTAGTGCGCACGCTGAGCGGACTTTCGGCAGGTGGAAATGCATCTTTCACATATACCCTCACGGCCGGACAGCATACCATAGGCTTTATTGCTGTCCTCGACGGTCAGGAAAGCGAGGAGGCTGTTACTACAGTGGAAGCCTCGGAGCAGACATTCACTCTTCCTTTCAATATGGCTGCATCGGCCGAAACTTTCGCCCAATGCAAGGTGATAGATGCCAATGGCGACGGTTCCGAATATGGCAACAACGGCAAGTGGGCCTATGAGACCGACTCGTTTGTCTACACTTATAACAGCTCAAATAAAGCTGACGACTGGATGATTCTTCCCATGGTCGATTTTGGCGACGTACGCAAAGTCAAGATATCAATCGCTGTCAAGACCGGTTCCTACTACGAAGGTTTTGAAGTCAAGCTCGGCGATGCACGCACCATTGCTGCCATGACAATCCCTGTTATGAAAAAGGAAAATTACCAGAGTGAGGGAGGTGGCTATGAAACCATCACCGCCACAGTCGAGCTTCCTGCCGGAACCTCTTCGCTCCTTTGCCTCGGCATACACGCAATCAGCGAAGCCGATAAATATGTAATCCGGATCAACGACATAAAGATTGAAAACGCCGATATTCCCGAAATCATTCCCGCCGAACCCGTCATCAAGGAAAGCTCGATAACCAACCTGTCCTATGCGGCCATAGTCACAATGCCTGCGCTCGACACCGCAGGCAATGAGCTGACCGGCGGCATGACCCTCGAAGTGCTCGTTGACGGCGAGGTTGCCGATACAAAGACCGATTGTGCCCCCGGCGCCGATATCGACATTGATCTCATCCTTGAGGCCGGACGCCGCACTGTAGGCTTCCGCGCCGTAATCGGAGAGAATACAAGCGCCACAGTAACTGAAAATGTCACCGCCAAAGCTATTATCGCCGGTGACCTGCCATTCACTTTCGTTGCCTCGCAGGAGACCTTCGACCAGTGTGTGGTTATCGATTTCGACGGCAGCGTGAACAACGGCGGTAACATTCAGGGTGCATGGTCCTACGCTATGTCAAATGGCTTCAAATATACCTACAATCCTGACAGCAAGGCCGACGACTGGCTCATTCTCCCCCTGGTGAACTTCGGCGAAAGCTCAAAGGTACGGGTTACAGTGGATGTCATGACTGAATACGACACCGAGGACTTTGAAATCCTACTCGGCCATGAGCGCACTGCCGAAGCCATGACACTCCCGGTCATGAAGCATACCGGATTTGTTTCAAAGAACAAGTGGACCACCCTTTCTGCTATAGTGGAGATACCTCAGGCCGAAGCCCGCGAAGTATCCAACGACTATGCCCTCGGTATCCATGCCATCAGTCCGGCCAATCATTACAACATCTACTTCAACAACATCCGCATCGAAAGCATTGAGGTCACCACAGGCATTGATACCATCGAAGCAGATGAGACTGCCGAGCCGGAATATTACAATCTTCAGGGCGTGAAGGTGAACAACCCCGGCCCCGGTATCTACATCATGCGCCGCGGCAACACTACCGTCAAAGTAAAGCTCTGATCCCCCGGATCAATCCTGCTTAAAAGCAGCCTGAGCCAAAATGAAATTCCCCCGAAGCTGATGTCCAGCCTCGGGGGAACTTATTGATATAATAGCGGTTACCAGCGTTGGTAGTGGATGTTGGCGGGTTTCCACTTGTCCTTGGGCTGTGGCTCTGCGGCGGGATAGCCGAGAGTGATTATGTTGAGCGGTATGGCAGTGGCGGGAATGCCGAGCACTCCGCTCACAGAGGCTACACGGGCGCTGTCGGGATATACCCCGCACCACACGGCCCCGAGTCCGTAGGCATGGGCCGCGAGCAATATGTTTTCCGTGGCCGCAGAGCAGTCCTGTACCCAGAATTCGCGTCCTGTGCCCTCAATGGCCTTGTTCATGTCGCCGCACACTATAATGGCCGCAGTGGCCGTCTTTAAGTTGGAGTAGGGGTGGACTGCCATAAGGCTGTCAAGCACCGCACGTTCGGTCACCGCCACAAATGCCCAGGGCTGTGAATTGATGGCTGTGGGAGCGGCCATGCCGGCTTTCATGAGTAGTTCCAAGGTATCTTTGCTGACCGGCTGCGTTGTGAATTCCCTGACGCTTGCACGGGTCATTATGTTGTCTATCACGGCTTCGGCGGCACATTCTTCCGTGTTCCGGGAGCTGTCCCCGCCACCATGGCAGCTGATGGCTGCAGGCAGTATCGCTGCCGCTGCTATTGCGGCTGAAAACTTGCTGAATTTCATGTGTTTGAATTTTAAAAAAGATATTTGATTCACAAAGATACACAAATTTTTGTATCTTTGCCTGCGGATGGCCGGAGGGCCTCCCTTTAGGCGGCTTATATCGGTTGCTTGTGAGTGTCAACATATTTTTAGGGGTGTTCGCCAATAGGATTAAAACCTCTTTGACAGAGTGGCCTGCGGCGATCTGAGATCATACCCTTTGAACCTGATCCGGATAATACCGGCGTAGAGAAAAACAGTATGAGGAACTTTATTCTTCCCGTGGCAGCCTCGGCCCTCAGTGTGGGCGCTGCATGCCTCCCGGTGTGTGCCCGAGCAGAGGGCACCGAACCCGCCGACTCGCTGAGCCTCAGGCTCGGCCAGGTGGAGATAGTGGCCAACCGTGCCACCGCCAAGACGCCCGTGGCGTTCACAAACGTTACCAAGGCGGAGCTTACCAAGGCCAACGACGGCCGCGACATTCCTTATCTTATCCAGTCAACCCCCTCGGTGCTCACTACCTCCGATGCCGGAGCCGGAATGGGCTACACATCCATGCGTATCCGCGGCACCGACGCCTCACGCATCAACATCACTGCCAACGGCATTCCGATCAACAACTCCGAGAGCCACAACGTGTACTGGGTCAACATGCCCGACCTCGCATCCTCGCTGCGCGACATCCAGATACAGCGCGGGGCCGGTACGAGTGTCAACGGAGCCGGCGCTTTCGGCGCAAGTGTCAACATGATCACCGACGCCCCCTCCGAAACCCCTTACGCCGAGCTGTCGGGGGCCTACGGCTCATATAACACCAACCGCGAGACCATACGTGTCGGCTCCGGCCTTCTCGGAGGCCATTGGAGTTTCGATGCCCGGCTGAGCCATCTCGGCAGCGACGGCTACATCGACCGCGCTTCGTCGGCTCTGTGGAGCTATTTCGGCCAGGCGGCCTATTCCTCCTATGCCACGAATGTGCGCCTGCTCGCTTTCGGCGGCAAAGAAAAGACGTATATGGCTTGGGATTATGCCTCGAAGGAGGATATGGCGAAATACGGACGCCGCTACAATCCCTGCGGACAGTACATTGACGACCAAGGCAATATAGCTTATTATCCCGACCAGAACGACAATTACATCCAGCATCATTTCCAGCTTCATCTGGCCCAGCGCCTGTCGGGCAGCTTCCGCCTTAACGCGGCCCTCCACTACACCAAGGACGACGGTTACTACGAACAGTACAAAACCTCACGCACCCTTGAGGAGTACGGACTCAAGCCGTATGTCGACGCCTCCGGTGCCACGGTTACGAAATCCGATCTCGTCCGCTATAAGCACAACGACAACGGTTTCGGCGGCGGAGTGCTCACCCTCAATTATCTTCAGGGGCCGTGGGATGTGACTCTCGGCGGTGCCGCCAACTGGTTCCGCGGCAACCATTTCGGCCAGGTGGGGTGGGTGCGCAACTATGTGGGCCCCATCGACCCGCTCCAGCGTTATTACGACAACACCGGCCGCAAATTCGACTCCAACGTCTATCTCCGGGCCAATTACGACATAATCCCCTCCCTCGCGGCTTTCGCCGATCTCCAGTACCGTCACATCCACTATACCATCGACGGCTCCTCCGACAACTGGGACTGGAACACCTCCGCCCCGGCAGTGCTTGACGTAAACCGCCGCTGGGACTTCTTCAATCCCAAATTAGGGCTGAATTACACCCGGGGCGCCCACCGTGCGTTCGCTTCATGGTCGGTGGCCCACAAGGAGCCTACGCGCGACAATTTCACCGACGGCGACCGCAACCATGCCCCGCAGGCCGAACGCCTGTTTGACTACGAGCTGGGCTACACATATACCCATCGCCTGTTCAGCGCCGGCATAAACCTCTATTATATGGACTACAAGGATCAGCTTGTGGTCACCGGCCAGCTTTCCGATACCGGCAATCCTCTGAGTGTCAATGTGCCCGAATCCTACCGCATGGGCATTGAGCTGCAAGGCACGCTCACCCCCTGCAAGTGGTTCGACTGGCAGGTCAACGCCACCCTTTCGCGCAACCGCATCAAGGATTTCATAGAATATATCTATGAGGATGAATGGACCAACCCCATATCCTTCGACCGCGGCGACACCCCCATTGCCTTCTCGCCCGACTTTATTTTCAACAATGCCTTCAACTTCCGGCACTGCGGTTTCGACGCCTCGCTGTGCAGCCGCTATGTGAGCAAGCAGTATATGAACAATGCCCGCTGCGAGGACGCTGTTCTCGATCCCTATTTCGTGACGGACCTGCATCTCGGCTACACATTCCGCAAGGTTGCCGGCATAAAGGAGCTTGCCGTGGGATTTTCGGTCTATAACCTCTTCAACGAGAAATATTTCAGCAACGGCTATGCCGGAGCAGGCTATTATATCGACTCTTCGGGCGATAAAGTCATCTACCGCTATGCCGGTTACGCCGCCCAGGCGCCCATACACGTAATGGCCACTCTCACCGCCCGATTCTGATCATCGCCGCTTCCATGGATCTGTTTCTTGAAATATTGGGTTTCTCGGTAGGGATCATCTACCTGTGGTGGGAATATCATGCCGATGCGCGTGTGTGGATAGCCTCGATGGTAATGCCCGCCATATCCATGTGGATATATTATTCCAAGGGGATCTATGCCGACTTCGCCATAAACATCTACTATCTCGTGATGGCCGTCTATGGTTACTGGGCCTGGACGCGCCGTCGCGGGGGGCGCGGTGCATCGGCGCGGAAAGAGCTTCATGTCAGCCACACGCCGTTGTGGGCGTGGGGCGCAGTGGCTGCTGCCACGAGCCTGCTGTGGCTTCTGCTGTGGTGGATCCTGTCACGTTTCACCGACTCCACCGTGCCTGTGGCCGATGCGTTCACCACTGCCCTCTCCGTCGTGGCCCTGTGGATGATGGCCCGCAAATATGCCGAGCAGTGGCTTGCATGGATGGTGGTGGATGTGGTGTGTGTCGGCCTTTACGCCTACAAGGGCCTGATATTTTATCCCGTCCTTTACTGTGCCTATACCGTCATAGCGGCTTTCGGCTACCGCAAGTGGCTCCGTATGATACCCCGCGGCACAGCTTCTTAGCTTTTCTGGAACTGTGTGGGCGTCATGCCCGTGAGGTGTTTGAAGTATTTGCCGAACGACGATTGGTTCACGAAGTTCAGCTCATAGGCTATCTGCTGCACGTTCTTGCCCGAATACCGCAGCCGGTTCTTGGCGTCGAGTATCACCAGCTGGTCGATCCATTCGCCCGCGCTCTTGCCGGTTTGCTCCTTTACAATCACTGAAAGGTATTTGGGCGATATGAACAGCTTCGAGGCATAGAACGTGACACTGCGCTCGCGCCGGTAGTGGGTGTGGATAAGCTTGAAGAAATCCCTCACATAGTTGCCGCGCCGTGTGGCGGGGGCGGTGTCGCCGGGGCATTCGTCGGGGTGGTGCAGCTCCACAAACTGCATCAGCTGGTATATCATCGCCACCACGAGGCTGCGCGATATGCTTCGGGCGTATGCGTCAGTGGTGTTCTCTATGGTGGTGTGGTGTAGCAGGTCCACATATTTCATGATAAGCTCCGTCTCCCCCTTTTCGAGGCTTAACACAGGATTGTTGTGGCGCGACGGGGTGATGCGTGATATTATATTGGTGTCGAAATCCAGCCCACGGATGAATTCAGGCGACAGGAACAGCATGTAAGCCTCCACTTCGGGCGAGAATGATGTGAGGTTTATGATGGAGTCGTGGGGTGATACTATCACGGAGCCCGCATCCATCTCCCATGTTTCGAAATTGGCCTCCAGGGTCATTCTGCCGGCAAGACACATCATGATCATGAATCCGTCAAGCCGCATATTGCCCCGGGCCTCATTCAGCGGTATGTCAGGAGTTATGTGCACGAGCACATATTCACTGTCGCGTCCTGCGAATTTGTCAGTGTAGTCACCCAGCTGCGAGAGGAGCTGCAATCCTAATTCCTGTTCCATTTCCGGATAATATTTTTTGCAAAGATACGTAATATTCGCCTTTATGGCTAACTTTGCCGTGGATGAAAGTGGTGTTCGACAACATAATCTATTCGCTTCAACGCGCCGGAGGCATCTCGGGCGTGTGGACCGAGCTTATTTCCCGGCTCATGTCGCACCCCGGCATCGACGCCATGTTCGTGGAGCATTCCGGAGCGGAGCGCAATATATTCCGCAGCCGCCTCGCCATACCCTCCCGCCGCATTATTCCCGCACGCTCATTGCCTCCGGTCATCGACCGCTGGCTTGTGCCGCGATTGCCTGACTTCGGGGAGCCTTTTGTGTTCCACTCCTCCTATTACCGCACGGCGCCACAGTCTTCGGGAGCGCTGAATGTAACCACGGTGCACGATTTTATTTATGAAACGCAGCGTATAGGTTCACCTGTGGCGCGTGCCCTTCACCGGCGCATGATGCGGCGTGCCGTTGCCCGCAGTGCCGCGGTGGCATGTGTGAGTCAATCCACAGCCCACGATCTGATCACCCTGTATGGCAGTGCCGCTTCTCCGGTTGTGATCCCCAACGCTCCGCTGTGCACCCCCGGCGGTGAGGTGACGGCTGTGAGCGGGCGCAAGCTCCTGTATGTCGGCTCGCGTGCGCCCTACAAGCGGTTTGACCTTGCCGTGGAGGCGTCAGTCCTCCTCGGCCGCACACTCGTGGTGGCCGGTGCTCCCCTCGCTTCCGCCGAGCGGCGTATGATAGCACGGGCCGGGGCACAGGTGGAGCCGGTGGTGTATCCTTCCGGCGATACTCTCGCGGGCCTTTACTCTTCCGCCGCGGCTCTTATATACCCCTCTGCGGCCGAAGGTTTCGGAATACCGGTCACGGAAGCCCAGGCATGGGGCTGCCCCGTAGTGGCGGTGGATGCTCCTTGGCTCCGCTGTGTGGCCGCTCCGGGCAGCGTCATGGCGGTTTGTGCTCCTGTGGCCCGGGCAATTGCCGCGGCTGTGGAGTCGCTTGACGACCGGGCGGTGAGAGAGTCCCTGGTCGAGGACGGACATAAAAACGCCGCACGCTACTCGTGGCAGCGTGCGGCTGATGATTATTTCAACATTTATAGTAGCCTTATCGGCCGGTGACGGCTATGCGCCGTGTAGCCGACGAATGGGTCTCTCCCTCCGAATCGGTAACGGTGGCACGGTACAGGTATATGCCTCGGCCCACGCGGGCGCCGCTGTTGTCCGTGAGATCCCATGTGACCGGTGCGCTGCGGTTCAGATCCGAAGTGCCGGAGGCTTTCGAGCTCCAGCGGAGTCGTCCGCGCAGGTCATACACATCCACACTTACAGTTAGGTTGCGGTCGGGCATGTCGTGTGTCACATAGAAATTGGCTGCCGTGGTGGCCGGGTTGGCGTCGGAGTACACATCCAATATCTTGGGTGCCCGGCTTGAGTCGACAGTGAAAGCCATGGTCTTTTCGGCGAGGTTGCCCGAAGTGTCCCACACACGGAATGTAAGCGTGTGCTCGCCGTCCTGCAACCCCTCTATGGGATAAGCCACGCTGCCGGCCTCCCCGGCACCGAAATCGGGCGTGAAGTACAGCGATACATCGCTATAGGTCTTCGTGCCGTCGAGTTTCAGGCTCATCTGGTGTCCCACTCCGGCGTCCGACAGGTTTATGCCCCGGTCATCGCGCACAGTGGCGAACACCATCGGGTTGGCGTGTGTGCGGTCCCCTTCGGCGAATGATTCGTGGTTGAGATACAGTGTCTCTATCACCGGGGCCACTGTGTCGGGCTTCTCCGGCGGCATATAGCCGGCCACATAGAAATCCCTGTTGAGTCCCATGGCGTCAGTTACGCCGTCCTTGGTAGAGAGTGCATACATGTTCAGCGCGGCCGGACGGAAGTTGTCGGAAATCTCGGCCGGCATTGACAGCTTCACGGAGAACCGTCCCCCTTTCACTGCCGTGCGTGCCGCTGCGAGCTTGCCTCCCTGTTCCTCGAAGGTTCTCACGGCACCCTCTCCACGGCCTAAGGTGGTGGTGGAATACTCCGCATCATGCATGGTCAGCGACACTTCCCCGTCGAAATCGGCCATAAGCGTGCCGTCGGGTGCGTTGACGGATCCTTCCAATGTCACTTCGGCGCCAGCAGGTATCGTCACATAGGCATCCGGAGCGGGTCGTTCACCGTTTATGGCGTCAAGTGTCACCTTGTTGCCCGGCACTTTGGGGCGCATGGCCGGATCGCCCATCAGGATGTAGCGCAGTTTGTTGGTGTTGCTTATCAGGTTCCCTTTCTTGTCGCGCAGGTTGTTTTTGGCGCGGCAGTAGATCTCGCCTATGGTGGGCATTGTCCCGTCACCGTTGCGAACGAACATTTTCGACGCCATGGCACGTGACAGAATGCCGTTGTCCGATATATACACCGGCCTCACCGCCGCGATTATGGCTATGCAGCCTCCCGGATTGTTCGACCACATTATTTCGGCGCCCGGGGTAGGGGGGCCGTCGATCTGGGCAAACTCGCATGTGGAGGCATACACCACCGGCAGATGTTTGAGCGACAGCTCGTTGACATCCTTTGCCGTGAATATTTTTTCGCCCGACCATTCAAGAAGCGATGCGTGGCCTATGTAGGTGAGCCACGACGTGCCCTCGCGCAGCATCCTGTACAGGCGGTCGCGCACACCCTGCGCCGTGCCTCCCACCAGTTCGAATGCATCGTTATAGGCTTTGGTGACAAACATTTGCGATCCCTCGCCGGTCTTCGCTATGTCGGCTATATATTCCTCGGCCTGGTCCAGGTGTATGGCGTTGTCCTGGTCGTCGGCTATTACCACCATCTGGTTGCGCCAGTCGCCCGTAGGAGCGGTCGAGGAGTAGGCTATCACTTTGTCGACAGCCGACTTTGCCCCTGCCAGATCACGTACCGGCATACGGCCCACGGCTATGCACAGCTTGTCGGATCCGAGGTTTACGCCCGATCCGTCCTCTAAGAACGCGAAAATGTCGTCGGTCATGAAGCTGCGGTTTTCATCAAGCGGCGAGGTATAGCTTTCCCATGTGGGCATTGACTGGAAACCTAAGTTGCGGGCGTCGGCGGTGACCTTGCGGTAGTCCCATGTGGGGCGCCCCATTATCAGGGCGTAACGCAAAGGGGTTCCGGCCGCTATGCCGCGGTCATAGTGCATTTTGAGCATCCGGCGCAGAGCCTGGACGTCGGGCGTTCCGGAGCTGAACTCGTTGAACACCTGCTCTATGTCCACCACCTGCACTTTCAGTGAGTCCGGCCCTTCGCTGTGGTGACGGGCCAGCCGTTCGGCTTCCGACTGCCATGCCGCCAAGGTGAATATCACCATGTCGGGCACGCCGCTCTCAGTCTCGTGGAGGTTCTGTGCCGCCACTGTGGCCACATATTCGGGAGCCGGCAGGATGGCCGATTCGTCCCAGGCCGCATATTCGCGCCGGCCTGTATAGGCATTGTTCCACGCCAGTCTGGAACCGTTGAGCTGTCCGTCCATCTCCACAGCCTGAAGCGGTGAGGTCACATCCCACACATGGGTGGTGGCGGATGCCCCCTCAAGCTCCACTGCCGGAGTCTGGGTGCCGAACAGCAGCGTGCCTCCGTTCAGGGCTATGTGGCGCTGGTAGTTGGCGGTTATATAGTTGAGGTTGGCGTTGTTCACGGTAGTCGACGCCGAATAACGTATTCCCACCGTCATCTTGGTGCCCTTTATCTCGCATCCGTTCTCCTTTGAGAGGGTGCGCACCGGCACCACCTCTGCGCCATGGTATTGCGACGCTGCGTTTGTGGCCGCGATCCTTTCGT
>URII01000042.1 GCA_900547825.1 uncultured Porphyromonadaceae bacterium
GCCCGAGTGTGGCAGGTGTGATAGGCTCGGCTGTAGCTGCCGGTGTGCTGCTCGGATTCCTTGCATAACTGCTGAACAAAGTTATTTTATCCTGTTATAAGTTAAGGCCATTCGTAAACAGGATGGCCTTAACATTTTTAAATCAACCCTTAGACAGTTATAGTCGTTTTAACCTAAGATTATCAGTAGTCGTCAATACACACTATCAATCATAAAACTGTAAAATAACCATGAATTTTCTAACAGACGAAAAGCTCCTTATTGTAGGTGCTGCCGGAATGATCGGTTCCAATATGGCTCAGACAGCCATGATGATGAAACTTACCCCTAATATCTGTCTTTATGATCCGTATGCCCCTGCACTTGAAGGTGTGGCTGAGGAATTGTTCCATTGCGGATTTGAGGGCGTGAATCTTACGTTCACATCCGATGAGAAAGAGGCGTTTACAGGCGCCAAGTATATCGTATCATCAGGCGGTGCGGCCCGAAAGGCCGGCATGACCCGCGAGGATCTGCTTAAAGGCAACGCTTTGATTGCTGAGAATTTCGGAAAGAATGTGCGGCAGTATTGCCCTGACGTTAAGTTTGTGGTGGTGATATTCAATCCTGCCGACATAACAGGCCTTATCACACTCCTCTATTCAGGTCTCAAGCCTTCACAGGTGGCAACTCTCGCAGCTCTTGATTCCACACGCCTCCGCAGCGAGCTTGCAAAATGGTTCAAGATTCCGGCTGACAGAATTGTCAACTCACGTACTTACGGCGGACATGGAGAACAGATGGCCGTATTTGCCTCTACCACTACTGTTGACGGCAAGCCCCTTAGCGAGCTTATCGGCACAGAAGCTCTCCCCACAGCCGAATGGGAGGCTATGAAACAGCGTGTGATTCAGGGCGGTAAGAACATCATAGATCTGCGCGGACGTTCATCATTCCAGAGTCCTGCATATCTTTCCATAGAGATGATTGCGGCTGCTATGGGTGGTGCGCCTTTCCGTTGGCCGGCTGGCACTTATGTCAACGATAACCGTTTCCAGCATATCATGATGGCTATGGAGACAACTATCGATAAGACCGGTATACACCATGTCGATGTAAAAGGAACTGCCGAAGAGGACAACGAACTTCAGAAGAGCTACGAACATCTGTGTGACATGCGTCATGAAGTGATCGAACTCGGCATACTTCCTCCTGTAAAGGACTGGAAGACCATTAATCCCAATGTGGACTGATATTGTCGACAGTCCATTAGATTGAGACTTATTGAAAGATCCGGTAAACAACCGGATCTTTTTTATTGCTCCTCTTCGTGAGGTGTGAGTTTGTAGGTAGGACGGGAGGGAATGAATCGGGCTGCGAGGGCTAAGGCAGCGGCGACAACAATGCCTGCGGCAGTGGCTGTATCAGGGCTGTGGCCTATGGCTAATGTAACGGCCGTTGTTATGGCAAGCGCACCGAGAGGAGCTATTACGCGTGTGCATAGCAAACGTCGTCGGGAAGGGGGAATTACTATCAGTGTGGCTTTGTCGCCGGGTTGGAATGTTCCGGCAACGTTGTCAGCCTTTATGAACAGATTTTCTGACGAGGCCCCGCAAGCGGTGCCTAAGGCACAGTTGGTGCATGCGCTTTTCCCGGAAATGTTTGCCCTGACTTCTGTTCCCCGGGAAGATACGGAAATCACGGTGGCGTTATGTGTTATCATGTCGGCAAATTTAAGGATATATTTTCATGTGTTTGGAATCACCGGGCCTAAATATTAAATTTGCAGCTGTATGGCACAGCATAACGATATCGGCAAATGGGGCGAGCGGATTGCCCGGGATTATCTTGTTACCCAAGGGTATGCCATAACGTCGCTGAACGAGAAAATCGGGAGTGTGGAAGTGGATATCATAGCATCGAAAGGCGAGCGTGTGGTGTTTGTGGAAGTAAAGACGCGAGCTTCGCTTGACTATGATCCGATTGATGCTGTCGATGATAAAAAGATGCGGCGCTTGTGTCGTGCAGCCGATATTTATGTAAGGTCAAATGATTTGAAGCTTGATCCCCAGGTAGATGTGATAGCTGTAATCGGCTCTCCGGAAGAAGGATTGCTCCGTCTTGAGCATTTTCCGGATGCTATAATGCCCCCTATGGCAGGCTCTATCTGAAATCCTGATAGTTTTATTATGACTTTACGGGTTGCTGTTACATAATTTTAAGATGTGATTAAGTTGGTTTTTATCTGAATTGAGCTATATTTGCATGTCCGGAAACCATATGATACGGACATATTCAACACGTTACAACTCAACACTAAAATTGTAATTATAACTATGAAGAAGAAATTTATCTGCACTGTGTGCGGCTACGTACACGAAGGTGATGAAGCACCTGAAAAGTGCCCTGTATGCGGAGCTCCCCGCAGCAAATTCCGTGAACTTGACGAAACTGCAGCTCTGAAATTTGTCACCGAGCATGAACTCGGCGTTGCAAAGGAAGGCACCGATGAAGAAATGATAAAAGACCTTACAGCTCATTTCAACGGTGAGTGCGGTGAGGTTGGCATGTATCTCGCAATGTCGCGTCAGGCTGACCGCGAGGGCTATCCTGAAATAGCCGAAGCTTTCAAGCGCTATGCATGGGAAGAAGCTGAACATGCTGCCAAATTTGCCGAACTTCTCGGTGAGACTGTATGGGACACCAAAACCAACCTTGAAAAGCGTATGGCTGCCGAGGCCGGTGCCAATGAGGACAAGATGCGTATCGCACGCCGCGCCAAGGAAATGAATCTTGATGCCATCCATGACACTGTTCATGAAATGGCTAAGGACGAGGCACGTCATGGCCGTGGTTTTGAAGGCCTTTACAACCGTTATTTTAAGAAATAAACGGAATTAACGTTATTATTCCGGGGCCGGGAGTTGACACAGGCGTGTCACGTCGGCCCCGGATTTTCCTATCTGTTGTTCCCGTCATGTTTTAGTTCTTGGAAAGTTCTATGGCATCATATCTTAAAAATATACTGACAGCATTAGTCTTGATTTCAGGTAGTAATGCAGTTGCCGAAACTACATTCGCATTTGCCGGCGATATAATGCAGGGCACCAATTATCCGGAGGATGGCAATTATATGCCATTGAAGGGTGGCGCCGCTTTGTTCGATGATGTTAAGGAAGTGTTGGCGGCGGCAGATATAGCGGCAGCCAACAATGAGGGCACATTGGCCGACAGCGGTGTCGGCACTCCCAAGCGATGCAGCGATCCGTCAATATGCTATGCTTTCCGTACACCCGTGTCATATGTCCGGAATCTGGTGGATGCAGGCTTTGACTTTATGAGCATAGCCAACAATCATATCAACGACTTCGGTCCTGCCGGTGTGGCCTCCACAGAACAGGCGTTGCAACAGGCAGGTATAGCTTTCGCCGGGCTACGTAACCGTTGTGAGACGGCCGTGATAGAACGGGATGGCAAAAAAATAGGGTTTGCCGCGTTCGGACATAACCGCGGCACTCTGAGCATCCTTGACATGGAGGAAGTGAAACGTGTGGTTTCGGGCCTGGACAAAATAGCCGATATAGTGGTGGTGTCGTTTCATGGCGGTGGTGAGGGTCAGCGTTTCAGCCGCATTCCATCAGGCATGGAAATATGTTTTGGCGAAGAACGCGGCGACCTGCGCAAATTTACCCATACGGCCATTGACGCCGGTGCGGATGTGGTCTATGGCCACGGCCCGCATGTTACCCGCGCGTTAGAACTGTATAACGACAGGCTTATAATCTATAGCCTTGGAAACTTCTGCACTCCCTACCGCGTTAATCTTAACGGTATCAGCGGGTATGCTCCGGTGGTGACTGTAACGGTGAATGATGACGGATCATTCAAGGAGGGACGTATACATTCGTTCATACAGCAGAAAGGAGCAGGCCCTAAAAAGGATGACTCAAACCGGGTTGCCCGCCATATGTCGGATCTTACAAAAGCTGATTTTCCTTCTACCCCGCTTGACATTTCTCCAGAGGGCCATATAACACGAAAATAAAAACCGCAATCCTTACGAATGATGACTGAAGCAGAAGCACTCCAGCGCATAGCCTCTCTTTCCGAAGCTCTTAATGAGCACAACTACCGTTATTATGTGCTCAACGAGCCTACCGTTTCCGATTACGAGTTCGACATGATGATGAAAGAGCTCGAACGGCTTGAACATGAGTTTCCTGCGCTTGCCGATCCCAATTCTCCTACAAAGAGAGTAGGGAGTGATATCAACACAAAGTTCTCTCAGGTGGCGCATATTTACCCGATGTTGTCGTTGGCCAACACTTATTCCGTTGAGGAGGTGGACGATTATCTAAACCGAACCAAGGCTGCCCTCGGGGGGGAGGATCTTACAATGGTGGGTGAGATGAAATTTGACGGCACATCGATATCGCTTATTTATGAGCATGGCCAACTTGTGCGTGCTGTCACTCGCGGCGACGGTGAAAAAGGCGATGTCGTTACCGATAATGTCCGGACAATCCGCTCTATACCGTTGAAACTGCGGGGTGAGGGATGGCCTGATCTTTTTGAATTGAGAGGTGAGATTGTGCTTCCGTGGAAAGAGTTTGACCGGCTTAATGCCGAACGTCAGGAGGCTGGGGAACCATTGTTTGCCAATCCGCGCAATGCGGCTTCAGGCACGCTTAAACTCCAGAATTCCGCTGAGGTAGCACGCCGCGGACTTGATGCCTATTTCTATTATCTGTTGGCCGACACACTTCCTTGCGATAATCATTTCGACAATATGCAGGCCGTAAGGTCATGGGGCTTTAAGGTCAGCGACATAATGACCCCTCTCCATTCCATCGGTGAGGTGGATGCTTTTATCCGTAAATGGGACGAAGGGCGTCATGCCCTTCCGGTAGCTACTGACGGACTTGTGTTTAAAGTAAACTCATTGCGCAGGCAGCTTAACCTTGGATTTACGGCCAAATCGCCACGCTGGGCTATAGCATACAAATTCAAGGCCGAACGAGCCCTGACACCGTTGAGGTTTGTGTCATTCGAAGTGGGGCGTATGGGTGTTGTCACACCTGTGGCCAATCTGGAGCCTGTTCTTCTTTCAGGCACTGTCGTGAAGCGGGCTTCACTCCACAATGCCGATATTATAAGCAAGCTCGACATTCATGAGGGGGACTCCCTCTATGTGGAGAAAGGGGGCGAGATAATACCCAAGATAACAGGGGTGGACATATCGCGGCGTCCCTCCGGTGCTTCGAAAGTGGAGTTTGTGACATGCTGTCCGGCATGCGGCACCCAGTTGGTAAGGGACGAAGGGGAGGCTTCGCACATTTGCCCGAATAAGTACGGATGCGCGCCGCAGGTTATGGGGCGTATTGAGCATTTTGCCTCGCGCCGCATGATGGATATCGACGGAATAGGTGAGGAAACCGTAAAGGCATTGTGGGAGGCCCATCTTATTACGAATATAGCCGATCTCTATGATCTTGTTCCGGAGCAGTTTGCGAAGCTTGACCGGTTTGGCGAACGCAGTGCGGCGCGGGTGGTTGATAACATCAAAGCATCCGCCAAAGTGCCTTTCGAGCGTGTGCTTTACGCTCTGTCCATTCCGTTTGTGGGTGAGACTGTGGCCAAGAAGATAGCCAGGCGTGTACGTAGCATAGACCGGCTGATGGCCATGAGCCTTTCAGAACTTCAGGCACTTGACGATGTAGGAGTCAGAATCGCGGAAAGCATAACGGAATATTTTAATGATCCCGTGAATATCGACATACTCCGACGGCTTCGTGAGGCCGGACTTCAGTTTGAGTGCGGCCCTGAGGATGAGGCTGTGCGCACTGACATACTGGAGGGCAAGACAATTGTTATTTCCGGTACGTTCACACATCATTCGCGTGAGCAGTACAAGGAAATGATAGAGGCAAACGGAGGTAAGAATTCGGGGTCTATCTCCAAAAAGACAACCTTTGTGCTTGCCGGTGACAATATGGGCCCTGCCAAATTGGAAAAAGCGCAATCATTGGGCGTGCCTATCCTGAATGAGACGGAATTTCTTGATTTACTGAAAACCGAACAGGCAGCCCGTTCATTATAATAATATAAATAAACTCGCGGCATGAAAGGGATATTCGATAACGGGATGTTTGATTTCCGCACTGTAAAGCGGCCGCCGCATCGTGGCTCGCTTCTTGTGGCGCAGCCGGGTCTTAGGGAAGGCTGGTTTCGTCACGGAGTCATCACGTTGTTTGACCATGACAGTGAGGCCGGATCAATGGGTGTGGTGATGAACAATCAGCTTCCGCTTACCCTCGGCTCTCTTTTGGACGGGATAAAACGGAAGGAGGATGTGCCTGTATATTGCGGTGGCCCTGTCAATGGTGACCAGTTGTTCTTCATGCATACATTGGGCGATATTCTTGATGGAGCTCTCGAGGTTTCGCCTGGTCTTTTTGTAAGCGGGGATTTTGATGCAATGAAGGATTATATCAATTCCGGCTATCCGGTCGAAGGGCATATACGTTTCTTTGTGGGCTACAGTGGCTGGGATGCCGGACAGTTGCAACAGGAGTGTGCCGACGATGTATGGGCCGTGACACCTACACCGTTTACTCCTGCCGAAGCATTGACCGGTGCGGATGATGCTTATTGGCATAAAACAGTTCGAGCTATGGGGCCCGCATATGCTTCATGGTTGCGCCATCCTAAAAATCCTTCGCTTAACTGAGGCGGTGGTGGCATGACGGCAATAGGTTCCCACCGCTATGCTAAAATAACAAAATCATTGCGTTAATAAGGGTGAATTATTGTAAATTCGTCCGGTGTTCGGATTTTGATGGCTTTGTGCTGATAGGTAGTTGTTTAGACTTGTTTATGGGCTGCTTTGGTGATAGTTTACATTAACATTATCCACGGTTTTGTCGGCGCATTTTTGCAGATTTCCACAATTTTGCACGCTTTGAAGCTGTGTGTGCAGGAGCTAATCGCGTTTGTGTTGTTAACTGTGTTATAGTCAGTAGGATATGATATTATATAGAGGAGCGCTGTAAGAGAATATTGTCAGTGAAATTATGTTAATAATTGTATTTCTATGTGCCATATGAGGGTTAAATGTTAACAAATGATTCGGATATATAATTTGGCTTTAGTTGTGTGTAATTTTGTTTTAATTAGTACAATATGCCTATTCCTAATTAGTTAGGTTTTTCAGAGTGGTGGAAAATGCGTAATTTTGCAATGTCGATAAACAAAGTATATCACATTCGGCAACATTTTCTGTTAACTCTCATTTTAAATAAATATGCGTCTTAACGCAATTCTTGCATCACTTATCATAGGGTCTTTCGGCATGACTGCCTCCGCACAGCTTCCGGTAGCACATAAGGCCGCTGCTGAAGAGGCCGCTGCAACCGAATCAGGTAAAACTTTTATTGTGCAGGCATTTGAATCGGCCCGTGTAAATTCTCCATTTGCCAACGTAGTGGCAGCCCCCACTTCCTATGTAAGTGATCTTCATCTCGCCTCACGTATGGCCGATTATGCCTCACGGTTTCTCGGCACACGATATATATTGGGTGCCACCGGTCCTTCGGCGTTTGATTGCTCCGGTTTTACAAGCTACATTTACCGTAATTTCGGAATAGAGATAAAACGCACATCGCGTGAGCAGTTCACCCAAGGCAGAAATGTAAACCTTGCCGACCTCCAGCCCGGCGACCTTTTGTTTTTCAGTTCGCGCAGCAGCGGTCGTGGCAGGGTAGGCCATGTGGCTATGGTGGCTTCAGTGGATAAGGAAAACGGCACTTGCCGCTTTATACATGCCTCTACCAAGAAAGGTGTCACTTACCAGACTTTTCCCGACAATGCTTATTACAGCACACATTTCATAGGTGCGCGTAGAGTTCTCGGAACTCATGCCGATACACGTGATATCTGATATATTTCCAAATAGCAATAAAAAAGACGCGTTCAAATACGCGTCTTTTTTATTGCTATAGAAGTGGAAGGTCAATCAAGATAGCGTGATGTCAGCGGGCCGAAAGCGTCAATCCTTCTGTCGCGCAGAAACGGCCACCAGCGGCGCACCTGTTCGCTACGGTGCATATCCAATTCAACGGTTGCCTGGCATTCTTCATCCTCTGAGGCGCGGAATAGGAATTCACCTTGCGGTCCTGCCACGAAACTGCTTCCCCAGAAATTTATGCCTCCGGTCACGCCTGACGGATCAGGTTCGTAACCCACGCGGTTAACTGATATTACCGGTAGACCGTTTGCCACTGCATGTCCTCGTTGCACAGTGATCCATGCTTCGCGCTGACGTGCTTTTTCCTCTGGACTGTCCGTAGATTCCCAGCCTATCGCGGTAGGGTAGATAAGCATTTCGGCTCCGCGCAGGGCCATGAGCCGCGCAGCCTCGGGATACCATTGGTCCCAGCATACAAGAACTCCGAGCCGTCCCACGGAAGTATCAATGGGCTTGAAATCCAGATCTCCAGGAGTGAAATAGAATTTCTCATAGTATGCGGGATCGTCGGGGATATGCATCTTTCTGTACATTCCGGCTATTGAGCCGTCGCGTTCCATGACTACGGCTGTGTTGTGATACAATCCGGGAGCACGTCGCTCAAAAAGCGATGTCACTATCACTACACCGTTACGCTTTGCAAGGTCCCCGTAAAAGTCGGTTACCTCCGATGGTATGGGCGTTGCGAGGTCAAAAATATCCGTGCATTCCGTCTGGCAGAAATACAGGGAGTCATGAAGTTCCTGATTTACTATGAGTTCAGCCCCTTCCGAAGCAAGCAGGGCTGTTTTTTCTGCTATTCTTGCCCGGTTGGCAGTTATGTCGGAAGTGTTGTGCTGTTGGATTATGCCTATCTTCATAAGGGAATTGAATTATAAGGGAGTTGCATTGTGGCGCAATGCAGCGAGCCGTGCTGCTGAATGAGCGCACGGCAATCCACTGTTATTATGTCGTGGTCGGGAAATGCTACTTTCACCGTCATGGCCGCGAGTGAGTCCTTTTGCGGTGATCCGTATACAGGCATGAATATGGCGTGCCGTGTCACAAGAAAATTGGCATACGTTGCCGGAAGCCGTTGTCCTTGCGTATCGTACACAGCATCAGCCATAGGCAGAGCCACAAGGTGATATGGCGTGCCTTGAGGTGTGCGCATGGCTTTCAGTTCATGGCGCATGGCTTTCAGCTCCCTGTAGTGTGGATCCATCGGATTCTCAGGCGGAGCTACATATATAATGGTATCATCAGGCGCTATCCGTGCAAGAGTGTCTACATGGCTGTCGGTGTCGTCACCTTCCAGGAAACCATGGTCAAGCCACAGTATATGGCTGAAGCCGAGCATACGGCTCAGCTCCTCTTCTATTTCGGCTCTTGACAATCCCGGATTGCGGTTGGGCGATAAAAGGCAGCGTGATGTTGTGAGCAGAGTGCCCCGACCGTCGCTCTCCACCGAGCCGCCTTCCAACACCAGGCGCTTGCAGTTGTCGAGCGGCAACGACAAGGCATGCAGGGCCTTCATGCGCCGGTTTGTCATGTTGTCGTTCGCGGCGGCGAATTTAAGTCCCCAGCCGTTGAATGTGAAATCGCGCAATCTGGTTCCTTCGGATGTTTCCACAGTAAGCGGACCGAAATCACGGGCCCAGGTATCGTCCGTAGGTATGTCGCAATACAGAATGCGGTTTTCACCTCGGTCTATCTCAGTCAACGCCTCGCGTGCATCCGATGTGTCGGGCGCAATGATTATTAGCGGATGGTATTTGAGCAGAGCCTTGGCAAGATTGACGTAACATTCGGTTATTTCATCTATCATCGGTGCCCAGTCGGTGTCCGCATGGGGCCATGCTATGAGTATGGGGCCGTCAGCTTCCCACTCTGCGGGCATTCTTACCGCATCTTCACCGGTCTTCGTCATAGTCGTTTAATGATTCCCATACTGAGTCCTGCGAGTTTCTGTACTCCTCGCAGTATTCACTGAACCCGTATTTTTCGGAATGGCCTGTTTCGGCACACCATTCCCGGTACATTGCTTTGATCTCCGGATCTTCGTTGACAAGGCGTTTGAAATCCGACTCGGCTATGTCAAAACTGCCGGCCTGTTTGATTACCCTGTCAAAAATATCTGTCATAGTTTATAGTTAAGGTTAATTTCAGGTCAAAATTACTGTTTCATAGGCTATCGGCCAAATTTTTAGGATTTATTTGCATATTTCAACTCTCTGGCTGAGTTATGCGTTAGATATTGAAAGATAATGTTTATCCACGGACTGTAAGGACCGTTAAAATGTTTCAACTATGGATAATGACACAAACAACACTCCCGCGGTGAAATCCGATCCGGCAGCTCCTGGGAAACTTCTATCTACTATATTGCACGTGGTGGTGCTCGTATTGTCGGTTCTTCTTATATTGTACATATCTGTCGACACATTAAATAACGTCAATATCCTTAATGAGCCGAGATTTCTTAATTTCGAGTTTTGGGTATGCGTGGTGTTTATGGCGGACTTTGTTATAGAGTTCATTCTTACCAAGCGTAAATGGCATTATCTGTGGACTCACTTTCTGTTTCTGCTGGTATCTATTCCTTATGTGGCTATAATCCACCATTATGGATGGTTTTTCTCGCCTCAGCTTGAATACCTGTTGCGCTATCTTCCGTTGGTAAGGGGAGGTTATGCGTTGGCTATCGTGGTTGGATGGTTTACCTACAACAAGGCTTCCGGCCTGTTTGTAACCTATGTAGTCACTCTTATAGCCACGGTTTATTTCTGTAGCCTCGCTTTTTTTGTATTTGAGAAAGGGATAAATCCTAATGTCACTACCTATGGCGACGCTCTTTGGTGGGCAGCCATGGATATGACCACAGTTGGAAGTAATGTCGTTGCAATGACCACTGTAGGACGCGTATTGTCAGTTGTCCTTGCCGCTTTGGGAATGATGATGTTCCCTATTTTTACTGTTTACATCACTTCACTCATTCAGAATAAGCGTAGTCAGGGTTCCGCATTAAGCTGATTACTATGGGAATTAAACTTGATATACCCTTTTTAGGGTATTGCATGAGGGTGTATTTGTTGTTAAATTTGCGCAAACGTTACATTATGCCCTATATGGATCAATATCTGCCCTCACACAGAATGCGTGATATAATAGCCGATAACACGCTTTTACTCATGGCTTTGACTCGCTTCGACATATCACTCGGATTCGGTGACAGCACTGTGGCCGATGTGTGTAAGGCCACCGGAACGGATTGCTCCACATTTCTGGCTGTGGCCAACTTCATAAGCGGTAAGCCTTACAGCGGGTTTGAAGTGTCATTGCCTTCGCTTGTGGGATACCTGCGTAAAGCGCATGTTTACTTCCTTGATTACGTGTTGCCCGGCATACGTGGACGTCTTATCTCAGCTATAAGTTCAGGTCAGCAGAGTAATGTAACGCTTCTGATACTTAAATTCTATGATGAATATGTGGAGGAGGTGCGCCGTCATATGCTTTATGAGGAACAGCATGTGTTTACTTATGTGGACGACCTTGTGGCCGGGCGCCGTAGTTCCTCGTTCAGGATTGCCGATTTCCGGAGCAATCATAAGCCCATAGCTGCCAAGCTCAAGGAACTTAAGGAGATTTTCATATGCCATTTTACAGCCGAACGCGCCAGAGTGGATATGCTTAATGCCGTGTTGTTCGACATTGTGACGTGCGAACGCGATCTGACCACACATTGCCGTGTGGAGGATGCTCTTTTCGTTCCTGAAGTGGAGCGGATGGAGGAGGCGTTGGAAAATGCTGAATCCGGAATTGCCGGCAATGTGGGATCGTCCTCAACTGCCCTTGATGCCAATGGCGACATAGAACTTACCCCTCGTGAGCGTGACATTGTTACTGCCATAGCCCGCGGACTATCCAACAAGGAGATTGCCGACAGGTTGTTTCTGTCTCCTCACACAGTGGCCACACATCGCCGGAATATATGTTCCAAGCTCAATATCCACAGCGCTTCCGGCATGACTATTTTTGCAATTATCCACGGCCTGATATCAATTGATGAAGGCGACAAACTTATTCATACTGTATGACTTATATTTTGGAATTTATTTCGGATCATAATCTTACCGGACTTGCGATAGGAATAGCCACATTTCTGATAATAGGACTGTTTCATCCTATGGTTATAAAGGGAGAGTATTATTTCGGCGTTAAGTGCTGGTGGGTGTTCCTCATAATGGGCATTGCTGCGGTTGTGGCGTCGGTCATGGTGTCGCAGCTGCTGTGGTCCACTCTTCTCGCCGTGTGGGGAGCCTCGTCGTTCTGGTCCATAGGTGAGCTGTTTGAGCAGAAGCGCCGTGTGGAGAAAGGATGGTTCCCTGCCAACCCGCGCCGTCGCAAGTCATGATTGACAGGGTGAACAAATTGTGGGGATAGCGGTTTTATATTAAAACTATTCCCACGATGTCAACTGTTCCGACCCCTTCCGCATCCCGTCCCGTTTCCGGCAATACCATCACCTGGACGGGATATATGAAATTTCTTGTGGTTTATCTGGCAGGATTGAGCGCATTCGGCTCTTTTGTCAATGATATGTATCTGCCCACATTGCCTGCTATGACCAGAAGTTTCGGATGCTCCGTGTCAACAGCCCAGTTAGGGCTTACAATGGGAATGGCCGGGTTGGGCCTCGGTGAGCTGTTTCTTGGGCCGCTTAGTGATAAATTCGGTCGTAAACTGCCCCTGATGTGTTCGCTTCTGCTATTTGTTGCGGCCTCGGCAGTGTGTATTTTCTCTCCCAACATTCAGTTTTTCCTAGTGTGCCGTTTCCTGCAAGGGGTGGGGGCTTCGGGAGGCTACCTGCTTGCACGTACCATTCCGGCCGATATTTATGGCGGACGCACATTGGCTAAAATGATGGCCGTGATAGGTGCTATCAACGGTTTTGCACCGGCAAGTGCCCCTGTGCTCGGCGGCCTGTTGGCCAAGGATGTGGGTTGGCAGGGAATATTCATTGTGCTGATTCTGTTTGCCTTGCTGCTGGTGTTCTTTATGAAGAAACTTCATGAATCTCTTCCCCCGGAGCGACGCATTAACCTTCCGTTATTGGAGATGCTCGGCACATATAAGGTGCTTCTCCGCAACCGATCTTTTCTTATCCATGCCATGCTGAAGGGATCAGCCCTCGGTGTCCTGTTTGCCTATGTCTCCTCCGCTCCGTTTATAATGCAGAACCATTATGGATTTTCGGCATTGCACTTCGGCCTTTTTATGGGTTTCAATGCCTTGTTTCTTGCTGCAGGGGCCGCGCTTGCCTTGAAATTCAAGGTGCTTGGGCAGGCGGCGACTGTAGGTGGATGGTTGTTGCTTGTGTTTACCGTGGCTGAGAGTGTGGCTTTGTGGCTTGGATGCGGTTTCTGGGTATATGAGTTGCTGCTTCTGCCGATGTTGTTCTCCATGGGCATGATATTCACTGTGGGCAACACTCTTGCCATGAATGAGGGGCGTGCCCACGGAGGCGACGCTTCCGCGCTGATCGGTATTCTCGGTTATATATTCGGAGCTATTGTCGCACCATTGGTAGGGTTGGGCGATATCCTCCGTTCCACCGCCATTGTTTTCGTAATGCTTGCCCTGATAGTATTTGTTGTGTCAAGACTGTCGAGCCGTTTACCGGTTGATCTCACCGAGTGATAAGCCTGTGGACTGACCGCTTTGCCTTGGCTGTTTCGGCGGCCGACAGCGTATGTTTCTTTGCCGTTCCCCCTTTTTGGATCGATCCTATGGTCTTTATGCCGGCGGTGTCAAGTATAGCTTTGATGTTACGGATCACTCCTCGTGTGGCTGTGAACCGGTTTATGGGCCACGGAGTAGTGGATGAGGCAACAATCAGCGCCCGTTTACCTTTGTGGAGCCCGCATGGAATGCCACGGGGCGAAAGTTCCATCAGAGCATAGACCATGCGGTCGAACATCGTTTTCATCGGTCCTGGAATATTGTTCCAGTAACATGGTGCGCCGATCAGGAATGCATCCGCCCAGACAAACGCATCTATCATCCGAAGTGAGTCGTCAGGCGCGAGCACACACTTTTTCAATGAGCGGCATGACATGCATCCGGTGCACGGTGCGATATTCAGTTCTGATACTTTTATCTGCTTCACGTCGCATCCGGCCGATTCAAGTTCGGCACACATTATTTTGAGCAGGGTAGCTATGGTGCCCTCTTTGCGCGGGCTTCCGTCAATGGCCAGTATATTCATAATTATGCAAAGGTACACGCTATTTCATTAACTATGTATATGATCGCATCACAAAATAAATGTTAATTCAGTGATCGGGAATGACATCATAGGTAGCTCTGATTGCGGGCATGGCGGAAATGTAGTATATTTGCAGCTTGATAGGTAGCGTGCTTTCGTGTACGTTCCCATACCATATGTCGCATTTTATTTTGCAAGATGAAACGTTATAACCTGCTTAACGACTGTCTCGGCTGGCTCTGTTTTGTAGTGGCCGCAGTCACCTATCTGCTCACCCTTGAGCCTACGGCAAGTTTTTGGGATTGCCCCGAGTTTATTTCACAAGGTTTTAAACTGGAAGTGGGCCATCCGCCGGGCAACCCTATATTTATGCTGGCGGCACGCTTCTTTGTGAACTTTGCGGGCGGTGACGTGTCGAAAGTAGCCCTGATGGTCAACGGTATGTCGGCACTGCTTTCGGCTGCCACTATTCTGTTGCTTTTCTGGACTGTCACACATCTTGCCAAGCGTCTTCTGGTCAAGGACAGCGCCACGGAAATCACCCCGTTGCAGATGATCCTGATTTTCGGCGCCGGAATTTGCGGTGCGCTCGCCTACACATGGAGTGATACTTTCTGGTTCTCGGCAGTGGAAGGTGAGGTTTATGCGTTCTCGTCGTTTTGTACTGCATTGGTGTTTTGGCTCATTCTCAAATGGGAGAATCGTGCCGACAAACCGCACAGCGACCGTTATCTCGTTCTGATAGCATATGTGATAGGCATATCCATTGCCGTCCATCTTCTGAATCTTCTTTGTATTCCCGCTATAGTCCTTGTGGTATATTACCGTAAATGGACTGATACCACAGCCAAAGGGTCGTTGATCGCTCTCTTTGTATCATTTGTAATAGTAGGTCTTATCCTTTACGGACTTGTGCCGGGATTTATCGAAGTTGCCCAGTATTTCGAACTCTTCTTTGTCAACAAGTTGGGATTAAGCTATAATATGGGTGTGCTGATATATGCCGTTCTGCTTGTGGCATGTTTCATATGGACTATCAGGGAACTTTATGCCGAGCGCCATCCACTTCGCATGAAGATTTCATTTATAGTAATGATAATTCTCTCCGGAATTCCGTTTATCGGCGACAGCCTGTGGGTTCCGGTTGTGGTGTCACTTGCGCTTATTGCATATTTCATATGGGCCAAGAAAATATCAGTGCGTATCCTTACCCTTGTGGCTCTGAGTGTTTTTGTGATATTCATAGGTTACTCGAGCTATGCGCTCCTGCTTATCCGTTCTTCGAGCAACACCCCGATGAATCAGAATGCCCCCGACAATGTGTTTGCCCTCAGTTCATATCTTAACCGTGAGCAATACGGCGAGCGTCCTTTGTTCTATGGCCAGACGGTGAATTCGTCGATAGTGTATAAAGTCGACGGGCAGACACCCGTGCCAATGGTCAACTATGGCCCGGAGCAATACGCCAAGGCAGTGAAGACCTCGCCTGACGATCCTGACAAATATGTGGCTACAGGGCGCAAGCGTAATTATGTCATGACACCTGAGCTTGACATGGTGTTCCCGCGTATCTACAGCGGTGCTCATGCTCAGGCTTATAAGGACTGGACCGGTATGGTGGGGCGTCCTGTCTCGGCCACCGTGTATACCGACATGGATGGAAATTCCCTTCAGAAGGAAACCAAGATAAAGCCAACTATGGCTGAGAATCTTAAATTTTTCCTCATTTATCAGCTCAATCATATGTACTGGCGTTACTTCATGTGGAACTTCGCAGGGCGCCAGAACGATATAGCCGGTAACGGTGAGGTCAATCAGGGAAACTGGATATCCGGCATTCCGTTCATTGACAACCCGAGGCTCGGTGACCAGTCGCTGCTGCCTTACGATATGGGTGAGGGAAACAAGGGGCATAATGTGTTCTATCTTCTTCCGCTCATTCTCGGCATTATAGGGCTGTGCTGGCAGGCTTTCTCGTCAAAGCGCGGCATAGAACAGTTCTGGGTGGTGTTCTTCCTGTTCTTCATGACAGGTATAGCCATAGTGCTTTACCTTAATCAGACTCCCACTCAGCCCCGTGAGCGCGATTATGCTTTTGCCGGCTCTTTCTATGCTTTCGCCATATGGATAGGTCTTGGAGTGCCGGGACTTTGGCGTGTTTTCAGTTCGGCCTTCAAGAATCCTAAAATGAGTGTGCCTTCGGCTGTGGCTGCTGCTGTTATCGGTCTTCTTGTTCCATTGCAGATGGTATCGCAGACTTGGGATGACCATGACCGTTCGGGACGCTACACCGCACGTGATTTCGGATTCAACTATCTTAACTCGCTTGACGAAAATGCCATAATATTCACTAACGGCGACAATGACACATTCCCCTTGTGGTACGCTCAGGAAGTGGAGGGTGTGCGTACGGATGTAAGGGTAGTGAACCTGTCATATCTTGCCACCGACTGGTATGCCAACCAGCTTAAAATGCCCGCTTATGACGCCGCTCCGGTAAAAATGCTTGCGCATCCTGCCGATTATGCGTACGACAGGCTGCAATTCAACTACTTCCTTGATCCGGATACAACCCAGACCCAGGCGTTGGTGTCGCTCGCATCGCTCTATGATCCGTCCTCCAATAAGAATGCCTATAACCTGCCTGTGCTCAAACGGCCTAACATGTATGTGCCGGTTGACCGCGATGCTATGGTAAAAGCCGGACGCATCACACCTGCCGAAGCGCAGATGGCTGAGGATTATATAAGCTTCAATATGCTTGCCGATCAGTCCACGGCCAGTGAGGGCGGCATGACTCTGAGCAAGGTGCTTTCGCTTGATATCATTGCCTCCAGTGCCGCTGATGGATGGCCCCGTCCGGTATATTTTGCAACTACTGTTCCCTCAAGTTACTATCTTGGCCTCAATCCGTATCTGTGTCAAACCGGTATGGCTTATGAAGTATCACCTATTGTGAAGGGATATGACGGATACAATCCTAAAGTCAATACCGATAAGATGTACCGTAATGTGACCGAACGTTTCCGTTGGGGCGGTCTTGAAGAAGTCAAGAACGGCAAGGAGATATATCTTGATGAAACAGTGCGCCGCATGGTCGTTTCCACCCGCTCGGCACTCGCCGATCTGGCCCAGGAGCTGATATTGGAGGGCACACAGGCCGGTGATTCAACTGCTTATGCTGCCGACAGGTTCAAGAAAGCTCATACCGTGCTTGATCTGATGCTTGACAAGCTTCCTCTCGAAGCCATGCCGTTCGGCATATAGATGGGGCAGCAGGTGGCCGAGATGTATGGCAACCTCGGACATCTGACCGGCAATAAGGCTGACACCGCAAAGGCTCTTAAACTCCTTGAGGACGAGATAAAAGCTTATTCCCAGAACATCATCTACTATCAGAGCCTCGCACCGTGGCAGTACGCCTCCTTGCCGTCGACTGACCGGTGGATTGAACAATACTATTATATGTCGCTTCTCCAGTCGTATAGCGATTTTGGAGGCGATGTGGAGAAACTTATGCTTGAACAGCAGGACCGCGGGGTCAATTTTGAACGTATAGCGGCTTTTGCCAACCGTCAGTAATACCCCCTGCGGTATATAATCTGTCATGCTTATCGAGCAACCGTCATTGCTATATCGCCTCCTGTTTCCGGAGGCGATATGGCGTATAAAACGTAAGGGCCGAAAAGTTGTCTATATAACTTTCGATGACGGCCCTATTCCTGAAGTAACTCCGTGGGTTCTTGACACTCTTGACCGTTTCGGGGCCAAGGCCACCTTTTTCATGGTAGGGGATAATGTCAGGCGTCATCCCGGACTGCTTGAAGAAGTGAAACGCAGGGGTCATTCGTGGGGCAACCACACTATGCATCATCTACAGGGGTTCAAGGAGCCTACTTTGCGGTATATGCGTGACATAACCGAAGCGGATACGCTGATCGGAAGTCCGCTGTTCCGTCCGCCACACGGATTGATACGTTGGGCACAGGCTGCGGCTATAAAGCACCATTATAATATAGTGATGTATGATCTGGTTACGCGTGATTACAGCCGTAAGCTGACCCCTGATAAAGTGATGGCCAACGTGCGCCGGTATACACGCAACGGATCTATAATAGTGTTTCATGACTCCCTGAAAGCCGAGCGTAATCTTCGGGCTGTGTTGCCTCAGGCATTGCAATGGCTAAAGGAAAAGGGGTATGAATTCGAGAAGCTCGACATGTGATGCGGGAGCCAAGGCCCGCGCAATGCTTTCCGATATGCTGCCGGCTGCCGGGGTAGTGGCATGGGGCGTTGCCGAAGCCGCCTTGGTGGATGAAGAGGCTCAGCGTCGGTATAGCCGGTGGATTGAATGCGGGTATAATGCTTCCATGAAATATATGGAAGCTCATGTCGAGGCACGCATGCACCCTTCCGGAGTGCTTGAAGGTACCAGGACTGTTGTGGTGGCCGCGTTCAATTATTTTTATCCGGATCCGGATGATATGAGCATCAAAATAGCCCGTTACGCCCGCGGGCGCGATTATCATGAGGTGGTGCGTGAGCGCCTCGGAGCAGTTGTCGAGCGCATGAAAGATGTTTTTCCTGACGAATTATGGCGTGTTGTCGTTGACACGGCTCCGTTGCGTGAACGTTACTGGGCTCAGCGTGCCGGAGTGGGCTTTGTGGGCATGAACAACCTTCTGATAGTTCCGGGAACGGGATCATGGGTGGTGCTCGGAGAGATTGTCACAACATTGCCCGTGCCGCCTGACAGTCCGTGTACACGGACCTGTGGTAATTGCGGCCGTTGCGTCAAGGCTTGTCCCGGTGGTGCTCTGAGTCCCGACGGTGGTGCTCTTGATGCACGGCGCTGTCTCAGCTACCTCACAATCGAACATCGCGGCACTTTCCCAAACGATATGCCGAAACTCGTGGGACTTGCAGGATGCGATATATGCCAGCAGGTATGTCCGCACAACGTTTCTACGCCATGTTCTGAAATAGAAGACTTTTCTCCTGCATCACCATTGCTGCACATGTCCGCAGATGAGATAAGAGCCCTGTCATCCTCGGCAATAAAGAAACTTACACGACATTCGGCTCTGTCGCGTATACGGCCGGAGGATTTTCGGCGTAACCTTGATCTCAGTTCCGGCGATTCATGATGCCGGTGAGTCGTTGTCGGCAGGAAACAGTTTGTTGGCCTCGTCAAGATGGAAATTGCGGCTCAGCAGGGCTATGAATTTTGATATCTGCTGGAGAGCGTTCAGTGTGTCAGGCGTAAGTTCTTTTCCCTGAAGACGTAGCATCAGCATGCCATACAGGGCATTGAAGCATGTTTCGATCTCACCCTTGCGGTCATCCCCGCTTTTGGCGCGCAGCTCCACAATGAATGGAAGCGTGCGGTAAAATTCAGCTGTGTAGTCCGGAAATCTCGGGTCTTTTAGCAACGCCTGATGGAGATCCACAAGCTGTATTATTACATTTTTATTGAGCTGTAGGTGTCCGGATTTTTCCACTCCTTCCCGGCGCATCATATCGATCAGTGACTCGTACCATTCCGTCATTTCCCGGCGTTGTGCTTCGGTTATGTCGTGACGGTCTATAATGTTGGATTTTATCTTTTCTATATCAAGACCGTTGGCCCGTATTATATCCTCTATCTGCCACATGTATAGCAGATATTCGGCTATGTTTTCCTTGCGTTTGCGCGATGCTGTTATCATGTTATATAATTTCTGAATTCTTAGATTCAACGTGTGCCGTTGCGGTATGGTTCAGTGCCGTTCAATCTGTATAAGTTTATAAATGAGTTGGAAAATATCAAACAGGGCCGTAGTGGGAATATGGTTGCGCCTGTAGGCCAGCTCATGTTCCCAAAGGCCACGCAGATGTGACATTATATTGCGGTCGGTGGCTCCACCCGTGCGCATGGTTACAAGATCATATGGCAGATGGCATGTTTTTATCCGGCCGTGATATATGGCCCTGAGCATGAAATCGAAATCGCCCGATATGCGGTAGTCGCTCCGGTAGGTTCCGAAATGCTCATATACTTCTCGCCGGCAATATAAGGTAGGGTGGGGTGGCTGGAACCCCAGAAGCATTTTGCGGCGCGAGAATATGGCGGAATCATAACGCCTTACTGTTGTTCCGGGACGCCGTATATCCTCGTAATGTATATTTCCGTATACCGCATCAAGATCCTCGTCTTCCGCAAACGCGTTTTCTATAAGTGAAAGAGATCGTGGAGTTGTGTAATAGTCATCGCTGTTGAGAATTCCGATAACTTGGCCCGAAGCCTTTGCCACCCCTTTTGACATGGCATGATACAGCCCCTCGTCGGCTTCGGAAAAGATGTCGAGCTTCCATCCCTTAGCCTCATAAAGCGGTTTATGCCTCATTACCGTTTCAATAGTCCCGTCGGCGGAGCCTCCGTCAATAACAATGTGCTCAACCAAGCCGGAAACCGACTGGTCGAGCACACTTTGCAAGGTGTCACCTATAGTTTTTGCGCTGTTAAGCGACGGGGTGACTATTGTTATCTTCATATTTCTCAGTCCTCGTCCTCATGGATATAACCGGAGTAGGACTGATGGGAATAGCGTCGGTAGGAATAACCCGAACGGTGGTCAAGACCGTTGAGAATAACTGCCAGATTTGTGAATCTGTGATCATCATAATATGACTGGAGAGTGTTCAGGTCAGCTTTCTCAAACAGTCCGGCACGGATCACAAACAGGGTCATGTCAACATGCTTCTCCACTATTTGGGTGTCGGCTACAATATCGATAGGCGGACAGTCTATGATAACATAGTCATAGCGCTTTTTAAGTTCGTCGAGAAGATTGAGGAAGCGCTCTGAATAGAGAAGTTCGGTGGGGTTGGGCGGTGTTGTACCCATCGGGATGAGATCGAATGTGGGTATGCCGCTTACACTCTTCACAATTATGTCATCAAGCTCTACCTTTCCTACGAGATAGTTTGTGACACCTTTACGGCCCGGGCCCACAAAGTTACTGAGCGAGCCTTTTCGGAGGTCAAGGTCAAGTGCCACTACCCGTTGCTGTCCTTTAGTAGCGAATACCGCGGCTAAGTTGGCTGCAGTGAACGTTTTTCCCGATGCCGGATTTAATGAGGTCAGCATTATCGTGCATGCGCCGTTGTGGGGTGTGAGATTCATCAGCTCGATATTGGCACGCACCACACGGAATGACTCGTTTATCAGGTTCTTGCTCTTGGGTTTTACCAATATCGGACGTATGGTCGGCTTGTGGTGGCGTGAATGGCGCTGAATAAACGATGGCTTGTCACCGACAAAAGGAATTTCGCCCACAAACGGAACCGACAAGTTCTCGATATCTTTGCGGTTGCGAACCTTAGTGTCGAAATTATGGATAAGGAATATGATTACCAAAGGTATTATCAGCCCTATGGCCACAGCAGCCATGATTATGTTGCTCTTGTGTGGAGCGATAGGTGCACCGGGTCCAGCCGGTTCGGAAATCATGCGTGTGTTGTCGGCGGTGTAAGCCTGATTAAGCTCGTTTTCCTCGCGTTTCTGGAGAAGGAAGAGATAAAGCGATTCCTTTACTTTCTGCTGACGCTCTACCCCCAGGAGATATTTGGCCTGTCCGGGATTTGCGGCAAGATGCGAGGTGTTCTTCATCTCTTGGCTTTCAAGGCTTTTGAGACGTGTGTTGAGCGACATTATCAGATTGTCGATCGATGAAAGCAGAACAGCCCGCATGCTGTTGAGCCGGTTGGTACGTTCCACTACTGCGGGGTTGTTGTCCGACGAGTTTGCAAGCAGCCTGTTGCGTTCATTCACTATTTTGTTGTACTCACCGATCTGGGAATCAACATTAGTGCCCTCTATGCCTGCCGGATTGGATATGAGCTGGTCAATTGAGCTGTTGTTAAGTTCGCGGCGCACATATTTGGCAAGTGAAATCTGAGTGTTTAGCTCTGTGATAGCCTGCTGATTTTGTGCAAGGCCTGACATATACATGCTGGCAGTTGACGATACATCCGGTATCAGGTTGGCTGATTTGAATGCGGAAATGTCGTTCTCCACATTGCCCAGCTCATTTTCAATGACACCGAGGCGGTCGTTGATGAACTGAGAGGTGGATATCGCAGCCTGGTTGCGTTCCATTATCCATCGTTCGTTATACACATCAACTAATGCATTAAGTATGTCCTCGGCTCGTTGAGGTGAACGGTCGGTTATGCTTATGCGTATGATGGAAGTGCCGAACGCTTCCGGTTCTGTTGCCAATGCGCCGGCAAAGCCTCCTGCAACTCCTTTCACCGTGGAATGTGTATATACTATCGGCTCATTTATGAATTCGCTGTTATAGGCAGGCGTGAGCTGGAGTTTGAACTCTCCCGCAGGTATTTTGAAAGGTTTCCCTATCTGGCCGTTGATCGTGTGATCGGGATTTCCTGATATGTCACTTATCTCGAATTCCTTTTGGGATTTAAGTGTTATAGTGAATTGGAACCAGGAATTATTACTGAGTGAATCAACCGGATTTACTATCACAGGTGATGTCTTGTAAAGCAGTTCATCGCGCAACCCTTTCGGCATGGTATAGGTCTCATTGAGGTTAAGACGTTCCACTATATCAGACATAAGGCTTGGCGAGCGCAGCGTGATAAGCTCGTTTTCTATACTTGTGCTACCCTGTTTTATTCCGAGGTCGGAAAGATCGGGCATGGAGGCCGACATTGAGCTGTTATTTGCCTGATCTTTGATCAGCACTGAAATGCTTCTTGAATATGTCGGCACTGTTTTCATCAGTTTTATGCTTGCGAAAGTGACGCAAACAACCACTGAGATCAGAAACCAATACCAGTTGGCTACAATGCTGTATAGCAGTTCCTTCATGTCTACTCCTTGCGAGGAACTGCGGGCGGATCTTTTTATTCCGGAAGTCTCGGCTTTAGGCTGATTCGTTACCATTTTACGATGAACAATGTAAGGGTCATTAAGAATGAAGCGAGGGAGGTGTATATAGCTACGCTTTTCCAGGAGTTTGCATTTACTGATGACTCACCTGTTTTTTTGCCGTTAGGCTCTACATATATTATGTCATTCTGTTTTACGTAGAACACCGGCGAATTAAACATGTCGGCAGACCGAAGGTCAAC